>JAIRMT010000077.1 GCA_031258505.1 Treponema sp.
CATCCGCGAATTCTTCCGCCATATCGAAACTTTTCTCCTGTGCCATATGCCCCTCCCAGAGTTTCCAACCTTGAGGAGAGTATAGCACAAATCAGCAAAATCTGTGGGTCAAGTTTAGCCCAAGGGGCGGGGTATTGAAGCTTTCTCCTTGAAAGCGTATCGTATGTGGGGAACAAATCCCCCGCGCCCCCAGTTTTACGCCCCAAGGGGCGGGGTATTAAATCCCACGGTAAGGGCGCTGTCGCGTTTCATGTGAGCGCGTGGATTGAAACAAACAATGAAGCAATCAAAGGCTATCCGAGAAACGCTGGATCGCGTATAAAGGTACTATGAACAAAGAGATTAGTATCGAGAAGGTCAGCGCTTTACGCGCAGCGTTTCTCGCTGATAAGCAAGCCTGTCAGCGCATGAACAGCGTGGCAAGTCATGGTATTGACGCGGCAAGTTCCAGTTACACTGCGCCGGTAAACACTCCAGATACGTTTTCTGTAGAACTCAAGACTGGCGACATCACGGCGCAAAAGGCGTCGGGACGCTGCTGGCTCTTCGCCGCAACCAATATCATGCGGCTTGAGGTTATGAAGAAATGCGAACTCAAAACTTTTGAGCTGTCGCAGGCGTACCTGTTCTTCTGGGACAAGTTTGAGAAAGCCAACTACTTTCTGGAGTCGATTCTGGACACGCTTGATGAGGAAGTGGATGGTCGTCTCATCAACTGGCTGCTGCGCGGGCCCTTTGCCGACGGCGGCCAGTGGGATATGGCTGCAGCGCTGGTGGCAAAGTACGGCGTGGTTCCCAAGAGCGTTATGCCTGAATCGTTCAGTTCCAGCGCCAGCGCCCGCATGAACAAGTTTCTGACGCTCAAGGCGCGGGAATTTGCGCGGGAACTGCGGAACGCCTATCAATACGGCGCAAGTATCGACAAGCTGCGCGTCCGCAAGGAAGAAATGCTGGCGACCATATTCAATATGCTGTGCATCTGTCTGGGAACACCGCCGGAGCGCTTTGACTTCGAGGTGCGCGGGAAGGAAAAGGACGCGCAGCCCGGTATCTACACCCGTGATCTCAACATCACGCCCAAAGCGTTTTATGATAAGTATGTTGGCAAGAAGCTCGACGACTATGTGAGCCTCATCAATGCGCCCACATCAGATAAGCCCTTTTACACGACATACACAGTAGCCTATCTCGGCAATGTCATTGGCGGCGCGCCCGTGCGCTATCTTAATCTGCCGGTGGAAAACCTGAAACGCGCCGCTCTTGCCCAGCTTGAGAGCGGGGAAGCGGTTTGGTTTGGGAGCGATGTGGGGCAGATGCTCGATATAGAACGCGGCCTTCTCAGCCTTGACGCCTTTGATGTTGAAAATCTGTTTTCCACACCCTTTCCTCTGGACAAGGCGGCGCGTCTTGAGTATAGCGAAAGCCTGATGAATCACGCTATGGTGTTTCAGGGTGTCAATGTGATTGACGGCAAGCCGAATCGCTGGAAGGTGGAGAATAGCTGGGGAGATGAGCGCGGTGAAAAGGGCTGGTTCCGTATGTCCGACGATTGGTTTAACGAATATCTCTACCAGATTGTGGTGAACAAGCGTTTTCTCACCAGCGAAGAACAGGCTTGTCTGGACAAAACGCCTATAACACTCAAACCCTGGGACCCGATGGGTTCGCTGGCATAAACAATGGTCCAAAAACGTGTCAGGCGGTTTGTCAATCTTTTACTCCCTCATGTTACGCAGGAAGAAAAAACAGTAAGAATTTGTTATCGAATGGACGTTAATCTACGCGAATATTTCATTTCTCTAAAGAAGATTCGCGTTCATTCGCGTAATTCGATGATCTTTTTCTTTCCGGTACGTAAGGTGAGTTACTCCTTCTTCCTAAAGAACAGGCGTATCGAATCCCAGAGGCGCTTGAAAAAATTGCCCTCCTCAACTTCTGTCGTGGTAATGATGGGAAGGCGCCTGAGTTCACCCACCGAATCGTAGAGCGTCAGTTCACCCACTGTCGCGCCTACAGGAACCGGCGCGACGATGGGATCAAGGTACGACGCTTCCCAGCGTAGATTGTAACCGCGCTCGGTGAAGGTGGTGAACTCCAGCTGCTCACTGGGGGCAACGCTCACTTCATCGGTTTTACCTTTCCAGACTGGCAATGGTGTCAGAGGCTCAGGGATCGGGCGCAATGTGTGAAAATTCTCAAAGCCCCAGGTGAACAGCGCGCTTCCATCTTCGTTTCGCTCCCTTGAGCTTGTCGCGCCCAGGGTAACGGATATGAGCCGGGTTTCGCCCTGCTGTGCGGTCAGGGCGAGGTTATAGCCTGATTCGTCTATGTAGCCGGTTTTCAGGCCATCGGTTCCCTCAAAAGTTCCCAGCAGCGGGTTATGGTTGTATTGAACTATGGTTCCGGGCCTGTTCCGGTAGCGTTCCGCGACATTATCCGCCGTAGGATAGGCAAACATGGGTACAGTATGAAACTCCTGCAAGGCTTCGGGATGAAGCCGCACATACTCACGGCAGAACTGCGCGAACTCAAGCGCCGTAACCACGTTGAATTCCGAGATACCAGATGGTTCCACAAAATAGGTCTTGATAAACCCCATGTTTCGGGCTTCCTGATTCATACGCTGGGCAAACGCTTCTATACTTGGATCAAAATGCAGGGCAACCGCCACTGCCGCGTCATTCCCCGATGGAATCACCAGTCCCAGAATAAGTTCTCTCAGGGTAACGGTTTGCCCCACGTTCAAAAACATGAGGCTTGAGCCTCTGGGTTGATTACTTGCCCATGATTCAGGGGGAAGCGCAACAATGTCATCAAGAGACGCGCGGCCTGCGGCTACTTCGCTTAGGGCAATGTGAATTGTCATAAGCTTGGTCAGAGACGCTGGTGGAATCACATAGTTTTCGTTTTTAGCGTAGAGCAGTTCCCCGGTTGTCGCATCCATGAGTACTGCGGCAAGGGAATTGATTCTGGGGACTTCAAGCGTCGCCCTCGCCATAGGCATTGTTTCATCAGCATACAGGAATAAGCCTCTTAATCCTGTCAAACAAAAGAATAGAAAAGTAAGCACTTTCATAAAATTTATGATAACAAAGATACTCTAGTTAGGAAACACTTGCATGGCGATTACCGCGCATGCTTCTGCGTCCGCCAGCGCATAGTGGTGCTGGGTAAGGTCATACCCGCAGCGCAGGGCCACAGTCGGCAACTTGTGGTTGGGCAGGTCCTTCCCGAAAATCCGCCTCGCCGCCTGACAGGTGCAGTGGAACTCATAGCCCGGATAGTCCATGTCATACACCCTATGCACAGAACGCAAACAGCTTTCGTCAAAAGAACTGTTATGCGCAACCAGCGGTAATCCCGCGAGACGGGGAGCAAGCTCGGCCCAGACATCTGGGAACGGCTGCTCATTCACTGTGTCCTCATACCCGATTCCATGAATATCCCTGGTGAACCAGGTCAAGTAGTAGTTAGGCGTAGGCCGGATGAGCCGGTACCATTTCTCGTCAATCTTTCTACCACGGACAATGACAATTCCCACAGCGCACACGCTGGAATGATTCTCATTAGCAGTTTCAAAGTCAATCGCGGCAAAGTCTTTCATATTTCCTCAACTATAAGCGATTACCCAGGCTTAAGAGCAGAAGGTCGGCCAGCACAAGGGCGGTCATGGCTTCCACCACTGGAACAGCGCGGGGGACTATGCACACGTCATGGCGGCCTTCGAGAATGAGGTCGCATAAGAGGCCTTCCCGATCAAGGGTTGTCTGGGTTTTGCGGATTGAAGGCACGGGTTTGAACGCCACCTTGAACTCAATGGGCATTCCGGTTGAAATGCCCCCCAGCATACCGCCGGCGTTGTTGCTTCGATAACGAAGGGACGGTACATCAGGGGGAAGGTTTGGGTAAGGCTCAATCTTGCGGTATATCACTGGCTTGTCGTTCTGGTTTGCGCCCTTGCTTGAGCTTGATGCAAAGCCTGAACCAAACTCAATGCCCTTTGTTGCACCCAGAGAAAGCATGGCAGCTGCGAGACAGGCGTCGAGTTTCCCGAACACCGGCTCGCCCAGCCCAGGTGGGACGCCTTCCGCGATACAGGAAATCACGCCGCCCGCGCTATCACCCTCGTCGCGGAGTTGCTCGATCTTTTCCTTGATCTGCTCGGCGCGTTCTTTATGAGGTACATGCAGGGTGTTTTTCTCAGCTTCCTCAAAACTAAAGTCCGGGTCTTTCATGCCCGGAACCGGCATACCAGCGATAGATGATGGCCATGCGTGAATTGTGATACCGTGTTGCGCCAAAAGTACCTTCGCAATCGCGCCAGCAGCGACACGACCCACGGTTTCTCTACCAGAACTCCGGCCTCCGCCCCGGTGATCACGCCACCCGAACTTTGCCTCCCATGTCCAGTCCGCATGGCCGGGGCGATATACATCTCGTAACTCATCATAATCTTTGGAACACTGGTCCGTATTGCGTATGATGATGGCAATAGGCGTTCCCAGGGTTTTGTCCTCAAACACACCGGAGAGCAGTTCCGGTTCATCAGCCTCTGTTCGGGTCGTGGAAGCCTCGCCGACACCGGGCCGCCGTCGCTTGAGTTCGCGGCTTATGTCTTCGAGCTTGAGCGGAAGGCCGGCAGGACAACCGTCCACGATGCAGCCCATAGCCGGGCCGTGCGATTCCCCAAACGTAGTAACGGAGAAGAGCGTTCCAAATGTATTTCCTGACATAGTTTAACCCTCTTTAGATAATCTTTTTTGATTTAAGAGCAGCTTCTAGCCGTTCCAAACCACTTTCCAACGCCGCTGTTGGGCAGGCGAGGTTGATCCGCTCATAACCTCGCCCCGCCTCTCCAAAGATATACCCTTCATCAAGAAAAAGTAAGGCGTCATGGGTCATAAAATGCTCCAGTTTATGGTGATTAAGGCCGAAACCACGGCAGTCCCACCATTGCAGGTAGGTTCCTTCAAGGTTAAACGCCTTGATCTGCGGGATATGACGCCTTATAAAGTCCTCTGCCACACGCTTGTTGTGGTCAAGCACGACAAGAAGTGCGTCAAGCCAGCCGCTGCACTGGGTATACGCGATTTCACACGCCTTATACCCCAGAATGTTGAGCTGTCGCTCCGTGTCCTGCTGGTATTGTTCCCGTAATTTCTGGTTTTTGATAATGATGTTAGAGGTTTGCATCCCGGCCATGTTAAAGGTCTTACTTGGCGCGGTACAGGTGATCATGTTTTCCGCGAGTTCATCGCTCAAGGTGGCGAATACCGTATGGGTAAAGCCCGGCATGATGAGGTCAAAGTGAATCTCATCAGAGATGATGAGGACATTGTTCTCAAGGCAGATGGCGCCGATTCTTTCCAGTTCGGCCTTTTCCCAGACCCGTCCAACTGGATTGTGGGGGCTACAGAAGAGCAGAACCTTATTTTGCGGGTCCCGCGCCTTTGCCGCAAGATCGTCAAAGTCAATCACATAGCGATCATGGTCGATCCGCAGGTTATTGGCGATGATCCGGCGCTTGTTGTGTTCGATAGCCCAGAAAAATGGGTAATAGACTGGCGGCATGATGATGACCCCATCTTCCGGTCCAGTGAAAGCGTGTATCGCGTGAGAAAACGCGGATACAACCCCTTGAGAGGTGCTGATCCACTCGCTTTGAATATCCCAGCCGTGGCGCTCCCGCATCCAGCGGACGACCGCTTCAAAGTATGCCTCGGTGGGGTTGGTGTAAACCAGCGCCAAATCCTTCAGATACGCCTGTAAGCCCGCTGTAATCTCAGGCGCAGTCTTGAACTCCATGTCCGCAACTGAAAAGGGAATGATGCCATTGGGAACCGAGGGATTCCTTCGCTTCATGTTGTCCCACTTGGATGCGCCCTGTCCAGCGCGGTTTATCTGGGAGATAAAATCATACATATTAGCCCTCCAAAGGCAGTATACACAAAATCGTCAATTATCAAAAGCCTTCATAAAAGCTTGTTCGCAACTGGTTGACCGCAATCATTTGTTCCTTGTTCAGGGACTCAAATGATATGGTATCAAGGAGCGCGTTTATCTGAGTTCCAAGGGTTATTTTATCAATACTGACCAGAATCAGAAACTCATAGATATCCCAGTCTTCACCAAGAAAGTATCGTTTCAGTACCCAGAAATCATCTTCTCGAACCGCGCCTTGGTAGACCGCATCTGCGGTAACTTTGACACTTGCCTCGAAATAGTTGCCGTATTCATCATCAGGGTAAGAGGATGTGGCGTTGCTAAAACGCGCCTGAACCCGCGCACTGACGAGGCGTGGAAAGTCCTGCCAAACTGAAAAGCCAGATAGCCATAGTTCAAGGGCATTGGCGTTACTTCCCTGATTTATGCTGACAAAGACATATTTATTCTGATATGCGCTCATGGCTTCTACTGCCTGAATGCCGCCAGCTTCATAGCGGCTCACCCATTCAGGAATTGAGGGAGGCTTGTGATCGATGATGGAGAAAGACTCGACAGGAGTGTCTGCTGGCGGCGGCGACCATTCGAGCCGCGCCTCTTTTTCCCCAGCGCAGGCGATAAGGCTCAACGCAAACGCGGCTGCGATAAGATAAGAAGTGTTCAAGGCTGAGAAATACCAGCTACTTCAGAAAACATCTCTTGTGAATGTGTTGTCGCTGTCTCCAATGTTATTTTTTCCTCTATCATTATATTTTCTTGTATTACTCCTTTATTTTCAAGTCTTGTAGGGGGGGGGGGGGGTAGGGATTCCAGCTCAAACGCTACAGCAAACTCATCCAGTATTGCTATTACCCCGTCAATATCCTCTTTTGTGTCTTCTACCCCAAGCTGAAAGACAGCTTCCCCGTTTAGATCGGTAGATAACGCGATAGTTAGCGGCTCAGTTTCCTGTTTAAACTCTTTTACATAAAGGCTGGCGGTAAAAATGTTTTTACTCAGGCTAAACTTGATAGACAAAGTGAGCAGATCATGGGCGCTTGAATCGCCTGCAAGAGGAGAAGACTCAAGCGTTAGTTCCCCCGCGCTAAGGAGTAACACTGGTTTTCCCGCGATAAAAGAACAGTTCAGTTCTACCGTATCGGACTTGGTGTTAAACTCCGCCTTAAAGATGGCTCCATCCCTGAGCGGTTTTATATGCAAGAGCAGTTCGCCTACACCTTGTTTTTCTTGTTCTTCCTCTTCTTCCGTGGAAAGAGGGAGCGAGAGGGGTAGTAGATACCGGTCACGCGGGCCAAGCACAAGCCCGTAGATATCGGCGACAGGCAGCCAGCGGGGGAGGCGCGAAGCATCGCCGTCCACGACAAGATAGTTTCGGGCGCTTTTAGGCTGGATAGCATCAAGCAGATTGTTCTGAAACTGATACCAGCAGACAAAAGGCCTGGCGTCTTCGATAAAATAGCCTCTATTTTCGCTCTTTGATGATACAGCTAGAGATAGTTCTTTGATCTCGCCACTGATTTTCTGCGCAGGTTCAAACGGAAACGCCTCTGCTCTGATGGTTTGGAAACCGGTTTGCTGGGGAACTGTCCAGATAAGACGGTTCAGTCCGTCAGCGACCCTCCCCTCTCCAATGCGGCTCTTACTGTTATACCAAACTATGTACGGATCAAGCCGCTCATCAAAATTAAGTTGAGCTTCAAACATGATGGCAATTCCCGGCGGGGCCAGGTGAGTAATGGAAGCGACCCCGGGCAGATAACGCTGAATATCGTTAAAGTCAAAGTCCGCGTCGCCCAGGAAGTAAAATAGCTTTTCCTGTTGATAAAGCACGGCTCTCGCCCCTACCACCTGAAACACCAAGAAGTACTGGCCAATAGCCAGCTCAGTATCCAGCATAAACGAGGGCAGGTACCGATCAAGCCGTTCAACCGTAAAACTTTGTTCCTTTACCCCTCGGGGCCTGCCCCATGCCTCAACTACAGGTATGGGCATAGGTTCAGGTGTATGGGTTGGTGTAGATTCAGGCGTGGATTCAGGTGCAGTCTCCGGCTGGGTTTGGATTTCAGTGTCCACGCCATCGTTGCTTGTTTCAGTTTCTGGAAGCGTCTCATCTGGATCAAGATCAAGCTCGCCATCAACCTGATTCCTGCGTATTGCACTTTCACTGAGGATGTAATGCGCTTTCCCGTCAAGAATCGTGCCGGATGGGGTTTTCAGGAACACGGTCAAGCCGCGCACATCAGGATCGTCCGCGCTAAAGTTAAGTAAATAAGGACTAATTTCATCACCTTGCCTAATGACGGGGTTCTCAGTAAAGTTTTGTTCAATGGAGCGTGAGCGCGAGTTTAGGACAATGTCTACCTTGTATGTTTCTGAAGCGGGAAGCACTAAGGTTCCACCATCTTCGCATGATGCAAGCATACTAATTATACAGAGAGCGCTTAAAGCCGCGCCAAATTTTCGTATCAACATACATATACATTATATACGTTATTACCAATTTTTTCCAGTATCTCTTTAAGAAGGGCTTCTTCTACCGATGATATACTCATGCGGCGTCTTAAACCTGGTTATATTATCATAAGCCTCGCTATATTGATTGTTTTATATTTAAGCGCCACCAAAACCTTGAGCGCCAATAGTGAGCGGGAGTCCCGCGAGCGTGTTCTGGTGTCGACTGAACAAAATTTTGACGCCAGATTACGCAAGGCGCTCAATGCGGCGCGTATCCCCCAGAACATCGAGGCGCGGATTCTGGCCGGCGGCGCGCAGTTTCAGGCTGACCTTCGAGGCGCGCTGGACGAAGACCCTTACCTCTGGTTCCTTGTTGACAAGCAACACGCTCTGCCCGCCGGCTATGAACCTGACGATCTGGTTGAGCTTGTTGAAGGCGCATACCATCTGGGGAATACGCATATTTTCCTGCGTCGGGTTGCTGCTGAGTCGCTTGCGGCAATGGCTCGCGCTGCCCAGAAAGACGGAATACGCCTCACCGCATCCTCTGCGTACCGTTCCGAGACTTATCAGGCTGAGGTCTATGCGCGGAATGTGCGGCAAACCGGCCAGGAAACCGCTGACCGAGAATCAGCCCGACCCGGATACAGCCAGCATCAGTTAGGCACAGTGGTTGACTTTGGCTCCATAAGCGATGCCTTCGCCACCACAGCCGCCGGGCGCTGGGTTCTGGCCAACGCGGGAGATTTCGGCTGGTCACTCTCGTTCCCCAATGGTCTCGAAAGCCTCACTGGTTATCGCTGGGAAAGCTGGCATTACCGCTATGTGGGCCACGCGCTTGTGGCGTTTATTGATACATGGTTTGATGGAATCCAACAGTACGCTCTGCAATTTTTACACGAATGGGTAAACAACACATGAAACGAATCATTCTGAAACACGGCGAGGAACGCCGTATCCTCGGCGGACACCCTTGGGTCTATGATAACGAAATCGAGCGAATCGTAAGCAGCAGCGGGCGTACTGCTGGAGCGGGCGGCGTGGCAAGCCTTAAGCCAGGGGAACTCGCTGACGTGGAAAGCGAGGGTAAGACCTACTTGGGGCGCGCCTTTGTCAACCCCGCGTCAAAAATCGTTGCCCGCCTTTACAGCCCATCCAAAGAAGGTGTGGACAAGGGCTTTTTCAAGCGCCGTATCCGTGAAGCCATTTCCCGGCGAGCCGCTTATGACTTACGCCGCGAATCAGCGAGGCTGGTGTTTGCCGAGGCTGACCAGCTTCCTGGGCTGATTGTAGACCGCTTTGTGGGCTGGCCAGTGCAAACAGACCTTGCGCCACTTGCGGACTTTCCCCATAACTTTGATGAAGCTGAGGCGCGTTTCGGCCCGCCGCTGTCATGGCTGGTTATCCAGATACTCACCGTTGGCATGGAGACGCGGCGGGATATGATCCTCGAGGCGCTGGAAGAAACCCTAGGAGCGCGCAGCGATGATGGACTTGGTCTCCCCGCTGCCATTATCGAGCGTTCCAATGCGCGGGCGCGGGAACTAGAAGGCTTGCCAGTGGCTGAAGGGCTGATCAAGCGCTTCGGCGCTGCTGAAACGCCGGACAGTGCGCCGGATAGCGTCGTTATCTTTGAGAACGGCCTTCTGTTTTTGGCGCATCTTGAGTCCGGCCAGAAAACAGGTCATTACCTCGATCAGAAGGAAAATCATCTCCACGCAGCCCGCCTCATAGCTAGTCTTGGCAACAGTCTGCGCGAAGAGCGGCAACTCATAGTGCTTGACGCCTGCTCCTATACCGGCGGCTTTGCTATTCATATAGCGCACATGGCGCAAACAGCGCAGACCCTGGCTGTGGATAGTTCGCGGGATGCGCTGGAAACGCTTAAACAAAACGCGCTGCTCAATGGAGTTGAAGCTCGGATCAGCGTCGAGGAAGCCGACATCTTTGAGTTCCTGCGCGGACAGGAGCGCGCCAGAACTCGCTTTGACGCCATTATCCTGGACCCGCCCGCCTTTGCCAAATCACACACCCAGCTCAAGGATGCCTTGCGCGGCTATAAGGAAATAAACCTTCGCGCCTTAAAATTGCTTAACAAGGGCGGCATTCTGGTAAGCTGTTCGTGCAGTCAGGCCATTGACGAGAGCGGCTTTAAGCGCATGATACGCGACGCGGCCATTGACGCTGAACGCCGACTTCTCCAGCTTGATTTCCGCCTTCAGTCGCCGGATCATCCCATTCTCGTCGGCTATGACGAATCCTGCTACCTCAAGTGCGGATTCTACCAGGTTCTTGTGTAATGCTTTCTCAAAACTCCCGATCTATGCTACTCTTAGCTATGAGCTTTAATAAAGGATTCCCGCCGCAGATGAGAAGCGGTTTATCAGAATCATGGAAACCATATCCGAGTAGACGGATGAACCATTCTAAGGCAAGAATACTTCATTCTAAGGCAAGAACGCCTCATTCTGAGGCAAGAATACTTCATTCTGAGGCAAGAACGCCTCATTCTGAGGCAAGAACGCCTCATTCTGAGGCAAGAACGCCTCATTCTGAGGCAAGAATACTTCATTCTGAGGCAAGAATACTTCATTCTGAGGCAAGAACGCTTCATTCTAAGGCAAGAATACTTCATTCTAAGGCAAGAACGCTTCATTCTAAGGCAAGAACGCTTCATTCTGAGGCAAGAACGCTTCATTCTAAGGCAAGAACGCCTCATTCTAAGGCAAGAATACTTCATTCTAAGGCAAGAACGCTTCATTCTGAGGCAAGAACGCTTCATTCTGAGGCAAGAACGCCTCATTCTGAGGCAAGAATACTTCATTCTAAGGCAAGAATACTTCATTCTAAGGCAAGAATACTTCATTCTTATGTAACTCATGTTACGCAGGAAGAAAAAACGGTAAGAATTGGTCATCGAATAGACGCTAATATACGCGAATATTGCATTTCTCTAAAGAAGATTCGCGTTCATTCGCGTCATTCGATGATCTTTTTCTTTCCGGCGCGTAAGGTGAGTTATATAAGAACGCCTCATTCTGTTAGGAGGATCTCGTATGAACCTGTGGGCAAAGTTTAGCATGGAGGAGCAGAGACGCGATCCATGCAAGCGTGTGGATTTAATAAATAAACAAATCAAGCTGCTTGTCGCGCTTCTCTCACCCATGCTTTTTCTGGCGGCCGCCGACTCTGAGCCGGCCATCGCAGCGCGTGTCTCGCGTCTTGTCATTCAAGTCGCGCTTATCATGGTACTGACCCGCGTGGTCAGAAACCTCAACAAGGGACGCGGGATACCACTCGTTATCGGAGACCTGCTGGTTGGGGTACTCATCGGGCCTTACGTCTTGGGCGGTTTCCATATAAACGGTGTCTTTGACGGGCTTTTTCCGCGTTTTGATGGGCCAATTTCGGTCAGTCCCGAACTCTATGCCTGCGCCGTACTGGGGTCTGGGGTGCTTTTGTTCGCTATGGGCCTTGAGACCGACTTAAAAATGTTCATCCGCTATTCAGTGGCGGGAAGCATCATCGGTATTGGCGGGGCGCTGGTGTCGTTTATCACAGGTACTTTCGTCGCCTCGCTGTTTTTACAAGCGCCAATCACCGCGCTCCCTTGCCTGTTTATGGGACTGCTCGCCTCGGTAAGCTCTGTCGGGATCAGCTCCCACGTTTTAATGAAGCAGAAAAAGATAGACACTACCGAGGGCATAAGCGCCTTTGCAGCGGCTGGCGCCGACAATATCTTTGGGTTAGTCATGCTCGTGGTGATTATGGGTATCGCGGGCGGCGGCGCCGGAAGTATGCTGGTCAAGATCGTCCTCTGGCTCGTGTTTGGCGCCATGGCGCTGCGGCTTGCCTTCTCAAAAAAGTTCGGCAGCATCCTCAACACCATGCGCTTCGCCAGCGATCTGTCCCTGCTTGCCCTGGGCGCGGCTTTCCTTGTTGGCGGCATCTTTGATGCGTTTGAGCTGCCGCTCGTGAGCGGCGCTTATCTCATTGGCTTGTCCCTGTCCAGAACTTCGCTGGCATCCATCATTCAGGACAGAATTCGCGGTATCTACGATTTTTTCATCCCTATCTTCTTTGCGGTTATGGGAATGTTTATCGATCTTTCGGTGCTCTTCTCAATGCCGGTACTCCTTTTCGCGCTTGGGCTTACAATTCTGCTCGCGCTTGCCAAGTTCGTGGGCTGTGGCCTACCAGCGCTGCTCATCGGTTTTAACACAAGGGGCGCGCTCCGCATCGGCGCGCTTATGAGCAGTCACGGGGAACTCAGTATTATCATCGCGTCGCTTGCCTTTGTCGCCGGCGCGTTTGACGCGCGGCTTTTTGGGGCAGTCATGCTTATGTGCCTTATAAGCTCCTGCGGCGCGTTCCTATTCTCCAGCTTTACCCTCAAGTTCCCCGGAACAGGTACGAAAAAGCAAGTCAAAAGCGATGAACTGGTACACGCGACTTGGGAATTCTACTCAGATGAAATCGCCAGCCTAGTGATCGATATGTTACTTATGAATCTCAAGGAAGATGGTTTCTTTACCCAACGGATCAACATTGATGAAGGCATTGCTCAGGCGCGGAAAGATACGGTCGTGCTTTCAATCATCGGGAAGGGGAGCGCTGTAAATATTGAGACCTACAAGGTAGATATGGCTTTTGCGCGGAATGAGGTTCACAAGGTCGTACTTAACATCAGGGCTGCTGTTCAGAAGATTGCCCTGTCCTCCGACCGTCCAGCGTCTCAGAAAAAAGAGTCCACAAGCGAGCTGCTCTCCCTCATAAAATGGGAGAATATCGTCCTTGACCTCAAGGCAGAGACAAAAGAGGCGGTACTCGCTGAACTGGTGGACGTTCTGGCAACACGCGGTAAGCTGTACAATCGAGACGAAGTGTTAAACGCGGTGCTGGCGCGGGAGAAAATCATGAGTACCGGAATACAGTACGGCATTGCCATGCCCCACGCCAAAACTGATGGGGTCAGCGACCTTCATGTTGTGATTGGTATCAAAAAAACCGGCATTGACTTCAACTCGCTGGACGGCGAAAAGGCGCGGCTCTTTATTCTGGTTGTTTCCCCCAAAAAACGGGACAGCCAGCATGTGCTTTTCCTCGCGGCCATTACCTCAGTGTTGAAGGACGCGACTATCCGTGAACGAATCATAAACGCCACGACTAACGAGGAGGCGTATGCCCTGTTTCAGGGACGCTGAAAAGAGGCAGAGATTTTTTGGATATTTTACCCTGTTATAGCGCTGCACCCACTTTTCATTCAGCCCATTGCCTTGTATATTTTTTGTATCTTTATACCATTTTGAGGAGAAAATTGCATGAAACGATTGTTGTGTACAGCGCTTACCGCGCTGGTTCTGGTTGGGGCTGTTTCCGCGAATGCGGCCAGGCAGCCATCTAGCGGGCTTACCTTGACGCCGGGAGTATTGAACGTCGGCATGGAGATTGGCTATCCGCCGTTTGAGTACCTTGATGTCGATGGTAAAACGCCCATTGGCTTTGACGTGCAGATGGCTACAGCTCTGGCTGCCAAGCTCGGTCTCAGCCTGAACTTCATTGACACCGCCTGGGACGGCATCTTCGCCGGCGTTGACACCGACAGGTACGACTGCATCATCTCAGCGGTTACGATTACCGATGAACGGCTACAGCGCCATAACTTCACCAAACCCTACATAGGGAATGCGCAGGTGATGGTTCTGCTCAAGGACTCCGCGATTACAGCCCGCACCCCGCAGGAAACGTCTGGTCTGGGAGTCTCGTATCAGGCGGAAACCACTTCAGACATCTTTATGGCCAAGCTCGCGGCGGAGGGCGTGAATTTCACTCCGTATGAGTATGACAAAGTGATGAACTGTTTTGATGAACTGAGGCTGGGGCGCGTTGACGCGATTGTATGCGACAGTCTTGTGGCGTTTGACTATACCAAAGATGAAGACTCCCCTTTCGAGATTGTCTGGGAAGGTCCCGCTGATGAGACCTTTGGCATCTGCCTCAAAAAGGGCAATGACGCACTGACCGCCGCGCTGGACAAGGCGCTTGATGAACTCTTTGCCGAAGGGACCATACGGAACATTTCGATGGACGTGTTCGGCAGGGACATGGTAAGCAGCGTACGAGACTAAGGTAGATATATGGATAACCTGCGGAAAATGCTCGCCTGGATACCTCAGCTTCTTGATGGTTCACGGGTTACGATTCTCTTGACCGTGGCGGCGGTTTCCGCAGGGCTTGTTCTGAGTCTCTTTCTTGCCCTGGGGAAGATGTCAAAAAAGCGTATCCTTAACCATATCTGTAGCGCCTATATCTTTTTCTTTCGGGGAACGCCTCTGCTTATGCAGCTCTACTTTATCTACTATGCGCTCCCTATGGTGTCCCCAATTTTCATCATCAGGACAGGGGATCAGTTCTTTGACCGGTTTATACCCGCATGGATCGCGTTTGGGCTTAACTCCGCCGCGTACTGCGCAGAAATTATCCGCGCTGCGATTCAGTCCATCGACAAGGGGCAGTTTGAGGCCTCCCGCGCTCTGGGCATGTCCTACGCCCAGACCATGCGACTGGTGGTCATTCCTCAGTCCATACGCCGGCTTATCCCGCCAGTGGGTAACGAGTTCATCATGGTACTGAAAGACGCTTCCCTTGTTTCAATGATTGCCCTGGTAGACATAACCAAGGCCACACGGAACATTGAATCGTCCACGCGCTCGGCGCTGGTCTACATACCGGCAATGATTCTCTACCTTATCATTACAGCCGTATTTTCCTTTATCTTCCATAAACTTGAGAAGCGATACTCTGTCTATGAGTAACGGAGGCGTGTATGTCTATGATTAAAACCGTCGGAGTCAGTAAGGCGTTTGGGACATTGCAGGTGCTTAAAGACGTTTCACTCGAAGTTCAGCAAAAAGAGGTGGTCTGTATTATCGGGCCATCGGGCGCTGGCAAGTCAACATACCTGCGCTCGCTCAACCGCCTTGAGCGTATTGATAATGGGAAAATATATATAGAAGATAGTTTGCTGTTTGACTGCGTAAACGGGGTGAATGTCGTGAAGATGTCTCTGCGTGAGCGGAACCTGCGGCTTCTTGAGGTGGGCATGGTGTTTCAACGCTTTAACCTGTTTCCGCATAAAACTGCGCTGGAGAACGTGATGCTGTCGCCGGTTCATGTAAAAAAAGTGCCGGCGGCAGAGGCGCGAGGAAAAGCGCTATCGCTGCTGGAGCGTGTGGGACTTGCCGACAAGATTGACGCCTATCCCGCCCAGCTTTCAGGCGGACAGCAACAGCGGGTCGCCATTGCCCGCGCTCTGGCAATGGAGCCGCGAATCATGCTCTTTGATGAGCCGACTTCCGCGCTTGATCCAGAGTTGGTGGGCGAGGTGCTTAACGTGATGAAAAACCTTGCAAACGCCGGCATGACCATGCTCGTGGTAACGCACGAGATAGGCTTTGCCCGCGAAGTTGCGGACAAGGTGGTTTTCATGTACCAAGGCTCAATTCTGGAAGTGGGGAAGCCGGAGGATATGTTCACCAATCCCACGAATGAACGAACCCGTCAGTTCCTGCAAAGTGTGCTGTAGGCGGCAGGACAGCAGCATTTACTTTGTAGGAACTGGTTAAGCGTAATGATTCAAGTTCAATCCAAAGGCATGCCTCCCGCCTATACCACCTTTGCCACTCTTGATGAAGTGCTCGCCTAGTCGGACATTGTTATTCTGCATTGCCTGCTGAATGACAGCGCGCGGGGCATGATTAACCATGGGCGGATTGCCAAGATGAAGCGCGGCGCTTACCTGATTAACGCCCCGCGGTCCGGTGGTGGATTCGGCTGCTTTAGCCGCTGCCCTGAACAGCGGCCAGCTTGCGGGCGCGGGCATTGATGTGTTTGAGGTTGAGCCGCCCCTGAACACAGCCCATCCGCTCTTGCACAGCAAAAATACGATTGTAACGCCTCATATTGCCTTTGCTTCAAAAGAGTCTATGGAACTGCGGGCAGAGATTGTGTTCAATAAAGAATCCCCGCCATAAATGGCGGAGTATTGAAGCTTTCTCCTTGAAAGCGTATCGTATGCGGGGGAACAAATCCCCGCGCCGTGCCGGAGTACCTGTGCGCCTTACCGGAGTACCGGTACGTCATACCGGAGTACCGGTGCGTCATGCCGGAGTACCGGTATGACGTCTGGGTATACTCAAAAATATAAAGGAGGAAGCTGCGGCTGCTTCGTTGCCGCCGCCTTTGCGGTAACTCCGCTTTCCAGACTGGGTCAAAAGTATAGAAACAAGTTCATCAACATAGTAAAGCTGCTTAAAGAATAGAATTTTGATACAGGCTCTTGCGCTTCATACGAGCACGTGGATTGAAATAAACAAGCAAACACGGGTAAGCGGGGCGATGTAGTGTTGGTCGCTTATAAAGTCCCCCTTGCGGGGGACTCAGCACGTTATTCGATAACAGCGATGATGTCTGCCATCTTGAGAATCAGATGATCGACCCCATCAAGTTTAATCTGGGTTCCGGCGTACTTATCGTACATCACCTTCTGTCCCGCTTTTACCTTGATGACCTCGGTGTCATCACCGATCTCTACCACAACGCCAGTCTGGGTCTTTTCCTGGGCTGTGTCAGGAATAAACAAGCCGCCTGCTGTTTTCGACTCGTTCTTCTCAAGTTTTACAATAACTCGATCTGCCAATGGCTTTACTTTCATAGTTATTTCCTCCGTTAAATTGAAATTAGTGAAAATATACGAAAAATTGGCTCAATGGTCAAGAAAGATTTTTTGTCAATAAAAAGCGAGGAAACGTATTGACCTCGCTTTTTGAACGTTTCAGCCCTCCAGCATCCGTATTCTGATAATGCCGTCCACCATGATGATGCGTTCCAGCGCTATTTGCGGGACTTTTTGGGCTGTATCAATAATACTGTAGGCGTATTCGTCGCGGTGGTGATTGATGAGAGCCAGGATATTGATGTTTTCCGCCGCGAGTATGGTCGTCATTTGGCCGACCATATTGGGGATATTTCGATTCACCACAAGGAGGCGGTGCGCTGCGCGCCGTTCCAGTTGACAGCGGGGAAAGTTGACCGAATTCCGTATGGTACCGCTTTCCAGAAATTCGATAAGCTGCCGCGCCGCCATAACCGCGCAGTTATCTTCAGCTTCCGGCGTGGATGCGCCGATATGGGGAAAAGCAATGACCTGGGGGCAAGCCAGCAACGCAGATGAGGGGAAGTCTGTTACATAACGGTTGAGCTTCCCGCTTTGCAGCGCAGCGATAAGCTCGGCCTCATTCACCAGGCCGCCTCGCGCCAAGTTGATAATGCGCGCGCCTTTCTTCATAAGCCGGAACTTTTCCGCGTCAAAAAGTCCTTTGCTTGTCTCGTTCAGAGGAAGATGAAGGCTGATATAATCAGCTTTACCAAGCAGTCCCTCAAGGGTTTCGGCCCGTAACACCTGCCGCGAAAGGCTCCAGGCCGCGTCCACCGACAAAAACGGATCGTAGCCCATGACTTCCATACCAAGCGCCAGCGCGTCATTGGCAACCATGACGCCGATAGCGCCAAGCCCAACCACGCCCAAGGTCTTGCCCCGTATCTCCGGTCCCTCAAAGCGCGACTTTTCCTTTTCTACAAGATCGCTTACCGCCGCGCCCTTGTCCGCAATGCTCTGTCCCCACCTTATGCCGCCCACAATGTCGCGGGAAGCGATGAGCAGACTCGCAATGGCCAGCTCTTTCACCGCATTGGCGTTTGCCCCAGGCGTGTTAAAGACTACGATGCCTCGCTCACTGCAAGCAGGAATCGGAATGTTGTTATAACCAGCGCCGGCGCGGGCTATGGCTTTCACCGAAGCTGGTATCTCAATGCTGTGCAGGTCTGCGCTTCGCACAAGAAGCGCGTCAGGGTGAGGAAGCTCGCCAGCCACCTCGTAGCTGGCCCGTGGGAAGACCTCCAATCCCACCGGAGAGATTTTGTTCATCGTCTGAATACGAAACATCTTTTTTCCTTAAACATAATTTTTTTCAAAGGCGTCCATGAAAGCGATGAGCGCCTTCACGCCATCAATCGGCATGGCGTTATAAAGACTGGCCCGCATACCGCCCACAAGCCGGTGTCCCGCGAGGTTCACGAGACCGGCATCAGCAGCTTCCTTCACAAAACGCGCCTCAAGTTCCGCCTGCTTATCAGACGGCGCGCCCGACGCCACAAACGGAATGTTCATAAGACTGCGGAAGTTTTTGTCTATGGGCGAACTAAACAGCTTTGAGCTTTCAAGATACGAGTAAAACAGCGAGGCCTTTTGCGTGTTCAACTCGTAAATCGCTGGAACTCCGCCCAGATTCTGGAGCCATTCCAGCACAAGACCAATGATGTAGATGCCGTAGCAGGGCGGCGTATTATACATTGAGCCTTCCTTCTCGTGGATGTCGTAACGCAGCATGACCGGCGTCCTGTCCGGCGCTTTGCCAATAAGCTCGTCGCGGATAATCACGACAGTAGTTCCAGCCGGCCCCAGGTTCTTCTGCGCCCCAGCATAAAGCACCCCAAAACGGGATACGTCGAGTGGTTCCGACAGGATACAACTCGAAATGTCCGACACGAGCGGTACAGAACCAGTATCTGGCACTGACGCCCACCTGGTTCCTACTATTGTGTTATTAAGGGTGATGTGATAATAGGCGTCGTCCGCAGCCGGGGCAGGAGCCGCCGGAATGGAGGAATACGCCTTATCTTTGGATGACGCCGCAATCCGCGCCTCAACGTACTTGCCCGCTTCGACAAACGCCTTGTTTGCCCAGATGCCGGTATCAATATACGCGGCCTTTTTCCGCGCCTCACTCGCGTTCACTCCGGCAAGGTTAAGGGGAACCATGGCAAACTGCAACGAAGCCCCACCCTGAAGAAAGAGTACCTTGTAGTTTGCCGGTATGCCCATGAGAGAACGAAGCAGAGTCTCGGTTTTCTCGATGATTGGCTTAAAATCCTTTGACCGATGACTCATCTCCATGACTGACTGCCCCGTGCCATTCGTATTGGTCATTTCCGCCGCCGCTCTTTCCAGCACTGGCAGGGGAAGTGTCGAAGGTCCCGGCGCAAAGTTGTATACCCTATTCATAAAAAGCTCCTGTGGAATAGTTAAATTTTTCTCGATAAGCATAGCGGAAAAAGGGGCTTTAGGGAACTATCCTCTAACGGTTTTAGCGGATTTCATGGCGTTTCCATACGGCAGTATTTGGCGAATACTGGTCGATGGTGTCGCTGTCAGAAGCGTCGATAGGCTGGGGTTGGTAACGCTCCAGTGCTTCAAGAAGCCGTACTGGGAGCCTTCGATCTTCCGCGCCGGTTGCCGAAAGTCGCCGGGTGATGTGCATGAGCCGATTTCGATGTTGTTGCCCCAGATAGCCGATGATATGCTCTTGTTTAGAGGCGAGCGCCTTGAGTTTGGCAAGATTAGCGACTGCATCAACAACGAGTATTTTGTTTGTCTCCATAAGTTTCAGTATAAATCCTTCATCAAAGTTATTCTTTTTCTATTCTACATTGTTCCAATTCCTTGAGACGAGCCATGTCTACTTTTATGTGCAAATTTTTCTCCTGCGTTGGCAGAACCAGTCCTTTGGGGCCGTCTTTGGCGCGGCGCAAGAATTTGACAGGAGTATAGAAGAGATCGCCTTCGCCGTTGTTCCGGCCTTTGGAGTAAAAGATGGCGAGGTTTCCTGCATCAAGCAGTATGTCCAGCGGCACGGTTTTACCGGAACGCTGTTTGATGAACACATACGAGCCCGGATAGTCGCGGGCATGGAGCCAGAGGTCGTTGCCTTTGACATGGCGGCGTAGCAAGGCGTCGTTTTCTGTGGCGTCGCGTCCAACAATGATGAGCCAGTCGTTGCGGCGGAAGGAAAGGCCGGGTCGTTTGCGGTCGGCGTCGTTTCCTTTACCTTTGATTGGCGGGGTTCCGCCGGTTTTGAGCCGTTTGTGCAGGACAAGCGGGTTGCTTTCGGCGAGCAGGCTTTTCAGGGTACTTTCAAGCCGCGCAAGTTCCTTTTCGCCAGCCTCGATCTCAGCGCATATCTCGGCAAGGCCGTTCTTTGCCTTGCGATATTGCATGTAATACTGTTCAGCGCTCACGCTTGGCCCTTTGCGCGTGTCCAGTTTTATCCGTACAGTTTCGCCATTGTAGAAGTTTTGGGTTTCCAGCCATTCATCAGCTTTGTTAATAGAAGCAAGATTCGCCAGAATGAGATCGCCGTACTCTTTCAGACGCTCCGCAGTCTCGTAATCCGCTTTTTTGAAGCGCAGTTTTTCCAGCGACGCCTGTAAACGGGCAATGCTTCCCTCGAAGTTTCTTCGCGCCTGTTCTCGCAGAGCATCAAGGGAGAGCGCGCCGCCTTGTTCCGCGTACCATGCGTCGATCTTTTCGTTAAAGGTTTTTTTGCCGCTGCTGTCCGGGAGTTCCCGTATCTCGTATTCCTTTGTTCGTATCCCTGATGTTTGCGTCATCGTATCCTCTGGCGCGTAATGGCCGCCGCTTATCTCCCCTCGTTTGGGCAGCCGGCGCATGGCGTCAAGCACCGCGCCTGCCTCGTCGGTTACCACCACGTTGGATGCGTTTGACCAAAGTCTGATATACAGCCGATACCGGTTTGTTCCGAGCTTCACTACGATACGCACTATGCGATTATCGCCTAGTTGGGTCACTTCCTCGATCCAGCCGTTCACGATACGGGAATTGAGGAATTCCGCGAAACGCAGAGGTTTATCGTTTCGCGGAATACTATTAAACGTTTCGTGAATCCGACACGCACCCGGAGACAGCGCGATGAGTATGGTCTTGCTCTCGCCTCTGCCGTGTACCTTCAGCGCCAGTACATCATAAGTAGTCTGTATTGCCTTCTGTATCTGGAAACCGCTCAGGTCTAGTTCAGAGAGAATCAGGTTGATTTCCTTATAGTTAAGTGACAATGGAGCCTCCGTTGTTTATTGTATCATGTGTTTGTGGATTCTGCCGCCTTGCGATTCAGAGCGCAAGATGTTATAGATGAAAGTATGAATAAGCAATGGTGGAAAGAAGCGGTGGTCTATCAGATCTATCCGCGCAGTTTCAAAGATTCGACTGGTTCGGGCGTGGGCGATCTTAACGGTATCACGGAAAAACTTGATTACCTTAAAGACCTGGGTGTTGATGTGCTATGGCTTTCGCCGATCTATGAATCGCCTAACGTGGATAACGGCTACGACATCAGCGATTATCAGGCGATTAGCCGCGAATTCGGCAGCATGGCTGACTTCGACCGCCTACTCGCGGCGGCGCATGAACGCGGCCTCAAGATTGTGATGGACCTTGTGGTTAATCATACGTCCAATCAGCATAAGTGGTTTATGGAATCCCGCTCCTCACGCGTCAACCCCAAGCGCGACTGGTACATTTGGCGCGATGGCGTTGACGGCAGCAGGCCGCCGAACAAGCTTGGGAGCATCTTTTCCGGTTCTGCCTGGGAAAAAGACGCAGGCACGGGGCAGTATTACCTGCACCTCTTTGCCAAAGAACAGCCTGACCTTAACTGGCGCAATCCTGAAGTACGCAGCGCTGTGTTCAGCATGATGAAATGGTGGCTGGACAAGGGAATTGACGGGTTTCGCATGGATGTGATCAACCTTATTGGTAAGCCGGACGAAGCGCTTGCCATAAGCGGAGAGCCGGTTGACCCAATTCCCAACGACAAGCTCACGCATACTTATCTTCAGGAGATGCGCTGCGAGGCGCTTTCGCATTACGACATTATGACTGTTGGCGAAACTCCTGGGGTTACTGCCAGCGCCGCCCGTCAATTCGCGGGTTTTGATGCGAATGAGCTTAATATGGTGTTTCAGTTTGAACTTATGGATGTGGATGCTGATCCCAAGACCGGCAAATGGAACCAGAACCGCTATCGCCTTAGCGATGTGAAAAAAATTATGAGCAAGTGGCAGACTGAACTCCACGGCGTGGCGTGGAACAGCCTGTATTGGAACAACCACGATCAGCCGCGGGTTGTTTCTCGTTTCGGCGATGATTTCTGCGCGGAGTGCCGTGTCAGAAGCGCCAAGATGCTTGCTACCTGTCTCCATCTGATGCAGGGAACGCCCTATATCTATCAAGGGGAAGAGCTTGGCATGACGAACTTCCCCATACAAAGTCTTGATGATATACGCGACGTGGAATCACTCAATGCCTATCGTGAGTTGGTCAGTGAAAGCGCGGTTTTCAGCCATGAGCAGATGCTGGCGGCCATCAGGAAAAGTGGACGGGACAACGCTCGAACCCCTATGCAGTGGGACAAGACCGCCAACGCCGGTTTCACGACTGGCGTTCCCTGGATCACGGTTAACCCGAACTATGTCGAAATAAACGCTGAGGCGCAGGTGCAAGATTCGGCGTCGGTTTTTTCTTATTACAAGAAACTAATCGCCCTGCGGAAGCAGTATCCGATCATCGTACATGGCGATTACGAGCTATTGTTGCCTGATGACGAGCGTCTTTTCGTCTACCACCGGTGTTTTGAAGGAAGAACCCTGCTGGTGTTCTGTAACTTCAGCGGCGAGACCTTGTCCCGTCCGTCAGGAACGGGTTTTGGTCGGGGCAGTCTGCTCATCAGCAACTACGCTGAAACCGAGCTTGCCGCAGCTCTGGTTCAGCCATGGGAAGCGACGGTGTATCTGACCTAAACGCGGTGAGGGGCAAACTCCGCCCGCCATATTCACAATCTACGGCGATTGAACTTCAATCTGCGGCGATGAGACTTCAATCTACGGCGATTGAAGTTCAATCTGCGACGATGAGGCTTCAATCTACAGCGATTGAACTTCAATCTGCTGCGATGAGGCTTCAATCTACAGCGATTGAAGTTCAATCTGCGACGATGAGGCTTCAATCTACAGCGATTGAAGTTCAATCTGCGACGATGAGGCTTCAATCTACAGCGATTGAAGTTCAATCTGCGACGATGAGACTTCAATCTACGGCGATTGAAGTTCAATCTGCGACGATGAGACTTCAATCTACGGCGATTGAAGTTCAATCTGCGGCGATGAGACTTCAATCTACGGCGATTGAAGTTCAATCTGCGGCGATGAGACTTCAATCTACGGCGATTGAAGTTCAATCTGCGGCGATGAGGCTTCAATCTACGGCGATTGAAGTTCAATCTGC
>JAIRMT010000079.1 GCA_031258505.1 Treponema sp.
GGAGTGAGCAAATCGCACCCGGCAAGCAGTCCGGCGCACACGCACAGAGTCAGGGCAAGAAACGCTGTTAGAGCCTTCCGGCGCATACTCCCAGGACGGAAGCAGGAAGCAGGAAGCAGCTTCGACGCCACACTTCCAAGGCAGAGTTTGTTAGACATGCCGTTTCTCTTCATTATCAATATCCACCTTCGCACTAATGCGCTTCTTGAAAAGCATTATATATATAATTAAAAACTCGTCAAGACTCTTTCTACATATTAGTAACTTTAGTAACTCACCTTACGCGCCGGAAAGAAAAAGATCATCGAATGACGCGAATGAACGCGAATCTTCGCGTATATTAGCGTCCATTCGATGACCAATTCTTACCGTTTTTCCTTCCTGCGTAACATGAGTTGAATGACTGATTCCTTCTCGCCCTAGCGGTTGGATAGAGCGGCTATTCTGAACGGGATAGAGTGTCTATCCCGTATAGGATAGAGTGTCTATCCCGTATAGGATAGAGCGACTATCCCGTATAGGATAGAGCGGCTATTCTGAACGGGATAGAGCGGCTATTCTGAACGGGATAGCAAATAGCTGGGTGGGCTATACGCACAAGGAGTTTGGTATGAAGAAGGCATGGGGCGCGACGCATACCGGCGCTCTTGTAGACATAAAGCGTTTATTATAAAATCAGCTCAGGTTCTCAAGTCCAGCGCTTTGGAACCTGAGTAATCTATTAGGAAAAAATGAACACTACCAAACAATCAAAAGAAAAGCCCTATGGGAAACTAACGGTTATCCTTTTCCTCATCGCAGCCTTACTCGTGCTGCTTATTTCTATTTACACCAGTGTTCTGGTGAACAGCATTTCCACATTCTTCAAGACGAGTATTGATGACCGGCTGAAGGCAACGAGCCGCATGGCGGTCCGCTTGGTTAGCCCAGAGGAGCTTCAGGAACTCATGGTTCCAGAAGACATGGAAAAGCCGCTCTTTGAGGATATACGAAATCGGCTTATCGACTTTGGGGAAGTCGCCGGCGTACTCTTTGTGTATTATATGCGTCCTATAGATAATGGGATGTTCCAATTCATCGTGGATAATGACCTTTCAGAAGATACGGTGAACCTAGCAACACCTCCGCTCATGGGAGAAGATGCGCCCTTGATAGCTTTGACTGAAAAGATAAGCGTGGTAACAGGTCTGGGGAACTATTCAGAAGGCTACACGGGCCTTATCAGCGCGTTTGCGCCGATACTCGATGAGAACGGAGCGGTCGTGGCTTTGGCGGGCGTGGACTTATGGGACGACGAAATCTTGATAACCCAGCGGCAGGTACTTTTTCTTTCTATTGTACTGTTCATCTCCACTGCTTTTGTGATTGTCAGCGGTATTCTGAATTTCATCATTCATCAGCGGAGGGATCGCGCTTTTACGAAACGCTTTATCCAGCAGGAACTCATGTCCAGTCTATCCCAGAATTTCATCTCCTCCCGTGATACCACAGTCTTGATCAACGAAACCCTGGAGCTTACGGGAAAATTCATGAAGGTAAGCCGCATCCTTGTGGAGTTCCCTGAAATAGGCGCGACAGCAGGCGGGCCTGATTACTTCTGGTGCAGCAATGAGTCTCTCCAAAGTATCCCCAAGGGCGAGAGCCTCAACGACCTGCTCTACAACAGCTTCCCCCAAGACCAGCCAGAAGTTGTTCCCGCCATCTTATGTAATGACGTGAGTCAGGACCAGCGCTACGAAGAGATGAAGCTGGCGGCTGTTAAAGCCTTTATCTGGGTTCCCATCTACGTGGATGGTATGTATTGGGCGGTACTCAGCTTTGAGGAGTGTCTGGAACCCCGTGTCTGGACTGAAAGCGATCAACAGCTTGTGAGAACCGTGAGCAGCGTGATTGCCGGCGCTATTGCCCGGACCGTACGGGAGCGGGAGCGGGACGCGGCTTTGAATCAGGCGGAACGGGCGAGTAAGGCGAAGAGCGATTTCCTTGCCAACATGAGCCATGAGATGCGCACCCCGATGAACGCCATTATTGGTATGACCACTATAGCGAAAACTTCACGCGATCTTGAAAAGAAAGAATACTGCCTTAACAAGATCGAAGAGGCGTCGAAACATCTTCTGGGAGTCATTAACAACATTCTGGATATGTCAAAGATCGAAGCGAACAAGTTTGAGCTTTCTTTTGACGAATTCGATTTTGAGAAGATGCTCCGCAAGGTGGTGAATGTGATCAACTTCCGGGTGGAGGAGCGGCATCAGGATTTGTCAGTTCAGATAGACAAGGCTATTCCCCGTTTTCTCTACGGCGATGATCAACATTTGTCTCAGGTCATTACGAATCTTCTTTCCAACGCGGTGAAGTTCACCCCGGAGAACGGGATTGTGCGCCTGGACGCCCGGCTTGTTCCTGAAGAGGACGTTCTGGACAATTCAACAAGGCAGAGAGAACCTTGTACTATCAGGATCAGCGTGAAGGATTCCGGGATCGGGATCACCAAGGAGCAGATGTCCCGGCTGTTCTCTTCCTTTGAGCAGGCGGATTCCAGCACGTCCCGGAAATTCGGAGGAACGGGTCTGGGGCTTGCCATATCCAAACGGATCGTGGAAATGATGGGCGGTAGTATCTGGGTGGAATCCGAGCCGGGCTTAGGGGCCACGTTTACCTTCATCGTCAAGTTGGAGAAGGGCAGGGAGGAGCAAAAGAGTCTCCTGGGCCCGGGCATAAACTGGAGTAACCTGCGCATACTTGCGGTGGACGATGCGGACTATGTGCGGGAATACTTTACGGAGTTTGCTGAACAAGCGGGCATTGTCTGCAAGACTGCTGCAAACGGGCTTGAAGCTGAGTCTCTCATCGAAACTCAGGGACCTTTTGACCTTTACTTTGTGGACTGGAAGATGCCTGGGATAAACGGTATAGAGCTTTGCCAGTGGATCAAGGAACACAGCGCTGGAACAAAGCCTGTGGTCATTATGATTTCCGCGACTGAATGGAACGAGATAGAGGACCTTGCCCGCCAAGCTGGGGTTGACAAGTTCCTGCCCAAACCCCTGTTTCCCTCGCTCATCTCGGACTGCATCAACGAATGTCTGGGAGTGAATAATCTGGTTCAGGCAGAAACTGGGAAAGGCGAGCCTATGGACAGCTTCTCTGACTGCCGTATTCTTTTGGCTGAGGACATGGAGATCAACCGGGAGATTGTCATGACACTACTGGAATCTACAGGCTTGCAAATTGACTGCGCTGAAAACGGGCTTGACGCGGTCAAGCGCTTCAAGGAAGCGCCTGAGACCTACGATATGATCTTCATGGATGTACAGATGCCTGAGATGGACGGCTATGAGGCCACTCGTCAAATCCGCGCCTTGGAGAAAGCAGAGCGGCGGGTTCCCATAATCGCAATGACTGCCAACGTGTTTCGTGAAGACATTGAAAAGTGTTTAGCGGCGGGCATGGATGGCCATGTGGGGAAGCCTCTGGACATTGTCGAGGTACTCGGCACGCTGCGAACCTATCTGCCGAAACAAAAAGCCGGGACGGACAAGGCGCGTATACAGTAGCTAAGTCTGATACCTGAATAGGCTTTGCCGATCAGCTCCCAGATATTTATGTAGTTTTGACAAAACATTGTCAAAGTCCAGAGGTTTGCCTATGTGATCGTTCATCCCTGCCTTGAGGCATTTCTCCATATCCTCCCGAAACACATTGGCGGTCATTGCTATGATTGGGATTCCCAGAGGATATTCTGGTTTATTTCTTTTCCATGATTCTTCTACTGTCCGGATTTGCCTGCTGGCCTCGTATCCATCCATCTCAGGCATTTGTACGTCCATAAAGATTATGTCATACTTTTCCGGGTTTGCTCTGAACATCTGCACAGCCTCCGCGCCATTCTCCGCGCAATCCACATTAAGCGCGGTTGGTTCCAAAAAGGTAAGTACGATTTCACGGTTAATCTCCACGTCTTCGGCCAAAAGGAGCGAGTATCCCTTAAAAATGCCCTCCAAGTCATGCTCGATCTTCTCCTCGTTCAGCGAGTTGAACCCGAGGCACTCGTTAATGATGTCAGCTATTGCGGAAGGGAAAAGCGGCTTGGAGAGGAATTTGTGTACACCCACGTTTTTTGCCTCAGCCTCAATAACGCTCCATTCCATAGCGGAAATCATGATTACCACTGAATCAAGGGGGCGCTGCTCCTTTATTTTTCGGGTGAGTTCTATGCCGTCCATGCCGGGCATTTTCCAGTCTATGAAGTAGATATTATAGGCGCCTCGTTGTTTGGTAAGCTCAAGCGCTTCGATTCCATTGGCTGCGCTATCACAGGAGATATTGAAGCCCTGGGCAATTTCCTTGAAATAGTCCAGTATTTCAACGTCATCATCTACCACAAGAACGCGAATGTTGCTCCAGCTTATCTCTGGGCTTAACATACTATGTCTTTCCTCTGCTCCCCTGCCAGCCTGCACGGTAAAAACAAATGTTGAACCCTTGCCCTGTTCAGATTCAATCCATATCTTTCCGCCCATCATCTCGACGATGCGCTTTGAAATGGCGAGACCCAGGCCAGTGCCGCCGAATTTGCGGGAGGTTGAGCTTTCAGCCTGCTGGAATGAATTGAAGAGGCGGGTCTGCTGCTCCGCGCTGATGCCTATGCCTGTGTCGCTCACCGCAATTTGAAGGGTACAGAGCTTGTTTTCTTCTTTCACAAAGCGGGTTGCAAGGCTAATGGTTCCGTGTTCTGGCGTGAACTTCACCGCATTACTTAAGAGGTTGGTAATGACCTGAGCCAGCCGCTGCTCATCGCCGATAAGGGTTCGCGGGATAGCCTTATCAATATGCACGTTAAACTTCTGATGTTTCTCATCCACCTTGAAGGTTATGACATTGACTGACTGCTGGAGCATCTTTTCAAAGTTAAATTCTGTAGGGGAAAGTTCGAATTTGTTAGCCTCTATTTTTGACATATCCAGAATATCGTTGATAATGCCCAAGAGATGGTGGGAGGCGTTTTCAATTTTTGTAAGACAGTAATCTTTCTGTTCTATATCAGCGGACTGCTTCCCGATGAAGGTCATGCCGATAATGGCGTTCATGGGCGTGCGTATTTCATGGCTCATGTTTGCAAGGAAGTCGCTTTTTGCGTGATTGGCTGCTTCAGCAGCCTTTACTGCGGCTTCCATAGACTTGGTGCGCTCATAGACTAATTGTTCAAGCCGCTTGCCTGCCTGACGTGTTCTCTGAAACATGGCAAGCAGAAGTAAAAGAATGCAGAGCAGGACTAGAGCGCCGATAAGCCACGGGGTGAGCTGCCGCGCCAGCTTGCCGCTATAATCAAAAATCTTGTGGAGCCAGCGGTCGGAGATTGTTTTCGTATCAATCAAGTTCAATGCTTTGTCTATGATAGAGCAGAGCAGGGTTTCGTTTAGATTAAAACCAAAGCGGGATTCATGGAAACTGTTGAAGACGATGTTTGCCTTATAACCGGTATGCTCGTGGTAATTGGTCTGACTGAGCAGCATATTCTGTGTAATCATCACGAGGTCTACTTCACCCGCTTCCATTGCTGCGAAGGCGGCGTTTGGACTGAGATATTCCTGAGTATACGCATGACCGGGAAACCAGCTCTGGAACAATTCGGCGAATGCAGAGCCTTTGATAAGTCCAACCTTGTTATAAAGCAACTCGTTGATATTGATGTCTGGAAAGCTGGCTTTGGATATAAGAGCGTAATAGTCAATCATGAGCGCCTTGTCCGGCCATAGGAAGAGTCCTTCGCGTTCTGGAGAACGAATCATCTCGGTAACCAAGGAAGCTCTGCCGGTTTCGAGCATATTCATCAGCGTTAACCATTCGGCGGACTTATCATTGGCTTGCTCAAAAGTAAGACCAGTGAGCGCCTCGATTTCCGCCAGCACGTCAAAGGCGATACCCTGCCAGAGCTTTTCCTGACTGTTGTAAAAACTGACTGGATAATTGTCAGGTTCAGCCGCTATTGGTATGACGCCGCCGCTTTTAAGCTGTTGTTCTATATAAGCCCGTTCTTCCGCGTTAAGCTGCATAAAGAACTTATGCCTCAAGTATTCCTGCTGTCCAGTATTATGCAAGCGGATTAAATGCCAGATACCGTTGTTTTGTAGGGCTTTTTGTACCACTGAGATGAAAGGTTCCATGTCTGGGTTTTGGGTTGCCAGAGAAACTGGCATATAGACCATAGGGGAAAAATATTCCACCCTTACATCAGCGTATATCTCAAAAGCGGCTTCAGCAGCGCTGTCGTCAAAAAAGGCGTCTATTTCATCATCTTTCAGCAGCCTATAGACTGTCTCATAATTATTAACATACACGATTTCAAACTGTTCGGTAATGAGGGGAGCGACCAAGTCAGGCGTGAGCGTGTCCTCTAAAAAAGCGCAGCGCAGGGGCCTTCTGGGTTCAAGGGATTCCTTTCTGGCAATCCGTATGAGTTGGTTTGAAGCAGCAATGGCGTCAGTCATAAAATAGGTCTTCCGGCGTTCCGGCGAGGCTGTCAGTTCTCCAGAGAAATCAATGGACCGTGATTCCAGTCCGTCAAGCAAATCACCCCAGTCATAGATTGCGGGTTGGAAAGGAATCCCGAAAAGCTCGGTCAACCAGTCGCAAAACAGGGTGGTGTATCCCTGTATTTCACCCTTTTCGTTGTAAAAGGTCTCGGTAGACAGACTCATTCCGTAAACAAAGGAAGCTCTTTTTTCCCGCAGCCCCTCAATAGCGGCAATCTCCTCCGCACTTACCCCTGGAATATCACGGTAAGAAGTATAAACGAGCGCCCGCTCCAGCGCTGTTTCAGATTGTGAACTATTTTTACAGCCGGAAGCCCATACAAGCATCCCGACGCTAAGGACGAGATATATCGGTTTACTTAGTTTCAAGCTCATGCTAATCCTTTACGGGCTTTAGTTAGGTGATTTTTTTATCATAGTGAGAAACAAGAAAAAGCGCAATAGGAGGCTTGTCTAAAGCAGGATAAACGCATAGAAATCAGCCGGTTCGCAGAAGCGCATTTCATGGAAGCAGGAGGCTCTGAAGGGGACCGGATAGTAAGCAGCTTGTATCATAATAGGTTTGTTTTCTACCTGCCGATATTTCCTCACCGACGCGGCGAATACCTCTCACGTCTGGTCATACTGGCGATAATATACCGCGTCTTTCACGACCATGAACAGCTACTAGTTCACGACCATGAACAGGCTTAGTTATGTCGAACAGGCTTAGGTATGTCGACATAACAGGCTTAGGTATGTCAACATAACAGGCTTAGTTATGCTGACATAACAGGCTTAGGTATGTCGGCATAACAGGCTTAGGTATGTTGGCATAATAGGCTTAGATATGTCGGCATAACAGGCGTAGTTATGTCGGCATAACAGGCGTAGTTATGTCGGCATAACAGGCGTAGTTATGTCGACATAACAGGCTTAGTTATGTCGGCATAACCGGCTTAGGTATGTCGGCATAACCGGCTTAGTTATGCTGACATAACCGGCTTAGGTATGTCGGCATAACCGGCTTAGGTATGTCGGCATAACCGGCTTAGTTATGTCGGCATAACCGGCTTAGGTATGTCGACATAACAGGCTTAGTTACGTCGACATAACCGGCTTAGGTATGTCGGCATAACAGGCTTAGGTATGTCGGCATATTAGCCTTAGTTATGTCGGCATAACAGGCTTGGTTATGTCGGCATAATAGGCTTAGGTATGTCGGCATAACAGGCTTGGTTATGTCGGCATAACAGGCTTAGTTATGCTGACATAACAGGCTTAGTTATGTCGGCATAACAGGCTTAGTTACGTCGGCATAACAGGCTTAGTTCATGACCATGAACAGCTACTAGTTCATGGTCATGAATAGGTATGCGCCTTATGTTATGGAGCGGGTTAATGAAGCCGTGTATGTTGCTGGCGTATCGGGAGTATCGTTTATAAATCCGTGGGTCAAGTTTAGGCGTCTAGGCGCGGGACATGCGTGTCTAGGCGCGGGAGAACAGAGACATAAATGGCTAATACAGTCTTCTCACGCCGGGAGCAGGGGAAGTTCTATGCGTTTATCCTATGTCTAAAGCTAGGATAAACGTATAGAAATCAGCCGGTTCGTGGAAGCAGGGCTTAGAGCGTCTCTAAGCTATGGCTTAGAGTGTCTCTAAGGGAAGGCTTAGAGCGTCTCTAAGGCAGGAGGCTCTGAATAGCCTGGTCGTTAAGCAGCTTGAACATGGTCTCGCTATGCTCCTCAAATCCCAGCAAAAGCGTATACCGCAGCTCTCGCCAACGAGTACCGCATCTCATCCCTTTCACACTCTGTACCATTGACAATATCGCCAGAGCTGACTGTTTTATCGTTTGCAGATTTTGCGCCTCATGCTTCCTCATCGTCGTATTCTGGTCGTCTTGAACGCGTCTATAGCTGCATGGGAGAATGTCTGGGGATTATATGCGTTTATCCTATGTCTAAAGCAGCGAATCGCGCTTGAGCGCTCTATTATAGTCAGCCTAACTTGTGTACTATAGCAGTATGACGACGATAGCTATAGCGATGGAACGTATTGAGGAACGTATCCAGCAAGCCTGCTCCCGCAGCGGCAGGGAACGCTCTGAGGTGAGGCTTATGGGTGTGTCGAAGTTCCAAGCCCTGCCAAAGGTTGAAGAGGCGTGGAATGTTGGTCTGCGGCTTTTTGGGGAGAACCGGGTTCAGGAGGCGGCGGAGAAGTTCAGGGGGGTTAAGGCGCGGCTGCCGGAGATAGAGCTTCATCTCATCGGCTCTCTGCAGCGGAACAAGGCAAAGGCTGCTGTTTCCCTGTTCGACGCCATAGATTCGGTGGACAGAGAGACGCTCATTGATGAGCTTGGCGCGCTTACTAATAGCCGGGAAACAGCTCTGCCCGTACTGCTGGAACTGCATACTGCTGAAGACAGCAAGACAGGTTTCCCCACTCTGGACAGCCTGTATCATGCAGCAGAAAAGGTGTATGCTTATCCCGGACTGGCGTTGAGCGGCCTTATGACTGTAGCGCCATTCACCAGTGATGAGCGCCTTATCCGCGCGGCGTTTCGCGCATTGAGCGGAGCGCGGGATAAGTTAGCGGCGCGTTTCCCTGACTATGCTTGGTCGTGCCTTTCAATGGGTATGTCTAATGACTTTGAGATTGCCATAGAAGAAGGCGCAACGCTTATCAGAATTGGAACTGCCTTGTTCGGGGAGCGACATACATGAAAACGATACAGAAAAGAGTTTCTTCTATTATATTGCTTTTTTTGGCGGTGAGCGCCTTTCCGCAGACAAAGGCTCAGACTGAGGCGAGTGTTCCGCTCTGGCTGAAAGAACTGCGGCGGGCTGAGATTGTGGCGTTTGGCGCATTCCCCTTTGCCATGTTCATATCAAGTTTCGGAGTGGATACCTATCGCTTTTTTACCCATGATGGCAATATGCTTTACGCGCCCTGGCCCTTTAACCTTGGGGGTGTGGCTGAAAAGACGCAGGATGAACTCAAAACCACTGTTACCATAGCAATAGGGATTTCTCTGGCTGTATCCCTGGCGGATTTCATCGTTGTACGCTATAAACGTCGCAAGCAGCCGGAACTTCCCCCAAATCAGCCCGGTGAAACCCCGATTATCATCAGACAGCCCCTATCTGACACGTCCAGGTGAGGGAAGTATGCCTTCATACACTGGTACTATCGCGGAAAACTTTTCCCTACCGCTTAGGCTTGACCGCTATGTGTCTGAAAGGCTTGGGCTTCTGAGTCGTTCTCAGCTTAAATCACGCTGTATTGAGGCAAAAGTTAATGGCAAGCTGGTCAAAATCTCTCGTTTGCTTAAAGGAGGAGACTGGCTTGAACTGAACTGGTCTGAAAGCGAGCCGCTTGACCTTATTCCAGAAAACCTGCCGCTGAATATACTGTATGAGGATGCAAACGTGGTGCTTGTGAACAAGGAACAAGGTATGGTGGTTCATCCTGGGGCGGGAAACCGGCGCGGCACGCTGGCAAACGCGCTGCTGTTCAGGCGTCTTTGTCTACATGGCGAGCATAGTTCTACGAACCGCAGTTCGCAAAACCTGAGTTCACCGGAAAGCCGTCTGGGTATTGTACACCGGCTGGACAAAGACACCTCCGGGGTTATTATCGCGGCGTATAACAACGAGGCGCTGGCTTTTCTGGCTGAACAATTCAAGACCCGGCAGGTGCGGAAAACATATATCGCCATTGTGCAGGGAACGCCGAAAGAATCGTCTGGTACTATCGAGACCTATATAACGCGAGACCCTCATGACCGTAAACGCTTTACGGTATCTACGAACAAGGGCAAGCAGGCGCTCACCAGCTACCGTGTGCTTCGTTCATGGGGTGCGTATTCGCTTGTGTTGCTTCGTCCCAGAACCGGACGCACCCACCAGTTACGGGTACACCTGCTTCATCTGGGTCATCCCATACTGGGTGATCCTATTTACGGCGCGAGTACGGCGCGTAATGTAACGCTCATGCTTCACGCCAAAAGTCTTAGAATACTGTTACCCGGCGGCACAGAGCCTCAGACTTTCAGAGCGCCATTGCCGCCACGTTTTGGGAGTTATTATGAAAGTAATTGTGTTTGATTATGGCGGGGTGATTTCCTACCTGCCGACAGCTTCGGATTGGAAAGAGATTGCCTCTCTGGGCTGTATTGACGTAGCCACGCTGAACAGGTTTTCTGGGCAGCTTCGAGGCGAGTATGATCGCGGAACCTTTTCCTGTGAGGAATACTACCAAATGGTACTCAAGTTTGCGGGCGTATCGTCAGAATCGCTGTGGCCTGCGCGTATCATGCAAATGGCGGCGCTTGACGAAAAGGCTTGGTCTCACATAAACCCAGATACGGTACAGCTTATGGAGGACGTGAAGAAGGCTGGCTATACACTTGGCATCCTTTCCAACATGGCGCAGCAGTTTTTGTCGCGGATACGCGCTGACTATCAGTCTGTGTTCAGTCTGCCAGATGTGAGTATCTTTTCCTGCGAGCTTCGCCTCATCAAGCCTGAAAAGGCCATCTACGAGGCGTTGCTTGACCGTCTCCAGTGCGATGCGTCAGACGTGGTGTTCTTCGATGACGCGCCGCTAAACGTGGAGAAGGCGCATGACCTGGGGATAAAGGCGTATGTTTGGCAGACAGCGGAGGCAGCCCGCGCTACCCTGCTGGAGCTGGGTGTTAGGGTTTAAACTTTAATTGGAGGCGGTATGAGTTTATTTATTACGGCGCTTATTTTTATTTTCGTGGCCATCACGATGATTCTGCTTGTGCCAATAGGTCTTCTGGCGTTTATCCTCAGTCTTTGCGGACTACGTAAACCCATGCGTATAATGATATACATGGTTGCCCATGGCTGGGCGCTTTTACTCATCAAAATTATTGGCTGCCATCTTACAGTGAAAGGTCAGGAGCATATCCCCAAAACTGGCGGGCTTTGCTTTGTGAGTAACCATGCGAGCATCTTTGACATTCTACTTATTCTGGCTCTGGTTGGAAGGCCAGTTGGGTTTATCGCCAAGAAGGAACTTGCTCTGATTCCCGTTCTTAACATCTGGATTTTTTTGATAGGCGGTTTGTTTATCGACCGGAAAAACATACGCAATGCCCTCCACACGATTAACAGCGGCGTTCAACGGATCAAGCAGGGAAGCGCCATGCTTATCTTCCCAGAAGGCACACGGAGTCGTGGCCATGGCCTGCTTCCTTTTAAGAGCGGCTCGTTTAGGCTTGCTACGCAAGCCGGTGTACCGATACTGCCCGTAGCTATCACCGGCAGCTACGATGTGTTTGAGAAGAACTATCGCATTGTTGCCGCAGATGTCAGCGTAAGTTTTGCCCCGCCGATCAGCGCAAATGTTCAGGGGGATAAGCGCAAAGAAATCTCCGATCAGGCTTACGAAACCATCTCAAAACTGCTGGAAGCGCAAAGCGCGCGCTAAAGCGCTTTGTATCGAGCATTGACTAAGCCGCGTTGAGATGTCAAGAAACAGGTATGCATAATAAGCAGTATAACATTGATAAACTTTATGAGGCGGTTGCGGAAAAGGGACCTGTATGCGTGGGCCTTGATACGGCGGTAGAGTATGTACCTGTATCGGCGCGGCGCGGCGCGGCGCGGGATGCAGACGCGGTGTTTGACTATAATCGGGCATTGATTGAGGCGTGCGGCGATGTCGCGGCTTGTTTCAAGGTGCAGATTGCGTATTACGAGGAACTGGGGCTTGCGGGTCTTGAGGTCTACGCCAAAACCTTGAAGTTCATTCGTGAATGCGGCGGCCTGGTGATCGCTGATATTAAGCGGGGAGACATAGCGGATACTGCACTCCGCTACGCGCGGGCGCACTTTGAGGGCGACTTTGAGGCGGATTTTGTAACGCTGTCTCCGTATATGGGTATGGATTCGATAGAGCCGTGGCTGGCGTATGTGGAAACTAAGGGCAAAGGCGCGTTTGTGCTTATGCGGACTTCCAACAAGGGTATGCGGGATTTTGAGTACCTGCGCCTGCAAACGGGCGGGCAGCTCTATGATGCGGTTGGGGATAAGCTGGCGGTTCTGGCCGAGCGCTGCATTGGCAGGTATGCTTATGGGGCTTTTGGCGCGGTGCTTGGCTGCACAGAGCGCGAGGAGGCTGCCAGGATTCGGGAACAGCGGAAAAACCTTTTTTTCCTTATACCTGGTTATGGCGCTCAGGGTGGGGCTGCTGCTGATGCGGCACTTCTCTTGCGGAATGGCAATGGCGGTGTAGTGAACGCCTCGCGCTCCATTCTCAAGGCATGGATGAATTGTGCCAGTAGCGCTGACCCCGGTCTTGAGCAGGCGGCGTCAGCGGCGCGGGACGCTGCTATCAAGATGCGGGACGCGATTCGCGTTGCAGTTACCCGTACGAGCGAGGTTGCTGCAACAGGAACAGCGCAATGATCACTGCGCTGTATAAGGCCGCGAAACAAGGTCGCAGCTCTGAACTGCTTGCAAACACCCCGGTTGCTATCGTGCCAGACAGCATTTTCCGACTGGACTTCGCGTGGAACGGACCAGTTCCTCAAGCGGGACAGTTTTTTCTCATCAAGCCGGAACGCTCATCGGTGTTTCTGGCACGCCCCTTTAGTGTCATGGGCTGGGATAGACTCGCCTGCAGCGCGGTGTCTGGCACTATGGCGTCTGACACCAACGGACTCGCCAATGACGCGGTGTCTGAAACTATCGTCCTGCATTTCCTCATTGCTAGACGCGGGACAGGCACGGCGGAGCTTGCCCAACTTCGCGCGGGAGAGCGAGCGTGGCTTACGGGGCCGCTTGGTAACTCATGGTGGGATAATGGTTCAGCGAAGGCCGACACACCTATTGCCCTGATTGGCGGCGGCATTGGTATTGCGCCATTGGCAGCGTTTGCCCGTGAGCTGGATAAGCGGGGCAGGCGCGTCTATGACTTCTACGCGGGCTTCAAGTCAGCCTCTTTCGGCCTTGAATACCTCTATCCCCGTCGCCTGTATGTGGCTACTGAGGATGGCTGTGAAGGACGGTGTGGCCGGATACCCGATTTGCTGCTTCCCCAGAACTACAAAGCCGTCTATGCCTGCGGTCCCATGCCCATGCTGAAGGGCGTCGTTGCCTTATGCAAAGCCGCTGCTGTTCCCTGCTTTGTCAGCATGGAACAGCGTATGGCTTGCGGTGTCGGCGCGTGTCTCGGCTGTACTGTCAAAGTTCACGGTAACGGTGGTTCGCAGAACCGCCGCTGCTGCACTGATGGGCCTGTTTTTAACGCGGAAGAACTTGTCTTTGCTCAGTAACTCTATGCCTAAAGGCAGTGCTTGTAGCTTAGACCAATCGCTCGGCTTGTTCTACAAATTTTCTGCTTCTTCCCGTTTCCGGTATCCTACGGCGGTTTCGCCCTTGTTGCCAAGAGCCAGAGCCGCCATATCCACAGACCTTGATTCCTCGCACTGTACGGCTACGAGATTGTATATCAAGCTATCTTTATTTCAAGGTTTTACGGCGGTTTTGAAAAACCCGTCGCAGAGCGATGAGATGCGGGAGAGGTCTGCCCAATCCTGCAATGTGGGGTTTTGAAACAGTCTCAGTTCTTATACTTCAAAAAAATCTGTGAAAAATTATCGAGATCTCTTGACCTTTTCTGCTGATTATGTTACTTTACCCATGAAAATAGTAAGATATAAGGACAGGCATTGAATTGGGAAAAGTGTTTGATGTTAAGCTGATTTTTACGCAGATACCGAACGTGTTGAAATATCTGCCCATTACGATGGAAATTGCCCTCGTCTCTTTTGCAGGCAGTTTGCTGATTGGGTTTCTCGTGGCCATCGTGGAGATTAGGAAGGTCAAAATCGTTTCTCAGATTGCGCGTTTCTATGTGGCTTTTACACGGGGAACGCCAGTGCTGGTACAGCTTTACCTCACCTATTACGGCCTCCCCATGATACTCACGGCTATAAACCACGCCTACGGTACCACGTTCAACGTCAACGGCATCGCACCGATTGTGTTCGCGCTGATTGCCCTGTCCCTCAACGAGGCAGCCTACTCGTCCGAAAGTATTCGTGCTGCTATAGAGTCGGTGGACAAGGGGCAGATGGAGGCGGCCCTTTCTATCGGTATGACCACGCCTCAGTCCCTGCGCCGGATCATCCTGCCTGAAGCGCTGGTCGTGGCGTTGCCGTCTCTGGGAAATTCGCTCATCGGGCTTATCAAGGGAACTTCACTTGTGTTTGTAACGGCTGTGGTGGAGATGACAGCGGCAGGGAGACTTTTGGCCTCGCGGAATTTCCGTTACTTTGAAATGTACCTTACTCTGGCGATCATCTATTTTCTGGTTACGAGTATTTTATCCCGTTTTTTGCGCTGGGCGGAAAAACGGCTGCGATGCAATGAAAGGGAGGCGCCGCATGTTGCAGGTTGATGGGTTAAAAAAGCAGTTTCATCACCTCGAAGTGCTTAAAGGCATCAATATGACGATTCTCCCCGGACAGGTGGTCGGGATCATCGGCGCGTCCGGATCGGGAAAGTCGACGCTCCTGCGCTGCCTCAACCTGCTGGAGATTCCTGATGCCGGACATTTCCGTTTTGGAACTCTTGACTTTGATATGACCAGAGTGAAAAAAGAGGAGATTATGAAGGTGCGCCGGGCTACGGCGATGGTGTTCCAGCAGTTCAACCTTTTCAAATACAAGACCGCTCTTGAAAATGTGATGGAAGGCTTGTTGGTGGTACAGAAAAAAAACAAGGCCGAGGCAAAGGAACAGGCCGAACACTACCTTGCTAAGGTGGGGCTTTCCTACAGGATGGGCCACTATCCATCCCAGCTTTCAGGCGGACAGCAGCAGCGCGTCGCTATTGCCCGCGCAATGGCGCTGAGACCAGAGATTATTCTGTTTGACGAACCGACCTCGGCGCTGGATCCAGAGATGGTGGGAGAAGTGCTTCGCGTCATTCAGGATGTGGCCAAAGAGGGCAACACGCTAATCATCGTGTCTCACGAACTGACGTTTATCAATGACATCGCGCATCACGTTATATTCATTGATGACGGCGTAATTCTGGAGGAAGGCTCTCCCCGTGATATTTTTTTCAGTCCGAAACAGGAGCGTACCAAACAGTTTGTCTCATTGGTCTCGCTTCATGATTACATGATATAAAACCGGAAGGTTTTTATATATATTTTACACTTCTTTAATTTTTAAGGAAGAAGGAGAAGAGAAATGAAAAAACTTATGGCTGTTGCAATAGCCATTGGGTTGGCCGCTTCTGTTTTTGCGAGCGCCAAGCAGGAAGAGACGCCCGGGGTAACAACTATCACAGTCGGCACCGCCGGCGGACCCGTACCTTACGGGTGGACGAACCCGGACGGTACGCTTGACGGCTATGACAGCGCCGTCATCGCGGCTGTGGATGAACTGTTGCCTCAATATACGTTTAAGGTTGAGGTAACCGAGTTCCCCAGCATCTTTGTGGGGCTTGACTCCGGGCGGTATCAGATCGGTGTGAACAACATCAGTTGGCGCAAGGAGCGCGAGGAAAAATATCTCTTCGCCAAAAACCACTACATCTACAACAACACCGGAATCGTTGTCCGCAAAGGGCGTACTGACATTAGCGGCATAAACGATCTGGGTGGAAAAACAGACATTGCGACCCCTGACGGTGCCTTCCCCCAGCTTTTTGTAGAGGAGTACAACGAAGCCTACCCTGACAATCCCATCAAGATCACGTATTCCGATGAAGATGCGTTGAGAATCTACCAGCGTATCGCGGACGGTAGTCTCGACTTCATCCTTTCAGAAGAGGTCTCTGTAACACTGCGGGAGCAAGAATTCGGCATTGACGTTGATTTCATCTCTCTGCCCAAAGAGGAGCAGGAGAAGATACAGAATCCCAAGTCCTATTTTCTATTCCCTCGTACGCCTGAGGGAGAAAAAATCCGCGCCGCCGTGGACGGGGCTTTTGAGACCTTGATCGCCAATGGAAAACTAAAGGAATTGTCGATTAAGTATTTCGGTTCCGACATCAGTCAATGAGGTGATATGAGCGAACTGGTTATAAAAACCGCGCCCTCTGAATCGCGGGTTGCAACCTCTGAGCTGCAGCATGAAATTTCAGAAAGCGGCGCCTTTGTGCGTCAGCAGAACCAGTTCGCCACCCCCTTTGGTTCAGGGGTGGGCGAACTACCGGTTGAGGCCGGACGCTACCGGCTCTTGTGGGCGCGTATTTGCCCGTGGGCGCACCGCCAGATCATAGCCTTCAAATTGCTGGGGCTTGATGAGCATATCAGCGTCGGTACGGCAAACCCGATCAGGACGAGCCATGGCTGGGAATTTTCCCTTGACCCAGAGGGCGTTGATCCGGTCTTGGGTATACGCTTCCTTTCAGAAGCGTACACAAAGGCCGATCCCGGTTACACCGGGCGAGCCACAGTTCCCGCAGTGGTGGATATTACGACCGGCAAAGTCGTGAATAACGATTATTTCAAACTAACCAATTATTGGGAGACGGTGTGGTCGCCTTTCCATAAACCGGGCGCGCCAGACCTGTATCCGAGCGCATTGCGGGCGGAAATCGACACGTTGAACGAGATCCTTTTCCACGAAGTGAACAACGCGGTCTATAAAGCGGGTTTCGCCCAATCCCAGCTTGAATACGAAAAGGCTTATGACCTGCTTTTTGCGCGGCTCGACCAGTTGGAAGAGCGGCTGTCGCGCCAACGCTACCTTTTGGGTGAGCAGATTACCGATTCGGACATCCGCCTCTATGTAACCTTGGCTCGCTTTGATATTGCCTATCACACCGTGTTTAAGGTAAACCGGAACCGGCTCATCGACTTCCCCAACCTCTGGAACTACGCCAAAGACCTCTACCAGACCCCGGGTTTCGGGGACACCACTGATTTTGACGCTATCAAGCGGGGCTATCAGTTAGGATCCCATGGGCGCAATCCCTATGCCATTCTTGCTTTGGGACCAGACCTGTCGATCTGGAATGAACGGCATGACAGATCACGATTTTCTCATGCCGGAGAACATGTACAGGAGGAAAATCGTGGCATATAAGACATGGTTTCAAGATGAAACAAACAACATAAAAGGCGCGTTTGTCAGGCAGCAGAACTATTTTACCACGCCGTTTGGCTCAGGCGAGGGTGAACTGCCGGTTGAGGCTGGGCGCTACCGGCTGATCTGGTCTGCCGCTTGTCCGTGGGCGACGCGGCAACTCATCGT
>JAIRMT010000142.1 GCA_031258505.1 Treponema sp.
GGCTGAGAAGATTTAGCCAATTCCTTACAGAAAAAGCCCACCGATGTGGTGGGCTTTTTGCGCGTTTGTGTTGCTACTTCGCGCGCGAAAGCGTAACAGCACAGGTGGTAACGATGTCGTCAACCGATGCGCCGCGGGAAAGGTCGCTGATTGGTTTCGCAAAGCCTTGCAGGAATGGACCAAAGGCATCGGCCTTGCCGAGACGCTGCACGAGTTTATAGCCGATGTTTCCAGACGCGAGATTTGGGAAGATCAGGGTATTCACCTTGCCGCGTATAGGGCTGCCCGGCGCCTTCTTATCAGTAACTGATGGCACTAAGGCGGCGTCGGACTGTAACTCACCATCAAACACAAAGTCCGGGTTGCGGGACTTGAGGATTTCAACGGCTCTTTGTACCCGACCCACGTCGTCAAACTTTGCGGATGCTGAACCTTTGCTGGAGAACGACAGCAAAGCTACTATCGGTTCTACGCCAAGAAACTCACGGCACGACTGGGCCGCGCTTGTGGCTATGTCAGCAAGCTGTTCCTCTGTAGGATCAGGAATCACGGCGCAGTCTGAGAATATCAGCGCGCCCTCCACGCCCCATGCCGGGTCAGTGGTCTGCATCACAAAGCATGAGGAAGCTGTCTTGACCGTTGTTCCGATGATCGCGAGTCCAGCAACCAGCACATCGCCGGTGGTATGCTCCGCGCCCGCAACCATTGCATCCGCTTCGCCGGTATGCACCATCATTGCCCCCCAGTGTAATGGCGCGCTAATGTCCTTCCGCGCTTTCTCCTCGGTCATGGGGTTTTTTACTTCAGCCCCCTTCTTTATCTTGGCCTCGTCCTTCTTTTTACCAATTTCGTAGTATTCCTGGACATATTTTTCGAGTAAGGGCGAAGTGGCAGGGTTCACGATCTGGATGCGTTCCATGTTCACGCCAGCGTTTTCGGCGGCTTTTCGTACCTCAGCCTCCTCGCCCACCAGCGTTACCGAGGCGGCGAGACTTTCGTCCACGAGTATCCGCGCTGCCTTAATCGTACGCGGTTCTGTACCTTCCGGCAAAACCAGCTTCTTTTGTAGCTTCTTTGCCTTTTCACGCATTTCTTTTACAAAGTCCATAGTAATAACTCCTTGTTATATTGTTTCTTTACAATCCACACGCTCGCCCGGAGCGGGATTCAGCGTCTCTTTCACGGAGAGCTTGATTCCAGTACCTATTATACGCTTCTACAGAGACAACTTCAATATTCCATTGCCGTGTGGTATGGAGTCGACACTGTTACTGAGAACTGAACATCCTACAATACGCGAGTTAACCATGAGAAGCAGGCTTGAAACACCCCAATGATCGCGCCAAGTATAGCGCCGAAGACGTTGATCCACTGGAGCTGGTTCACCATGACATCAAGCACAATGTGTTCAACCCGCAGCATATCAAGGGAATCAATCCGCTCGGATACGAGTGCTCGCACGTTGATGGAGGTAAGCGCCGCCCCGATCTGCTCATCCGCAATGGACAAGAGCTTATCGCAGAGCAAGGTGTCAAGCGCTCCTTTCTTTGCCGTATCCACAGACAGGACGACGGCTAGAGTCATGTCGGGGTGGCTTTGGATAAATCTCTTGAAGAAGCGGGGTATAAACGAAAGGTCGCCAGCGGCAAGGTGTTTCTTGATAAAGTCAAAGAGCTTCCGGCTAAGTTCCTGCGTATCCTTGTGGCTGATGTTCTGTATCAAGGTTCTGAGCGGCGTGTCCGCGTGGGAGAAGAGGAAATCGACAACAAAGCTGATCATACGCTCACGGGAATCCTGCGTATCAATCAGGCTCCGCATTGAAGCTGAGAAAAAGGCGATGATACGTTCCCGTATCTCATTATCAGCCAGCAGCTTATCCACCTGCTGAATCAGGTCATCGATGAGCTCCGGCATCTTCCCGGCAAGGGTATGATTGTACTGTCCGGCGGAGATGAAGAAACGCTGAACAGGATTCAGTTTGTCAATGGCATGTGATAAAAAGATACGTCCTTGAGTCTCAAGCTGGGTGTGAACTTCGGCCCTCTGAAGGAAGCTGATCAAGAGGCGCGTGATTGAAGGATAGGCGTTGTTCAGCACTGGCGATAGGCGCTCCACGAGCGCGCCGGACTGAGCGCCGAGACGTTGTTCAATATACTGTTTGAGGCTGTCCTTTAGTTTTTGGGTTTCCTCATTACCCAGCAGTTCGCGGACGCTGTGGCTGAGTAGGCCATTGTCCTTGCCCAGTTGTTCGATTAAAAACGTGAGCAGGGAATCAATGAGCGCTGAACAGGCTGGCGACTTGCTAAAGCCTTGCAGCAGTTCAGTGAAAAAGGCGCTGAAAGCCGGGTCTGCTGGTTTCGCTATTAGCGTAGCTATCGGGGTATCAAGCAGGGTTTGCGTATAACCAGCTATGGAGTTTTTGATAGACATCCGCACGTCAGGCCGACTGAGCCGTTCACGCACGATTTCCGGCGTCAGTAACTCCCGCTCCACCATACGCCCGATACTGTCCGCAAGTTCGTGGCGGCGCCGGGGCAGTATCCCGGGAGTAAACGGCAGGCGCAGACTCCAGAGCCGTACCTCCTTGAGAGGCCGGAACAGCATCTTGATGGCAAGCGCATTGGTAACATAGCCAATGATTGCCCCGATAAGTGGGGGGACAAGCCAGATAAGTAGTGTTTTCATTTCGTTAACGACTCCGCGGCGGTTCTCGCCTGTGCTTCATTGCCATAGATATCAATAACAGACCCCTGTAGCCAACCCTGATAATTGCCATCCACCAAAACCCACTGCTCGGTAACGCCTTCCGCGTTTGTTACTGAGCGTCGCTCAATAACCTGTACGATTGAGCCTTGCCGTAAATAGCCCAAGGAAAGCGCGTTTGGGGTCGGCTCTTCAACCACATGGGTATAGGATACTCGAACAACGCCATACCCTACAAGCGAACTGGATAGGGGATTTGTTAAGGGCGGGATGACCGGAGCTTCTTCATTGGAACGGGTACAGGAACAGAGTAAAAGCAACAGTAAAACTTGAATAATATAGAACCATAAACTAACTTTCATTACATGAGAAGTATACTTGTTCCGCTCCTTTTGGTCAGTATCTCAGGCTTGTGTGCGCAAACCCAGCAAGACCCAAGCCAGCCGGCATTGAAGGTTTTTGATTCTTATGCCCTGTCGAGTTCAGCCTCATTTGGCTTCTTATACGGACAGAGTGAGGAACAGGTCTATGTCTATAAAGAAGACGTAGAAACGCTGTACAGTCAGTTGCTCTGGGATATGAAGCCGCTTTTCTACTATGGCTCGGCGCTTGAGTTTTCACCCCTGAAGCCTATACAGCGATGGGGACCTTTCGCCGCTCTTTCGTTCAGATTCGGGTTTCCCAACAAAACCGGCGTCATGGAAGACCGTGACTGGCGGGGAACAGGCAGCGAACTGACGGACTTTTCCTCACACGATAACTACACACGCGGGGCCGCTCTGGTGGATGCTTCCATTGGCCTGTCCATGCCCTTAGCTTCGCTCCTTGTGATCAAGACTTACCTCGCCTATTCCTATATGTTTTTTGCATGGTGCGGCCAGAACGGGTATGGCGATTATGGAACAAGGGGCCATTATGTCTTCTCAGGTACGGTTATCAACTATACCCAGATGTGGAACATGGTGTTGGGCGGTATCGCGGTGAGTTATCCCTTCCTTGACGTATTCAGTGTGTCAGCAGCCTTACAGTTGGGAACCGTAGTTTCATACAGCGCTCAGGACGATCACCTAACCAATAAATTCCAGGACATCAATACCGTAAAGATTGGGTATGGGCGTCAGTTCACCGATACCGCAAGCGGAGGGCTTCTGCTTGAACCCCGCTTTGAGTTCACCTGGTCGCCGTTGAACAAACTGAGCATCGCGTTAAGCGCTGGCTGGCGGCGCATAAGCGCATTGAAGGGTACATCGGTTTCAATAAGGCAGGAGGCGAGCAGTACCGGCAGCAATAACACGCCCCAAAGCGCAGGCATCATCGGCGCAGCCTACTCGGTCTTGGACGCTGGTCTTTCCATCAAAGTACGTTTTTGAGCGCGGGCAATAGCTTTTGGTCTGAATCCACAAAGTCTAGCGCCTCAATTTCTTCAAGGGTTGCCCAGCGCCATGTTGTGTGTTCAGTCAGGGTGAATTGCATTGAAACAAAAGCAACACGGTAGGCGCAAAGCTGGCGTTGTCCCTTATGCTCAAAAACAGCGCTGGCGAGTAGGTCGCCTACCACAACATCAACGCCAAATTCTTCAAGGTATTCACGGCGTAGGGCGTCCGCGTCGTTTTCACCATTCTCCACCTTACCGCCGGGGAACTCCCACTTTTCGCCCATAGCTCCGCCAGGGATGCGTCTTGCTATGAAGAGCCTACTGTTTTCTGTCGCTATGCCCGCAACCGAGCGTTTTGTTATGTTCATACCTAAAACAATAACATCTCTGGAAAGAGAAAGTGTAGCGCCGCAATCGCGCATGACCACACGCCAAAACCCTTTTTGGTGTTCTTCTCGGTCAGAAAGCTCCCCAGCTTGGACGCGGTCGTGAGTGTACTTGTCTTAGCATAATAGTCGTAGAGCAAGAGTAGGCCGCTGCCAATGCCCGTTAGAGCCGGAATCAGATCACCGGCAAAGGGGAGATCAATCGCGGATAGCAGCTTGAACAGCCCGGTAACCAATGACAGCAGGCCGAGTAATAAGCGGAAGGGCAGGTTATGCGCCGATAGCGTGAATGGAGCCTGACGCGCAATGTCGTCAAGATCATCGGTATTGCGGGTCAGGGCATAACCGGCAAGCGTATTACAAACTATTGATAAAAAGTAAAATTGAATCATAGCTATAGATTTATACCAAAAAGACTAAATGGACGCCTTGCTCTCAGCCGTATGGTAATAAGCTCTTTATCGCTAATCTGCATGGCTAATAAAAAATCCGGCGCCTCATAAGGCAGTAACAACTCGTATACTTCCTCTGGTTCAAAGGTGAATTCGAGTCGCTCGGCAACAATGGGGTGGTCATCATCGACAACCACGTCTTTTTCAGCAAAGGGATTTTGCCGTATTGAAGGTCGAGGACGCGGCGATGGCCCCAGCGCTACATTAACCACGCCGTTATACACGTCGCCAACGTTCTCTTCCTTAAAAGTTTTGTGTATGGTAACGATTGTCATACCATCGAAACGTTGCGCCTTGGCTGTAATGACGTTACCGCCGAGGCGCTTGGTTCCCATTTGTTCAGTAAAGATGTTGGCGAACGAAATAAATAGAACGAGGATCATAATAGAAACGAATAACACTTTCTGGGACGGGTGACTGGCAAGCCTGCTGAAGAGATGAAAGCCGCGTCTCTGTCTAGTATCGGAATCAGGCTCATACAGCGCCCGCACCGCCCTTGATGAATGTTCAAGCCTATGTTGGCGGGAGTAATAGAAGATTGTCTCGGATTCAGGCGGTATGGCGCTTCCCTGCCTTGAAAGCTCCCACACATCATCATTATCCGGCGACACAGCCTTCGACGGTTTCTGAATTTCCCATATTTCTTTCATATACACTCCCCTTTATTTATCAAGCCACGCCGCCCCAGCAAGCTGGCCAACACGTGTAGCTAAGTCAAGCGGGTCAACAAAGGCGTTGACGCTGCGCGCCGCCTCAATGAGCAAGGCGGCCGCGCAAGTCGCACAGATATAGCTATCGAAGGTATTGGCGCGTTTCATACGAGCGGCAAGAGCTACGCAGATGCCAGCCAAGAGATCGCCGCTGCCGCCAGCGCCCAGCGCTGGTGTCATGCCATCAACAACGCCAACACGACCATCCGGCACAGCAATAATAAGCACATGGCTCTTGAACAGTATTGTCGCCTGTGTTTCACGCGCCAGCTCGGTCAATATCGGATAGGGATTCGCAAGCGCAGCTTCCTTGTGCAGACCAGTATACGCAGTAAACTCCCCAGCATGGGGCGTCAGTATCGCGTTCCCGTGAAAGACGCGCCCTTTTGCCAGCGCAATAGCGTCCGCATCCAGAATAAGCGGCACTCCCGCCGCCTCCCGCGCAAGCGCCGCCTCCAGCATAGCAAAGCGGTCAGAACCGCGCCCCCAGCCAGGACCAAGCAACATGGCGTCGCTTTCAAAGCGCGACGCTAACGTCTCTGACACCGCCACACTCGCCGGAACAACCATTGCCCCGCCAGCATTAGCCGCCACTATCGGATAGAGCGCATCATCAACAATGAGTCGCGTGATTCCCGCGCCCGCTGAAAGCGCGCCTTGCGCCGCTATCCGCGCCGCACCTGCGCTCCCCACTGAACCAGCATGAATCTCCGCCACGCCCCGCTCGTACTTATAGGCGTCAGGCTTGATCACCGGGATACGTTGCCGCGCCTCCTCCCAGTCAAGCAGTTCGATACGCTGTTCAGTACGGCGGAAAAACAGCGCCATCTGTTTTGGCGCAAAGAGTTCGCCAACTGGCAGTATAGTTCCAGCAGCAGCGCGAACAAGCGGCTTGTACAGCGCCGCCTTGAGCGGTTCTATGGCGAGAGTCGCATCAGCCCGCAGGAGCGGCATACCTGACAGCCACTCGTCAAAGCACCCAGACGGCACATCAACAGACACAACAAACGGCAAGTGAACGGAGGCTTTGCGGGCATTGAGGCTTGCCACCAGACTTACCGCATCTCCGCGAAGCGGACCCTGTAATCCAGTACCGCTTATACCATCAATGATGATACAAGCGTCCCAGACCTCTTCCCTGTATGTATTGGTATAGACGCCCAGCCCCTGAAGAGCGCGAAACGCCAGAGCCGCGGGGCTGACATTGTCAGGCGCGGGAACGCGGTTTATCAGCGCCCCACACTCATCCGCGTCAACACACCCCATCAGAATCAGCGCCCGCAACATAAGCAGCGCGTCCGCCCCGTTGTTACCTGAACCAGCAAGCGCCATAACACGCCGTACTCCCGCATAGGGGCGCTGATCAAACAGCATTGGAAACGCCTCGACAAACACACGCGCACAGTTCCTGCCAGCAGCGTCCACCAGCGCAAATGGACTGAGCGACCAATCAGCCACTGCCGCCTGATCCATATCCCGCGCCATTGCTGCGCTTAACAACATTGATTGACTCATGATGACGTCCCGCCCATAAACTTATCAGTACGCCACCAGACCAGCTTTACATCCCAAGTCCCGGCCAGTATTGCTGATAGAATGCCGTCTGCGGAAAGCGCAAAAGTATTGAACTCAAGCTCGTCAGGGCTAACCTGAATGAAGCCCTGCCACCGTCCCTGTTCCCCTAACACCAGCAAGGAATAACCATTCTCCACCGGAGCATAGAGAAACACCCGTCCGTTCCGAATCACACCCAGCATCGAATAGAATATCTTCACCGAAGATGTCTTCCCATTCGCCTCATAAAACGGTACTTCAAGCAACTCCTCCTCATACCTTCCATCAGTACCCCGCATAAGCCAGATAACCGAACTGTCAGGTTCGGTTCCAGTGCGTATCATGGTGGATTGATCATAGGAATCACGGTAATAGTTTACCTTGATATACAGCCGCTGGGCATCTGGCGCTGCCGCGATCATGTCTATTGAGCCAAAGGCAGTCTCCCGATCCTCTGGAATAGGAATCCGCTCCTCCGACAGCTTAATCAGATTATGGAAAACGCCTTCCGCATCAAACCAGTAGACATACCAGCTCCCCAGAACTCGGCATACCACGACAAATGAATCATCAAGCGACGTATAGATTCCTTCCACTGGCGGAAACGGCCGCCCGCCAATGCCTTCCTGTCCCAACTGACGTACAAAACGCCCTTCATTGTCAAAAAAAAGAATAACATGGGTAAGAAATACGCCGGTTTCTATATCCACTCCCCACTCTTCTTCGGGAAGCAAGTCTTCAACATAGATGCGCTTCTGCGAATCAACTACAATCTTATCCGGTTCTCGCAGCGGGTAGGTGAAAGCCCAGCGGGTTACTGTTCGACCTTCCGGCATAGGACCCAAGCTCAGAGGTATAGGGTTTGTTTCCTCATTGTAAATCATAAACAGTAGGTCTCCATAAGAATTATACCTTACCACTTTCTGACCATTACTATCGGCGATATAGAACAGCCCATCCCGCATAGTCAGAGCAGTCCGTCGTATGCCAAATACATCTTCCACGTTATAAAGCGCCAGATTGTCCTCAAAGCGCCCTATCTCAAGGCTGAACAGGTCTTCCCGCGTAACCGAAACAGTCGGCGTCTGCGAGCAGGCCGCCAGTAGTAACACCAAGCCCAATGCCCAACCCTTACATACTTTCATAGAACCTCCCACATAACTTTACCGAACTCAAGCCAAAAGCGCAAGACAATTCGCTGGAAACCCGGCGTTTGCCTTTTCCCCTCTTCTATGGTAATGTTACATCATGAGTAGGAAAGATTACATCGTAAGAATGATCGAGCAGCTTGCCGCGTACTTATGGAGCATTGTCTTTCATAAAAACATAGGTAATTACGAATATGCCCTTGAGGAAATCGAGCAGGCGTATAACGGCTTGCTCAATTCCAATGGCAACGCCATTAAACAACTCGACGCCGCCGCAATTATCAAAGCCAATGCAGCGAATAGTACCAATATCACGGCAATCGCCAGCCTGCTTTTTGAGGAAGCCGACATACTTGAGCGCGTCAATGGAATAAACGCGGTTTCCGCCGAGTATTATCAGAAAGCATTCTTGTTATTTCTCGCTATTAAAACCGAGCAATATGCGGATGAACTTGAGGAAATCGTGTTAAAAATGGAACCTTATGAGATACGCGATGAAACAAAGCGCCATTTAATGAACTATTTTGAGGAAAAAGGATTGTATGGCAAAGCTGAGGATTGTCTCTTTGAGTTAATCCAGAACAATTACTCAAACATCGTCAATGAAGGGAAGGCGTTTTATACGCGCCTGCTGGAAAAAGACGATAGCGCGCTGGAACAAGGTAACCTGCCCCGAATAGAGATTGTCGAGAGCCTGTCGCAACTATAACGCCAAAGCCTACCATGCTCCTCTAATGTAGCGCAGGAACCTTCTCGCCAGCAAGGTACAACAATACGCGCTTGACACAATACTGCATCTCAACCATGGTGAGGTATGAGCTTATATACAACAAAAGCAATCTTTTTAGACATAGACGGAACTTTGCTTTTACACGGCAAAGGTCCCTTTACTGAAGATATTGAACAGCTTGAGGAAGCCCGCAAACAAGGACATTGTATTTTTCTGAATACCGGACGTTCTTTGGCAAACATTCCTCCCCGTATGCTTATGGCTTCATACATTGATGGCATTGTCGCGGGAGGAGGCGCTCATGTGATCATAAACGGGAAAACTATTTATCATAAATGGATTCCCGAAGATGTACTTGCCCTGATTTGCGATTATTATTTACGCAGCGGCAAATGGTGTATCTTGGAAGGAGAAACAAACCTCTATGGCATTAACCACCAAACCGATCTTACCATATTAGATTTTGTTATAGAAATACTTCCGGTTAAAAACATCACTGATTTTTCTACTCTATACAAGGGAGCGCGGGTAACAAAATTAACCATGCACGGCCGCATAACTGATGAAGAACGCGTTGCGCTTCAGGATTATTTCCAACTGAATCCTTTTCCCAATTATGCGGAAGGTATTCTCAGGGGTGAAACAAAGGCAAGCGGCATGGAAATAGCGCTGAATGTACTGGGAATAGCCAGGGAAAACAGCATAGCCATAGGCGACAGTCTTAATGATGTAGACATGGTACGTTTCGCGGGTATGGGCATTGCCATGGGTAACGCCTGCGATGAGTTAAAACATATAGCCTGCGCGATTACCCTGGAGTGCGGACGCGGCGGCGTCTCTCACGCCCTAAAACAATGGGTGCTTGCATAGCGCGCAAACAAGCGCGCAAACTATGCTTATAGCCATCGACTAACTATTGTGTAAAAAGTTCGCCATTTACTTCTTAAGCGTGTGTATACTTGAGTAAGGAGAAATTTAACAATGCTTATTCCTAAAATAACCAGTCGGATTGCTCAGTATGTGCGGTTTTTGGAAAAGAACTCGTACCATAAGCTCCATGACCTTGAGTTCCATGTCTTTGAGACAGCGGAGACGTTTCGCGCCCCGCCAGATAAGGCAGTGTGGCAGAAGATAAACGCGCTGCCCCATACTTGGGGCAAGGCGTGGACTTGCTCGTGGTTCAAGACAACGTTTGTTGCGCCGTCTGACCTGAAAGGTTCGCTCTTCCTCAGCATACTGCCTAACGCCGATTCTCTGGTCTTTATCGACAAAAAACCCTATGGGGCTTTCAACCTCTTTCACAAGAAACTGCGGATTCCTGCAGACGGCAAGGAACATACCGTCCATGTGGAAGCCTATGCAGGCCATCCTTACCCAGGGTGTATGCCGTTTGAAGGCCCGTCAGTCTTTCTCACCATTGGGAAGACCATCCCCGATTACCCTAATGCCTTTGAGGGCGGGGCTTTGCTGGAACGAAACGAGGCGGTTTACTCGCTCTACTACGATGCCCGTATATTGTTTGAGCTTGCCGCCACTCTTGACAACAACTCCTTGCGAAAGGCGCGTATTCTTAAGGAGCTTTACGACGCGCTCATGGAAATTCCATTCTCAGTGTCAGGCGACCAGCTTGAAAACCTGGCAGCAAGAGCGGCGCAGCGAATCGCGCCGCTGCTTGCGCTGAAAAATGCGCCGACTACGCCGCAAGTACACCTCGTGGGCGGGGCGCACATCGATCATGCATGGCTGTGGACTATTGCGGAGAGCGAGCGAAAGGCGGCGCGCACCTATAGCAATATGTTGCGCTTTATGGAAGAGTACCCGGAGTTCGTGTTTATCCAAAGTCAGCCCTGCCAGCTTGAAATCGTTAAAAATGAATACCCCGACGTATTCGCCCAGATTAAAGCCGCCTACCAAAAAGGCAACTGGGAACCCAACGGTGGTATGTGGGTTGAGGCGGACTGCAACATTACGGGCGGCGAGTCCCTCATACGACAGTTTCTTATAGGCAAACAAGTTACTAAGGAACTACTGGGCTATGATGCTGATATGCTTTGGCTGCCAGACGTGTTTGGGTATGCTGCGGCGCTTCCCCAGATACTGACAGGTTGCGGTATACGCTACTTTGTTACCAGCAAGATCAACTGGAACGACACCACGCGCTTCCCGTACGAGACCTTTATATGGCGCGGCATTGACGGCAGCGGCGTGAAGACGCACTATATCTCCTCGCGTATGCAGGGCTATAACGGCAAGGTAAGCCCTGCCAGTCTTGCTGAAATCTGGAACGAGGTTCAGCATAAGGAAGTACAGAGCGCGGTAGTTAAACCTATTGGCGAAGGTGATGGGGGCGGCGGCACAACCCGCGAAGACCTTGAGATGGCGCGGCGGCTCATTGACCTTGAAGGCGCGCCTCGTTCTGGCTGGAAAAAGGTGTCAGCGGCGCTGGATGAGATATTCAGCGGCGATATAAAGAACTTCCCGGAATGGCGGGGCGAGCTGTACCTCGAACTGCATCGCGGCACCTATACAACGCAGGCAAAGACCAAGCGCTATAATCGCAAGCTGGAGTTTGCCCTGCGGAACACAGAGCTTTTCGCTGCCCTTGCTTCACTGGAACAGGGGACTTCTTATCCCCGTGATGCGCTGCTGCGGCACTGGAAAACCCTGCTCACCCAACAGTTCCATGATATTATCCCCGGTTCTTCCATTAACCGCGTCTATGCGGAGGCGGAAGCCGCGTACAAAAATATGAAAACAGCTCTCGCTGCCATTGGCAACACGAGTCTGACCATACTCGCAGGTAACGGGAAAGACCATGGCAACACTGCTCATAATCTTGTTACCCTCTTTAACGACCTGTCGTGGGAGCGTTCCGATCCTCAGGTGTTTTCAACAGAGGTTCTGGGCAAGTCTGTTGACACAGCGCGCGCGCTCAAAGCTGCTGACGGCGCCGTATATCCGCTTTGGGATTACACTGACCTTGACGGCAAAGAAGCTATTGCCGGCGCGCCCAAAGTTCCAGCCCTGGGCTGGGCGAGTTTCACCATAGTTAAAGATACAGGCGATTCGCCCTTTACCTATAAGGACAGAACCCTGACCACGCCCTTCTACACCATATCCTTTGATCAGGCTGCTCATATCACGAGCCTGCTTGACATCCGGCGGAACCGTCAGCTTGTCGCCGACACCGGCTCTTTTAACCGCTTCATCAGTGCGGAAGACGTGCCGGTACTGTGGGAAGCCTGGGATATTGATGCGGACTGGACCAAGTACCTCACTGAGGAAGACCGTCTTGTTTCAACCGAAATCATTGCTGACGGGCCGGTATGTTTCAGACTGCGCCATGTCTACAAGATTGGCCTGAACTCAAGCCTTACCCAAGACCTAGTGTTCTATGCCAACAACCCGCGTATTGATTTTGATACAAAAGTTAATTGGCAGGAGACACGGCGTCTGCTTAAGGTGAGTTTTGATACAGCGATTGATACGACACAGGTTCGTTGTGAGGTACAGTACGGGCATATCATACGCAACACGCACCGTAATCTTATGCAGGATCGCGCTCAGTTTGAAATCTGCGCCCATAAGTGGATAAGCCTTGAGGAAGCTAGTCATGGCATTGCTCTTCTCAACGACAGCAAGTACGGCCACGACGTTAGCGGCGGCTGTATGCGTCTCACGCTCTTACGCGCCCCTACAGCTCCAGATGAAACAGCGGACAAGGGCGAACAGCGGTTTGTTTATGCCCTGTTTCCCTTTGAGGGCGCATTTGCTGACGCTGGTCTTGTCCGCGCTGGCTATGAACTCAACGCGCCCCTGGGCATAGTTGCTGGCGGAACGGATAAGGCCGCCTCATTCTGCTCGATAGACAACGCCGCCATCATCGTGGAAAGCGTCAAAGCGCCTGAAGTCGCCGACAATGGCGGTAAGCGCCTTGTGATGCGGCTCTACGAAAGCCTCGGAGGTCAGGAGCAAACCCTGCTGAACTTCGGCGGACGCTCGCTCGCCGCGGCGTGGACTACCGATATGCTGGAAGGCAGCGCGCAGAGCCTCGCGGTAAACGGGGCGGAGCTGGCGCTGGCGTTCCGTCCATTTGAGATAAAGACCTTGCTACTGGAATTTTGCTAGATAGTTACCGAACAAGTACAGGTTACATAGCGCATGGTTTCCAATCTGTGTAACCTGTATCTATTTCATGCCATTTGCTCATTCCCTTTCACTACGCCAGACCGCCGTACATGTACGGGAAGTCTCCGTACATGTACGGGAAGTCTCCGTACATGTACGGGAAGTCTCCGTACATGTACGGGAAGTCTCCGTACATGTACAGAAGGTCTCCGTACATGTACGGGAAGTCTCCGTACATGTACAGAAGGTCTCCGTACATGTACGGGAAGTCTCCGTACATG
>JAIRMT010000058.1 GCA_031258505.1 Treponema sp.
AGAGACGCTCTAAGCCCTGCTTCTGCGAAGCGGCTGATTCTATGCGTTTATCCTGTGTCTCAGGTCTTGAACTGGCCTGTGGCGGCTTCCATGTCATGGATGTTTTTCACGGTTTTCTCAGCAGCGGCGGAAATCAAACTCGCGCCGGCTTGCGGGGACAGGCGCATAATAACGCCCGCGTCCAGCGAAAGCGCGCCATGACTGCGGGGCGGCAGTGAGCGCTTCGCTGCTTGACGCTTTGAAACGCTTCTACTAGGCTGGGCGCAAAGATTTCCACACGTGGAGACGGAATGTTCGACAGGTTCTGGCGAAAACGCCAGGTGAGCCGGTCAAACCCCTGCCGCGCTGCGCCTCAGCGTGGGAAATTCCCAGAATCATTCATCAAGGAGCAATAACAGTGAGCGATAACATACTCGTTGTGGACGATGAACGCGAAATTGCCGATTTGGTTGAGCTATACCTGAAAAACGAGGACTATACGGTTTTCAAATGCTACACCGCTCAAGAAGCCATTACCTGTATCGACAAAACTAAACTCGACCTCGCCATACTGGACATCATGCTTCCAGGCTCAAGCGGTTTCGCTATCTGCCAAAAAATACGGGACAAATACACCTATCCAATCATCATGCTCACCGCCAAAGATACTGAGGTGGATAAAATCACCGGCCTGACTATGGGCGCGGACGATTATATCACAAAACCCTTCCGTCCGCTGGAACTTCTTGCAAGAGTCAAAGCGCACCTGCGCCGCTACAAAAAATACAGCAGGAACACGGCGCAGAGCGAAAACATCATCGCCCATTCCGGCCTTATCATTGACATAAATACGCGCGAATGTCTTTTGAACGACAAGCCTCTGTCCCTCACACCTACTGAATTTTCAATACTGCGGATACTTTGCGAGAATAAAGGAAACGTAGTCAGTTCCGAGCAGTTGTTCCACAAAATATGGGGCGATGAATACTTCAGCAAAACCAACAACACCATCACCGTGCATATCCGCCATCTGCGCGAAAAACTGAACGACAGCATTGATCACCCAAAATATATAAAGACCGTATGGGGAGTTGGCTATAAAATTGAAAAATAAACCACATCTGCCAAGGAGCTTACTATAAAAATGAAAACCAAACGCGCAATTAAAAAGCCTGATTACTCAAAACTGAAACGAAAACTCTACCTATACATCCTCGTAACTATTATAGCGGCTATTGGATTCGTATTGTTCTTGCGTTTTTTTATTCAGCAGCGGGCGTCTGTCGGGGATTGGATTGTAAGCCTTTTGGAACACAATTTTCGCTTAAATCATCTGCTCGCGCTGCGGGTATATCACACCGCCATACATTCCAATATCGCAGCCTTTACGTATGCGGCGATTGGTATTAGTTTTCTTGTGTTATGCCGCGTCCTGCTGTCTAAATTCGTAAAATACTTCGACGAGATACATACCGGCATTGATATGCTTATTCGGAACGAGGATAAGCATATCGAGCTTTCCCCAGAAATGGAATTCATGGAACAAAAACTCAATATCTTAAAACAAACCCTTGCAAAGCGGGAACAGGACGCAAAACTGGCCGAACAAAGAAAAAATGACCTGGTTCTCTACCTCGCGCACGATATTAAAACCCCGCTTACCTCCGTTATCGGCTATCTGAGCCTGCTCCACGAAGCGCCCGATATGCCGGCGGAGCAAAAGGCAAAATATGTGCATATCACGCTGGACAAGGCGTACCGAATCGAACAGTTAATCGACGAATTCTTTGAAATTACACGCTATAACCTCCAAACAATGACGCTCACCAAAAAGAACATCGACCTTTATTATATGCTTGCACAGATGGCCGATGAATTTTATCCCCAGCTTGCCGCAAATGGAAAAAACGCGCTTATCCACGCGCCCGAAGACATCACCGTATTCGGCGATGCCGATAAGCTGGCGCGGGTTTTTAACAACATTCTGAAAAACGCCGTGTCCTACAGCGATGAAAACAGCGTCATTGACATCACAGCAGACAGTTCCGGCGATATGGCTTCAATCGTTTTCAGAAGTGCCGGAAGCATCCCCAAAGAAAAACTCGCCACAATATTTGAAAAGTTTTACCGGCTGGACGATGCCCGTTCTTCCCACACTGGCGGCGCGGGACTTGGATTGGCAATCGCAAAAGAGATTGTGATTCAGCACGGCGGACGGATTTACGCGGAAAGCGATGACAAGTACACGACCTTTACCGTGGACCTTCCCGCCCAGCCAAACGCCGGATAAAAAGACTTCCTAAGAGATGCGCATCGTTTCTTAGGAAAATCTTAATAAACTAATAATCAAATGTTAAAAAACGCCTCGTTCTTATGCGCGATACTTAAAGCATAAGGAGTTTATCACCATGAATAAATTAAAAGTCGCAATCCTCTTCGGCGGTTGTTCAGAAGAGCATAACGTTTCAATCAAATCAGCGCGCGAGGTCGCCGCTCATATTGACAGCGAAAAATACGATACGGTATACATTGGGATTACAAAATCCGGTGTGTGGAAGATTTGCGAGAAACCATCTGCGGATTGGGAAACCGGCGACTGCTGCCCGGCTGTGATTTCGCCGGATAAAGAAACCCATGGATTGCTTATTACAAAAAAGCCTGAGCATAAACGCCGCATTGACGTGGTATTTCCAGTTTTGCATGGCAAGTCCGGTGAGGATGGAGCAATTCAAGGGCTGCTTGAGTTGTCCGGCATTCCCTATGTGGGCTGCGATATTCAAAGTTCAGCGATTTGTATGGATAAATCGCTGACATACATCATGCTGAAAAACGCCGGCATAGCTGTTCCTGAATTTTCGGTTTGGGATGATGACAATGGGCCCGAGGCGGATGCGTTTACCTATCCTATTTTTGTTAAACCAGCGCGTTCAGGCTCAACTTTCGGCGTAACAAAAGTCAATAGCCCGGACGAATTAGACGCCGCAATTAAAACAGCAAGGCAGTATGATACGAAGGTCTTGATTGAGCAGGCAATTTCAGGCATTGAGACTGGCTGCGCTGTGCTTGGAAACGGTTCCGACTTGATTGTCGGCGCGCTGGACCAAATCAGATTGTCGCATGGCATCTTTCACATTCACCAAGAAGCCGCGCCAGAACAAGGTTCCGAGAACGCTGTTATTACTGTCCCTGCCGCGCTGCCGTTTGAGGAGTGCAGCCGCGTCAAAGAAACGGCAAAGAACATATATCAGGCGCTCGGCTGCTGCGGCCTTGCCCGCGTCGACCTGTTTTTAGAAGACAGCGGCCGCATTGTGCTGAATGAAGTAAATACTCTGCCCGGTTTTACGTCATACAGCCGTTATCCCCGCATGATGAACGCCGCGGGCATAACGCTTTCGGACTTGATTGACCGCCTTATCGTTTTAGCCTTAAAGAAGCGTTAGTTAAAAAGGATATGAGCATGGAAAAGGGATTTGTTTTTTTGGATGAACAAGTGCGCGGCATTCGCTGGGATGCCAAATATGCCACATGGGACAATTTTACGGGGAAACCAGTGGACGGTTATGAGGTTAATCGTATAGTTGTAACTCACGCCGCAGCTCTTGCGCTGCAGGAAGCGCGGAATCACGCGGCGGCTCTTGGCTATGGCCTGCTTTTATGGGACGGCTATCGTCCCAAGCGCGCAGTTGATTGTTTCCTGCGCTGGTCTATGCAGCATGAAGACGGCCTCACCAAAGAACGCTACTATCCGCACATAGAACGGGCTGAGATGCTTACGAAAGGATATGTCGCGCTCCAGTCAAGTCATAGTCGCGGGAGCGCTATTGACCTTACGCTATATCGTTTAGATACGGGCGCGCTTGTTCCCATGGGCGGCGGCTTTGATTTCATGGATGAACGTTCACATCATGGCGCTCAAATGATTAGCGCTGAGGAGGCGCGAAATCGCGGGTGTTTACGTTCCATCATGGAAAACAGCGGGTTTGCGGCATACAGCTTTGAGTGGTGGCACTATGTATTAAAAAACGAGCCTTACCCCAACCGTTATTTTGATTTCCCGGTGTTATAGCGAAAGAGATCGCCCGCTTGAAACTTGATTCGCGCTCTGGACATGGGAAGTGGTGAAACTGGCGATACGGCAGAAATGCAATATTGATATGCCGATACGGACAGTTGGGCATATTTGAAGCGATGGCGGTATATCCCGCGAAGACGCGTTACAGCAAGATATTGACCGAGTGGACGGAAGAGAACAAAAGGGTGGCGTTATTTATCTGCCTCTGCACAGCCCTGTTTTGAACTCGCCGCTCCCTCTGCGAATCCTATAGCTGCATAGAGAAGTATAGCAAAAACGGATCAACGCGATAGAGCAACACTGTGCCAAAACGCTACAGATGATAGAGCAGGCTGGGAGCGGCTTTCAGTATAGCGCTGCGGAAGTCTTCATTGGTCCAGGGAAACGAGTGCCAGTAGAGGCACTCGGCGAGTACCTGTGAAAGCAGGGTGAGACAGAACGCTAGGCTGGCAAGCAAGAAGCTGGTCATGGCTATGATTCTGAGCAGCTCTTTTCGGCGCATGGCAATACTGTCTTTGAGATACTGCTGTTTCAGCGTGTCCATAAACACAAGCGCGGTAACTTTGATGCGGTGCAGTATCGCGGGTGTGAACACGCCGAACAGAACGCACAGAGCCAGCTTGAGCGCCGCAAAAAGCCATTCCCAGTACAGGTTTACCATGTTTTCCATATTGACAAACATATACATGGCCTCCTGAACCCCAAGCGCCTTGAGCGTGTTCTTCGCGTAGGTTTCACTAATGCCGCGCTCCGGCGCGAGTAGGGCGATGAGGGCGCTGACACTAGCGCTCTGTGCATTGTTAATAGAAGGAATATAGATAAGATTGTTCTCATCATTGTCGCGCAGCACGCCGCTGACTAGCCATGTTTCGCCGTCCAGCTTTATGGTTTTACCCACGATCTTGTTTGAGCCAAACAAGGTAAAGGCGGCAGTCTCGTTCAGAACCGCATGTCTGCTTTTCGTATCCCACGCCTGCTTGGTGAAGAATGAGCCGCTGAGAAGCTGATAGCCCAGCAGCGCTGGATAGTAGCTGTTCGTCCCGACAAGCGTAACTTGACACTGCTGATACGCGGTACTCGCGCTGCTCAGGCGGCGCTGTTCATAGGTAAGCAGGAATTCGTCCTCGCAGAACTGTTCAATGGCGTCAAGGCTGATTAACGCTGGCGCGTAAGAGCGTAATGGCTTTGCCAGAAGCAGCCTATGGTAATGGCCGCGTCCGGCAAGGAGCGCCATGATGAACAAGAGGATAACAGCGATGCTGAAAAGCGTAAGCCCGCAGACGCCCAGCAGGACGGCTGAGGCGCTTCTGACGCTTCTAGTTTTCAAAAAAGTCCTCCGCGTTGCTCAGGATTACCATATCGCCCGCTTGCAGCGCTTTATCGCTTAGTAGAACGAGTGGATCAAAGAACGTGATGCCTTGAATGATGGCCGTGTTCTGGAGGTCTGAGTCCCCAATGTACACCTCAAGCCGCTCAACAAAATACTCATAGCCCAGAATGTCTGCGCTGCGCTTTATACGGTTAAGGTAATAGCCGTCGTTGTCCTGATTCACCGCGCTGTTAGGAACGAGCGTGTAGGATGTGGCGCTTTTCTTCTCAAAGCTGGTCTCAAAGGTTTCACCCGCGCTTATTTCGCCGGAGACCACGCTTATGCTTACGGTTTTGCCGCGCTCGGATGGCTTTATGCGCGATACCAGCCCCTTAAACTCGTGGGAGGCGTTGGAGAGAGAACAGGTATCTCCCTGCATGATAAAGTTGTTCTCAAGGGAGACAACGCAATTCACGGTGAATTCATTGCCAACGCCAATCGAAAAGAGCGGCGCGTTCTCGGCGACAAACTTGCCCTTTTCCACGTTCAGCGCCTCGATCACGCCGCTGTACTCCACGCTTATAATCGCGTGTTTCTCATAATCTCCAATCGTCTCACGGTAGGATTCCGCCTCGCTCAAGAGGTTTTGCAGCTCAAACTGCTTGGTCTGTAAGTCTCGCGTGAGTGTGTCGCGGCTTTCCTCGCAGCTCAGGTAGAGCGCTGTGAGGTTGTTACGCGCAGTCTCAAGCTCAGTTCGGCTGATTGCGCCGTACTGGTATGATAGTTCAGCGGTCTGGAGTGCGTTTTTTGCCTTGTATATATCAAAGTCAAGCGAACTTGCCGCGCTGGTCTCTGTCCCGTTGAGAGCGCGCTCGACGCTTGCCAGCTTGCTCTGTGCGGCGCGGATATCGCCCTGTAGTTTCTGGATGCTGTTTTCGGTACTCATGAGGTGGCGCTCGGCATCGCTGGTCTTGTACTCCATGCGTAAGATGGGCTGACCCGCGCTTACGGTTTCGCCCTCTTTCACCAGCGTTTCCGCGACTGTCCCGCCGACTGCTGCGTAGAAGGTATTGAGCGTAGTCCAGTTTGCGATGCCGGAACTGAGTTCCAGCTTGTTCAGGGTTCCCCGAAACGGTTTTGTAGCAACGACCTCCGGCAGGTTCCAGGTGTAGATGGTTTTGGAGAAGAAGATGAGCAAAAGTAAGGCTGCGAGAAAGACCGCGCCAATCATAGTCTTGTTAAGCATATAAGAATCCTAACGCGCCAATCTAAAGTTTAGCTGAAGCCCTGCCACTTTATCGAAACCGCCGAAACCACCCGGCTTTAAGCCTCAACCTGCCCCTCAGTTTTTCCCATGCCCGGCTGTTTGCCAGCCCGAATAAGGGCTTTCGCAGGAAGCGTGGCCAAGGCTGGCAAAAGGAGGTGGAGGTTTTGTGTGGGAATGAGCGTTCCCCAGCTACGCTGTGGCGCGGAATGACCTAGCAACATCGTAGCCCGAGCCGCCGTCAGGTGGCGTAAACAGACCTGTTATGCGCCGTTGTGTTGCTTTTGCCAACGGCATAACAATACATACAGCTTTAATTCAATTTAACACACTCGCACAAATGCGGTTTTTCTGCCTAATTACTTGTTCATATAAATATTCAGGGGCAAAATCAACCCCATTGTCCCAACATAATGTATGCCGTTCAATCTTTATTTTATCGAACATATTTTTATCAGCCAATTCCCTTATTATACTTCGATGGTCTGTTGTGATCTTATTCTTAAAATCAATGATTCCACTAAGCCCATCATTAAATTCAATATAAATTTTATAGTCTTCGCGCAACTCTGCTTTAATTACCCAAAACAACATTTTCCTACCTCATGTTAAAGGTTCAATTTTAAAAAACTTGCCATCTCTTTGAACCATATCCCAATTTTTCAGCAATTCAGCTTTGTGCAAGTCAGCCCATTCCATTGCAAGTCCCAATACACGTGATGGCAAACTGCCCTTTAATACCGTTAAGTCGTTAATAGAAATTAACGCTTCATGCTCATTATACAAAACATGAAAATGCGGTGGATTATGGTCATCAAAATAGATCGATATAACCATACCCAAAAAGCGGCTTAATTCTGGCATATTATTATACTATAGCACCTCCAATCTTTTGTCAAGGGTCGTTTTACAAAATACAATGGCGTATACCTGACTGGTACGCGCTCGTATGCAGGCAAGGAGCTTCGCCCCTCGTAAAGCGCCGGGCGTCTCCTTGCATTATCCCTAAAACACCCTGTCCCCAAGCGCCCGCGTATGGCTTCTCTGCTGTCGGCAGAGAGGCTGCTACAGTCGGCAAATGCCCAGTTTCCAATGGCGGTAACGCTGTTAGGGATGGTGATGGTGGTCAGACTGATACAGTCCTCAAATGCCGACTCTCCAATGGCTATAACCGGAAGGCCGTCTATGATGGCAGGTACATTCACCACTGCGGCCACACGTTTGTACTTTGTAATCGTAATGCCGCTGCCGCTATTGTCAAGAGACAGGTCAAAATGGCTGGCGGGCGTCCAGTCGGCGGACGGCTGCTGGGGTGCGGCAGGCGTGTTCGCGGCAAAGGCGGCGGTTACAGGCGCGGCAGAAGCAGCAGGCGCGGCGGGAATGGCGGTGGTTACGGGCGCGGCAGGGGAGCGAGGACAGGTCCGCCGCTTAAGTCCCTCATACGGCGGCTGTTGGCAATGTCGCGGTTAAACTGGCCCTGTATCTCAGCGATTTCCACAATGTTCTGTTAGACCCTCTGCTGCAAAATCACCGCTTCCGCCAAAGGGGAGTAAGTGTCTAAGCCATCCCTTAGAGTCGCTCTAAGCCATCCCTTAGAGCTGCTCTAAGCCATCCCTTAGAGCGACTCTAAGCCATCCCTTAGAGCTGCTCTAAGCCATCCCTTAGAGATACTCTAAGCCATCCCTTAGAGATACTCTAAGCCATCCCTTAGAGCTGCTCTAAGCCATCCCTTAGAGCGACTCTAAGCCGCGTGTTTGACACCGCATTGTTGCCACAGCGCCCACGAATCGGCTGAGTTTCTATGCGTTTATCCTGTCCCTCGCGCATATCGGCACAGAGAACAAGTTTCGACATGAAAGAAGTATGTGGGTCTGGATTTTCATTTGCTTCGGCTGAGGATAAGACGGCGCAGCGGCAAGAAATATGTTGAAAAGCTCTTTACATCTAGGTAAAGATACAAGTATATTTGGATAAGCCGCTCGTATGAGGGTTAATTTTACCGGGCATTATGGCCGGTATCGCGCTGTTACGCGCAAAGGAGCTTTTATGAAAGGCGCTCGACCTTACATGGATTTGGGTACACTCTTTGATGAGATCTTTGAGGCTACCCAAGATTTAAGTGACGAATTCCGTCGCAACTTCGATTTTCGCCCCGGAGGGCATTTTCGCGCCAAAGGGCCGTTTGGCGGCGAAAAGGAACCGTTTGGGGAGCATGTTGACTACTATCCTAACTACTCCTACCCGCCCATGAATGCGTACATGACCAGAGATCGCAGTCTCATCTTTGAGTTCGCCCTTGCCGGCTTTGACGAAAAGGACATAAACCTTTCGTTCCAGGGCGACTACATGGTCTTTTCTGCCAAGCTGGGCGAGGATCAGAACACCGATCAGGATAACGAGGAAAATGTTCGCTACTTCAAGCGCCGGCTGAAGATGAAGGACATCGAGAAGCAGAAGTACTTCGCGCCGCTGGACAAGTATGCGCAGGAGCAGGTCAAGGCAGTCTTCAAAAATGGTATCCTCAAGGTAACGATACCGCCTAAAGAAGAGCCGGATCAGAACGACGGCATCAAGATCGAGATCATCAGGGACGACGAATAGCGTCTCTATGTAGCGTTTCTGCAAAGCGGCCTTTCCCATAAAGGTCGCTTTTTATATGATAGGGCTATGAATGGGAAACGTTTTACTGTATTAGACCTCATCAATATAGACCTGAACAATTATAATGCGCTTAACCTCCGCTGTCTTGGCGGACGCAAGGGGCTTGGCCGAGAAATCCGCGTTGTGGACCTGAACCGACCGGGGCTGACGCTGTCTGGTTTCTTCGATTCCTTTGCTTTTGAGCGGGTACAGCTCTTTGGTAAGGGAGAATCGCGTTACCTTGAAAAGCTGGCGGCGGCGGGTAACCTTGAGTCGATTGAGCGGCTATTCACCTACCCTATTCCCTGCTGTATCTTTTCCCACGGACTGTTACCAGAACGCAAGTTTTTCGAGATGGCGGAAAAGGCTCAGTGTCCTGTACTGCAAACTGAACTCAGCTCAACAGAAATCCATGTGCGGCTCATGCGGGTACTCTCCGATATATTCGCGCCGACGCAGGACATACACGGTAATCTGGTGGAAGTGTATGGCTTGGGCATACTGGTAATCGGGGATTCAGGAGTAGGGAAGAGTGAAACCGCCCTGGAACTCATCAAGCGCGGACACCGGCTGGTCGCTGACGATGTGGTAAACATACACTGCGTCAATGGGAACAGCCTCTTAGGTTCAGGAGCGAACAAGATCGTTGGTCATCACATGGAGATACGGGGCATTGGCATCATCAACGTTACGCACCTCTTTGGCGTTGGCGCGATCCGTGAGCGCAAGCAGATACAACTCGTTGCTAACCTTGAGGAATGGGACGCGAAGAAGAACTACGACCGCTTTGGCGAGGACGAGCAGTACATGGAACTGCTGGGAGTCAATATTCCCAAAGTGGATATTCCCGTACGACCTGGCAGAAACGTACCTGTCATCATAGAAACCGCAGCCATGAATGAGCGTCTCAAGCAGATGGGGTATAACGCAGCGAAAGAATTCAACCAAAACATTCTCAAGTGGATAGAAAGCGATCCCGTACGTTCAGTATACTTTGGAAATGAAGATATCATTTAGGCTATGTTCAATATGGCCGGTTCTATAGAAAAATAATTTCATAAAAGGAAGTCTAAGATGATAGAAAAAGTTATAACGGTATCCAATCGCGCGGGCATTCACGCCCGTCCTGCCGCCATGCTAGTACGCGCTGTAAATGCGTTTGCCTGTACCATTCACCTTACACGGGGTACCTACACAGTCAACGCGAAATCCATTATGAGCGTTATCACGTTAGGCGCGTCCTATGGTACACAGATCACGATTAAGGCTGATGGCGCTGATGAACAGGACGCGGTTGACACTATAGTCCAGCTTTTTGAGTCAAAATTTGAGGAAGATTAGAGTTCATACCCGCGTAAAACTATCGGCGGCTCGGACAGACGAGTTTTATTTTAACAGGAGGTCTGCCTAACGGCAGAGGGCGTTTCATCCCAACGCTAAAGCATTGGGCTTCCACGCCGTGATTATCTATGACAAACTACGATGCTGATTTACTCATTCTTGGCGCTGGTCCCGCTGGCCTGAGTGCCGCACAGTATGGCGCGCGCGCTGCTCTGCGTGTACTGGTGCTTGAACAACTTGCCCCGGGCGGCCAGGCGCTGCTCATCGACACCCTTGAGAACTACCCTGGACTCATCCCCGCCCGTTCCGGCTTTGACCTTGCCGACGCCATGCGCCAGCAGGCGGAAGACTTTGGCGCGCGCTTCATCACCGCCGCTGCTGTCTCTGTTAGCGCCGCTGACGTCAGACACCCAGTTCCTTTCACGGTAACGCTTGATGATGGTAAGAAACTCACCGCGCCGGCAGTGCTTATCGCCACTGGCGCGAGACACCGTTTGCTGGAGATCCCCGGCGAGCGTGAACTTGCGGGTATGGGCGTGTCGTACTGCGCCACCTGCGACGGCCCCTTTTTCAAGGGCAAAAAAATCTTCGTAGTAGGCGGCGGCGACGCGGCGTGCGATGAGGCGCGGTATCTCGCCCGCCTATCGCCCCACATCGTTCTCATCCACCGCCGCGCTGAGTTTCGGGCGCAAAAGGCGCTGGCCGCGCGGGTGATGAATGACCCCCGCATTGAGGTTCGCCTTAATACCCGTATGCTGAAAATACGCGGCAGCGACAAGGTTTCATCGGTAGTGCTTGAAACCAACGACGTAACCCATGAGGAGCCGGCGGACGCGGTTTTCATTTTCGCTGGCAGTGTCCCCCAGCTTCCAGACTTGCCGCCATTGCTGACAAGCAATGCCCATGGCTACATCATCACGAACCAGTCGATGGAAGCCTCTATTCCAGGCATATTTGCCGCTGGCGATGTCCGCGCCACGCCATTCCGCCAGGTGGTGGTTGCGGCGGCGGAAGGCGCAATAGCGGCGCATAGCGCAGCTGCGTATATTGATGAACTGGAACGATAAACATGGGCCTGTTCCAGTATTCGGGAAGCCCGATGCCCTTCAAAACGTCCCGCCTGGGTAGGATTCGCCCCCGGCCTCACCGTCTCTCCCATAGTCCCCGTAACCGGGTAATTCCTCGGTACGTGGCAGTGAGACTTCTCATTCCTAGAGAAATGGGGTGTAATTCCTAGGAGGATTACACTGGAACATAAAATATGTATGAGGTAACAAAAAATTGAGTGCGCTGATTAAAACTGTAGAGCGCGAGTTGTCTCTGCGCTTACGCCTCATCCTTATCGCGCTCTTTTCGCTCAGTCATGTCCACGCGCTCGACTTCACAGACGCAGTTCCACCTGACGAACTCGCTGTAGCCATTGTGTCGGCAATGAGCGATGAAGAGGCGCTGGCGCAAACCTTCATGCTCGGCTGGATCGGTACAGCGCCATCACCGCTCATTTTGGACTGGATACGGCAACGGCGCGTCGGCGGTGTTAAGGTGTTCGGCTGGAATACTGACGATACGCTGGCGCTGGCGAAAAGTATTGGCGAAATGCAAAACACGGCGCTGGCCGATAGCGCCAGCAGAGCTGGCGACAACTTTCATATACCGCTTTTGGTGGCAACGGATCAGGAAGGCGGCTGGATACGGCACGTCAAAGGGCTGACGAGTGAGACGCCGGGGAATATGGCGATTGGAGCGTCGGGCAGACCAGCTGACGCCTATTGGTCGGGCTATTACATCGGTCGGGAACTGGCGGCGCTCGGCATTAACATGAACTTTGCGCCGGATGTTGATGTTTATACAAACCGTGATTCGGTCATTATTGGTCCGCGCTCGTTTGGCGCTGATCCAACGGCAGTCGCGGTACTGGCGACAGCGTTTGTGAAGGGACAGAGCGCCGCTGGCGTCATTGCTACGGCGAAGCATTATCCGGGGCATGGCGACACGCGGCTGGATTCGCACGGGATACTGCCGCGCATTGACGCGCCGTTTGAAACCCTGTGGGAACGGGAGCTACTGCCATACCGGTTTCTGGCGCAAAACGGCCTGCCAGCGGTGATGAGCGGGCATCTCGCGTTCCCCAAGACTGAGGCTGGCGATGGCGCGGCGTCGCTATCACCGTGGTTTCTGGGAGAGGTCTTGCGGCAGCGCATCGGCTTTGACGGCGTAGTAATTACCGACGACCTGATGATGATCGGAGCGCTGTCAGGCGCGGGCAGTCTCGCTCAGGCCGCAAAACAGGCGCTCATGGCTGGTAACGATATCCTCATGTTTTCATCAACACCTTCGTTAAACGCCTCGGTCTGGACAACGCTGCTCGCGGCAATGAAGAACGAAACCGCGTTTCAGGCGCGGGTGCGCGATGCGGCGCGACGGGTACTCGCCCTGAAACTGCGCTACTTGCGGGGCGAAGACGCTGTGCCGCTGGCGCCAGACATAGCGCGTATCAAGGAACAGGTGCCAGACACTGAAGGCGCCGCGTTCTTCCTTGACCTCGCGGCGCGGAGCGTTACCCTGGTGAAGGGCGAATTGCCGCTCAATCCTGCAAGCGCGGGTCGGGTACTGTTGGTCGGCGAGTACGGCGAGTTTCTCCGCGCTGGCCGTCGCGCCTATCCCAACGCCCTTACCTGTCGCTATAACGCCCTGTCGCCTTCGCTTATACGCGCCTCTGACACTATCATCTTCTGCCTTGCTGATGCGGATGGCTTGCCCTATCTGCAAAGCCTCCGCGCCTCTGGCAAGCGCGTAATCGTGTTTTCAGTGCTGAGTCCAGTGTATCTCGACGAGGTTCCCTGGGTTGACGGGGCTATTGCCGTGTACAGTTATGCGCCGGTGTCGTTTACAGCGGGCTTCTCCGCCTTGTTGGGACACATTCCGGCTGAGGGACGCCTGCCTTTCCCTCTTGACGCGCCCCGCTGGACGGCCCCCTGATGGTTGGCAAGCGCAACGGCTGGTATAAAACAGCTTACAACGCGCCGCTCCGCGCTTTCTTGCAAGAGCAGGAGCCGTATTGCGTTTCCGCCTGCGCCCGTATTATGAAGCGCAACTGGCTTCTGGACGATATGTGGGCGTTCTACGAGCGCGGCGCGATTTCAGCCCTGTTCTTCCATAGTCAGCGTTCCCTTTTCCCCATCTTTAACAGGAATGAGAACATTCCCTTTCCCTTTTTTATGGAACGGTTTCTCAAAAAGACAGCTATTCATGCGAGTCAGGGACTGAGCGTTGATGTGGAGATTTTACAGAACTTCATGGCTTGTTTCGGTATCCAACCACGGCAAATCATTGATTATGACCTGATGACTCTGGAAGGGATGCCCGCTATTCCCAGCGAGGAACACCCCTCGCTCATACTGCGTCGCCCGCTTGACGAGGACATGGACCGGCTCTATCGGCTACAAGCCGCGTATGAGCAGGAGGAAGTGCTTCCGCAGGGCGTAGAGTTCAACCCTGCTGCGTGCCGCAAGACCCTGGAACACATTGTAGCGCATGAGAAAATCATCATTGCCTGCATAGGTTCCCGCATTGTGGGTAAGATCAACACCACAGCCGCGTCTTTTTCCCATTATCAGATAGGCGGCGTTTTTGTGCATCCCGATTACCGGCGTCAGGGTATTGCCTCCCGTATGGCGGCGGTATTTATCCACCTCCTCTGCACGGAAGGGAAAGACATTACGCTCTTTGTAAAGAAACGCAATGTCATTGCCCGCACCGTCTACCAGCGCGTCGGCTTCCGCGTCCTCGACGAGTACCGCATCAACTATTATTAACGCAGTCAGTGGATTTACCCACCACTCAGGCCTAAACTTGACCCACAACTTTTCCCCTTGATATGTGCTAAGTATGTGTCGCATACGCGGACGAGTGTGTGTCTCACACGCGGACGGGATCGAGACACGATCGTAGACAGGTATGCGCCTTGTTGTATGGAGCGGGTTAATGGGCTTAGTTACGTCGGCATAATGGGCTTAGTTCATGACCATGAACAGGTACTAGACACTGTTAGCAAAGATTGAAATATCGATTCGGAGGAGGAAAAAACGCATGGAGGAAAACAAGCGGCTGTATCCGATAAGCGAAGAATTCTTTAACCAGAAGATATTGCCTATCATCGAAGGAGATTACATCGGGAAAGGGCGTCCGCCCAAAGTATCCCATTACCAGGCATTTTGCGGAATACTGTATATCCTGAGAACCGACTGTCCGCGGCGGGATTTACCTCCCGAATACGGATATTGGCATACGATAGTCGGATGTGCGGTTATAGCGGATCGCGGATATGACAGTAACGAGTTTCGCCGTGAGTTAGCGGGGAACAATAATGAACCGGTCATACCCGGACGGAAGAACCGGAAAGAAGTTATAGTCTACAACAAAGAGAAGTATAAGAAACGAGGACTGATAGAGCGGCTATTTGGGAAGGTGAAAGAGAATAGACGATTGGTAGTGAGGTATGAAAAATCAGACATAACCTTTTTAGGCTTTATTATTATTGCGTTTCTTAAAATCCTTCTTTGCTAACAGTGCCTAGCAAGGTATCAATCCTTAATACTATACAGTTCCTCGCACATTCATCTATAACTTTATAAAGTCCATCTAATATAACCCTTTCAAAAATTCCGTGAATTCTATAACCGCGCTTTCC
>JAIRMT010000163.1 GCA_031258505.1 Treponema sp.
CAAGCGGCAGGCAAAGGGCGGGGATATTTTGCAGCGCACATTGAAAAACAAGGAAGGAAAGGCGTCTAGGCAGCTGATTCAGACCTTGATTCCGTTCAAGCTCCAGTCGCCTACAGCAAGAGCGGCGAGTATTGGGCGCGGTCTGTGCGTCAGTGTTAGGAACAAACGTAGGGGCGCGTGTGTTGTGTTGCGCAGCGCGCCCTGTTGTATCCGCCTTTCAAAAATCTAGTCTGTATGCTATACTAACTTTATGGAGGCTGAAACATGGCAGCAATGACAGCGGAACAGGCGGCAGAAGCAGGAAAAGACCTTGATTTTGCTAAAGTTTGGGCAGCGTTGGTGAAATTTGACGCTCAACAACAAAAAACCGACAAGCTAATCGCCGAACTATCAAAAAATATCGCCGAAACGTCCAAAGAGGTAGCCAAACTATCAATCAGCGGGCAGAGAACCGATGAGCAAATCACCAGAATGTCCAAAGAGGTAGACAAACTATCAATCAGCGGGCAGAGAACCGATAAGCTAGTCGCCGAACTATCAATCAGCGGGCAGAGAACCGATAAGCTAATCGCCGAAACGTCCAAAGAGGTAGCCAAACTATCAATCAGCGGGCAGAGAACCGATAAGCTAATCGCCGAACTATCAATCAGCGGGCAGAGAACCGATAAGCTAATCGCCAAAACGTCCAAAGAGGTAGACAAACTATTAATCAGTGGGCAGAGAACCGATGAGCAAATCGCCAAAACGTCCAAAGAGGTAGACAAACTATTAATCAGCGGGCAGAGAACCGAGAAGCTAGTCGCCGAACTATCAATCAGCGGGCAGAGAACCGAGAAGCTAGTCGCCGAACTATCAAAAAATATCGGCGGTGTGAATAGGTCTCTGGGTAGATGGATAGAAGAGATGGTTGCCGCCCAGCTATGGGAAAAGTTTGATGCCCTTGGGTATGAGTTCACAAAGGGCAGCCGGAATATTAAGTTCCATGACCGAGAGCAAACCATCTCGGAAGCGGACATTTTTCTCGAAAATGGCGATTACGCAATGCCTGTTGAAGTGAAAACAGATTTAATCAAAGAAGACATAGACGACCACCTTGACCGGATAGGCAAGATACGTCTTTACATGGATAAGCGCGGCGACAAACGGCGTCTGGTTGGGGCTGTTGCCGGGGCAATCGTTCCTGAAAGTGTGTGCCGCTACGCACAAAAGAAAGGGTTGTATGTTCTGGTACAGTCTGGGGATTCTGTAGAAGTGGCCAGTATACCTAAGGGGTTTGAGGCGAGGGAATGGTAAAAAGGCTGGCGGCAGTATCTGGAAGCTGCGCCGGAGGATAGTGGCTGTGTATTATATGCAGTGAAGAGGAGCTTGGGAGCGAAAAGCAACGGGCTGTAGGAAAGAGCCTGTTGCTTGTTATCTTGTCTGCGTGCCGGAACCCGTTGCTGTTAATCTGAAACATGTCTCTGTTTTCATTGTGTTATGGTGCCTGGCGCCGTAGCGTAACGCTGGCCATAGAGCGTGGCGCAACTCTGGCGCGCTACGCTCTCAGGGAAGGCGTTGATTATTCCGATAGTTGAAGAGATGAAGGTTATAGCGGTGTTGTACGGAGGCGCTTTACGCGATCCGGCATATAAAACGGTTTTTCACGGAAAAAGCGCCTTCGATTTGACGCTCGACAGGGTGCGTCTGTTCCCTGCTGTAAACAAGGTTGCGTTGTTAGCGCCGGCAGCATCGACATTGCCCCAGTGCGCGGCGGATGAAGTGATTCTTCCGCCTAATGGGAAACAGTGGACGCGCAAGCAAGTCCTCAATACACTGGCATCCTTGTCAGAAGGTTTTGACTATACCTATTACGCCTGGGCTGACTGCCCGTTTTTGGACGCGGGGCTTGCCGACGCGGTGAGCAAGCGGCATATCCGTTACGCCGCCGAGTATTCTTACGCTGACGGTTTTCCCTATGGGCTTGCGCCAGAAATTCTGGCGCCCGGGGTTGCGGCAATTCTTTCAAACATATCGGACGATGATGACGCGCCGGTTGAGCGGGACAGCATTTTTGCCACACTCCAGAAAGATATAAACGCTTTTGATATCGAAACTGAAATTGCAGCGGACGACCTTCGCATCCACCGCCTGAGCCTGAGCGCGGATTCTAAACGTAATCTGCTCCTGCTTACTCGTTTTGCTGAAGCGGGCTGTTCCAGTGCTAATGACATAACACGGGTTATCAAGGAAAGGCCGGAACTCCTGCGGACTTTGCCGAGCTTTTATGCGATTCAGGTTGCGGGACCCTGCCCTCAAACTTGCGCCCTCTGTCCCTACCCGCGTTATGGATATGTCCAAGCCCATGCCAAAGACTTTCTTGCGCCAGAACGATTTAACACGCTATTGGACAAGATAAGCGATTTTTCTGGTGATGCGGTGATTGACCTTTCCCTCTGGGGTGAACTCAGCCTGCATCCGCAAAAGCTGGAACTGATTGGCGCGGCGCTTGAGCGTCCCCAGCTTTCTACCATTATAGAGACTTCTGGACTGGGCTGGAAAACAGGGGAACTTGAGGCGCTTGCAAGTATGGCCAAGAGCGCCGCGCCCCGCGCGGGTATTCTGGCCGCACCGCTTTCGTGGATCGTATCGCTTGACGCGCATGATGAGGCGCGTTATCGCAGCATCAGGGGTGCGGGCTATCACGAGGCGCTTGAAACCGTGAAAACCCTGACGCGGTTCTTCCCAAACGACACCCACGTTCAGGCTATACGGGTGAAAGACTCAGAAGATGATATAGAAAACTTCTATCGTTCTTGGAAAGAGACCGAGTCCCATGTGATTATTCAGAAGTATGATCCGTTCTGTGGTAAACTGTCTGATCTTGGAGTGTCAGACCTCTCGCCGCTTATACGCCGTCCCTGCTGGCATCTCATGCGGGACCTTCCGATCCTCCTTGACGGGACAGTTCCACTCTGTCGGGAAGATTTAGGAGCGCTTACAGGAAAGGCGGAACATAGAACTCTCGGTAACGTATTCAGCGATGAGTTAGCGACAATTTGGGAGCGAGGTTTTCCAGCTTATAAACAACACTGTGGGGCGGTATATTCGGGTCTGTGTGAGAAATGTGATGAGTACTATATCTACAATTTTTAACAATACTATGCCTCCTTATACTGCGGTTGGCGGAACCGAGCGCGGCGCGTCGTCAGGACTGTCGGCAGTGATCCTCAATCGCGGGGGACGCTATCCTCGCCGCACGCTGTTTCAGGAACTGGAAAAAGTGGGCTTTGATTACATCATCTCAATGGAAGGCCCGCAGGAACGCTATGATGTTGAGGAGCTCTCAGGCCGTTTCTCACAGGTTCGTTTTATATTATTGAAGGAGAGCGTGAGTCTTGGTGAACAGATCAACCTTGCGGCTTCAGAATTGAGCAGTTCCTTGTTTTTCGTCCTGTGGAACGACCTACGTATCCTCCATTCTGGCGGCGCGTCCCGTATGGCGGAACGCCTCCAACTGGGGCAGGAGGAGCTTTACAAGAATGTGGGACAGAAGAGCGCATACCGGCGCTTGTGTACCATACCGCTGATACAGAATTCACACTTTGAGAACCTGCCGACCATTTCCGCGCCGGCGCTATTTAAGGGTACGGTTAAGACGCTCATGTTCGCGCCGGAACGGGAAGGCCAGTCATCGCTCTATCCCTTTGATGGGGTGGGCATTTATGACCGACTCCGCTTTATTGACATTGGCGGTTTTGACACCAGTCTTCGCAGTACCTATTGGCAGCTTATGGATTTCGGGTTTCGCGCCTACCTCTGGGGCGAGCAGATCAGCGCAACCCAGCTTATACGGCTCTCTTATGATGGGGAACCGCCGCCGGAGGACAACACGACTGATGAAAGTTACCGGCGCTTTTATCTCAAGAACCTCGCCCCGATCTTCCAAGGGGATCACGCTTCTCTGCCGCTGAGATGTTTTTTCCCTTACTTATGGCGCGTTGGCGGCGATCTTTTCACAATATGGGAGGAATTTCTCAAAGCGCGACACTGGATCAAGGATTACCAGTACCGGTTCCGCAGTGACGCACGAGCAATCACTGAACTGTGGGAGAATGTGGGTGAACCCACGGATATCGAGCGTCTACGAGGGAAGGATTTAGGGATGAAAAATAGAGAGAAACAGACAATGCCTGCGGTAAGTATGCCGACGACTGATGTACCGGCAACAGTGACTCCTACGGCCATAAATTTGGCAACAAAAACGCTGCCCTTAAGCGTAACAGGGCAAGAGGGACATGAAGTATGACTGCTGTAGTTGTACAGGCGCGGCTGGATTCCTGCCGCCTTGAGAGAAAATCATTACTGCCGCTGGGCAGGGAACCGCTGGTATTTCGGGTTATGGAAGCTCTGAACTTTGTCCCCTGCGATCTGCGTGTGCTTGCCTGTCCTGAAGACAGCGTTACGGTTTTTGCTCCATTCGCGGAACGAGCTGGTTTTGAACTTTCAGTTGGTTCCAAAGACGATGTGTTAAGCCGCTATTGCGTGGCAATCCGGCGCTTTGGCATTGACCGCGTAATTCGGGCAACAGCGGATAACCCCTTTGTGTTTGCCGACGCTGCTGACGCTCTCAATCGGGAAGCGGTCAACCTGAACGCTGACTACGCCGGCTATAGCGGCCTGCCCTATGGCGCGGGTGTGGAATCGGTGAACGCCGAGGCGCTCTTGCGCGCTGAACAGGAAGCGTCGTTGCCGCCAGAGCGGGAACACGTCTGCCCTTACCTCTATGGCCATCCTGAAAGGTTCCAGCTTCACCGCCCTCTCGCGCCCCGCGAGTGGCAGGAGCCGAGTCTGCGAGTAACTGTGGACACACGAGAAGATTACGAGCGGGCTATGATCCTGTACCGCGCCCTCTCTGAGCAGCCACAAGAAATGCGATATAATGGAAGAAATATTATCAAGACATACCACGAAGTTTTTTGTGGGAAGAAGACAGTACGGAAACGGAAGTTCCTTGCCAACATTGCCTAAGGAGAGAAGGCCATGAATCGAGCTATTTTTCTTTTCTTTATCTTCCTTATTACTGCCATTCCATTGCCTGCGCAGACTGCTGTTCAGACGCCAGTTCAGATGCTCACGCTTGATGAGACGCTGGATCGCCTTGGCGGTCTGGGTAACATGGAATTCCGCTGGGACCCATTCTTTCAGAGCGGGACATTTGCAATAGCGGATCATTCAGCAACCTTTGAGGCTGGTGAGCCAGGGGCAATAGGTATCACCCTGATTAATGGGACAGAGCTACTGTCCTGTCCGAATCCTTATGTGGAGAAAGGCCAACTCCGCTTCCCGGAAAGCTTTGTAACAGCGCTCAGGAACGGGCTCGAACAGGCTTTCCATGACGAGAAAGTCCTGTTCCGCATCGCCGCGATTATCATTGACCCAGGACACGGAGGTAAGGACCCTGGCGCAATAGCAACCCATGTCATCAATGGGAAAAGTACGCAGGTCATTGAGAAGAACATCACGCTCAAGATTTCGCTTGACCTTTACAGCCGCCTTTCCCGCGCCTATCCTGATAAGCGAATCATGCTGACGCGGAACGGAGATACTTATCCATCTCTGGAGGAGCGCGTTGACCTTGCCAACTCCGTGCCTCTGAAGGACAATGAGGCGATTATCTACATTTCCATTCACGCGAACTCTTCCTTTAATAAACACGCTCGTGGGTATGAGGTCTGGTATCTTACCCCAGATTATCAGCGAACCGTTATTGATAGCGAAAAGTACGCCGAGGACCTGGCCCCCATCTTCAACGCCATGCTGCAGGAGGAGTTTACCGCTGAAAGCATCAGTTTGGGCCGCTCCATATTGAGCGGCTTTGAGGAAACTCTGGGTAACGCTCTGCCATCGCGAGGGATCAAGGCGGAAGAGTGGTATGTGGTACGAAACGCCCGTATGCCAGCGGTACTGGTGGAACTGGGCTTTATTACCAATGAGGCAGACGCAACCCTGATGCTCGACGAGTCATACTTGAAAAAGTTTACAGAAGCATTATATAAGGGAATCATGGATTTTGTTAAAACCTTTGAACGCAACGGCGGCTTGGTTTCCGTTGAATGAACTTGAAACCCCTTCGCGTTATTTTGTGTATTATACTTTTGTTTTTTCTTGGGGTTTATGCCTTTGTTGATTTCCGGCTTTCCGGGCGGGAGCGGCGAACCTTTGTGTTCTATACCCTGTATGGAGGCGCTGCTGAGGTTGAAGACCGTATGTTCCTCCGTGAGCCTTCGGAAGAGTCCAACATACGCCGTTTTGTGGAGGAGACTCTGCTGGGACCCGTGTCGCCTGATCTTGTCCCGCTCTTTCCCAGGGAAACGCGGCTTCGTTCCCTGCTGTATCGGGACGGCGTGGTCTACGCGGACCTCTCGGAAAGCGCGGTTCTGGTGTCTCTGAACGGTGGCAATGTGTTCCAGAGCCTTGTTACGCTGGACACAGGCATACGCCGGAATTTTCCGTTTGTCCGTAATGTCAAACTGTTTATTGAGGGAAATCAAGTTTTTACAATATTTGCTGCTTCTCGCTAATTCTTCTTAAAACGGGGTTGACAATTTAGAAAGAGTTTGTATAATCTTAAGCAATAGTTTAGAAAACTCATAATGAAAGGAGTTGTACATGAAACGTATTTTCGTTTTTGCGGTTGCTACGTTAGTAGCAGTTGGTTCGGTGTTCGCGGATGATAAGTCCCTGATTGACTTCAGAGAACTTGCGGCGGACGGTGATGAGACAGAGGTCATTGATAACGGGACGCTGGATAGGGAGGGTAATCCTAAGCTTCGGTCGGTGAAGCCCCAGAATCCCGGTACCCTGGTGGATTTTTCCAATCAGGCCGGAGCGCGTGCCACTGACGAACAGAAGGCGGCAATGCAAACCTCACTCGCCATTGAGAATTGGGATGTGGTATTCACGTCCTCATCTCGTACGCTGGAGAACGAGAGGTTGAGCTACACTCGGGAAGCCACCAGTAAGACTGGTAGCGCAGATGGTGGAGAGGCGACCGTAATGGGCGTCCGCATCCATTTCCCTGTTGAGGCGTATAATTCCTCAGCCCGGATCGTTCCCCCGTTCCCCATTCCTGGTTTTGACACAGCAAGTGAAGATGAGGCTCAGGCGGCTACAGCGTATGCTCCTGCAAGCCGCTTCAAGCCCTTTGAAAATGGGGATGGAACCGCTGACAGGGGTAAGGGCATCATCTACAACGTGGGTACGATTAAATCAGTGCAGGCTGAAGTTTATGGTTTGAACTTCCCCCACAAGCTCTCCATCATCCTCGTTGATAACCTCGGCAACGAGAAGATCATTCCGATGGGGACGCTTAACTACGAAGGTTGGGGCAAGCTCACCTGGAACAATCCTCAATATGTGACTAATGTCCGCAACCGAGCGCTTAACCTGTATCCCCTCTATCCCCAGTCCCAGACCTTCATCCGCTTCGGTGGTTTCATCGTTCAGAAAGATGCTTCCAGCCCCGGTGGAGACTTCATCGGCTACTTTAAAGAAGTCCGCGTAATCTACGATCAGGCTGTGCTTGAGGTACCCGAAGAGAATCAGCGTGACATCGACGATGAGCAGCTCTGGCATATCATTCAGGATCGTGAAGACGCCCAGCAGAGGACCGATATGCTCCAGTTTGGTAACGATGCTGTGCAGCGGTATCTGGATAGTGGTCGCCAAGCGGCACAGAATTATTCGTATCAGTATCCTACTGCTCCGGCAACTGGTGCGGCAACTGGTGCTGACGACCAGGAGTGATAAGTAAGAGTTGGGTTTCATCGCCTGAGTAAAAACAAAACGACTGCCTGAAGAACCTTTCATGGTTTTTCAGGCAGTTTTTTTATCAGCGCTGCCGAACCCCTTTCTTAACACGGTCAACAAGTTAAGAACTCGCCTTACGCGCCGGAAAGAAAAAGATCATCGAATGACGCGAATGAACGCGAATGTTCTTGAGAGAAATGAACTCTTCGCGTATATTAGCGTCCATTCGATGACAAATTCTTACTGTTTTTCAAAGTCCGTAATCTACGGAACATTTCCAGTGAGATTTCTTAAAAACTCAGTGAGATTTTCCCATAAACTCAGTGAGATTTTCCCATAAACTCAGTGAGATTTCCCATAAACTCAGTGTAACTCGCCTTGTGCGTCGGTGGGAAAAAGTCCGCGAATTGCGCGAATGAACGCGAATGTTCTTGAGAAAAATGAACTATTCGCGGGTTCATTCGCGGACAGCAGGATAAGCGCATAGCAATTCTATGAGACTTGTTGACAGTGCGCTAAACAGGCATATAATGGGTAAGACAACATGGGTAAGACAAATCTTCCTAATCAGAGACAACTTAAAGAAAGCTACGACGAATATTTAGCTGCGCGGGTTTTAGTTACCAAAGACCTTGAACAGGGTATAGAAAGAGCGGTTTGCTCTATGCAATCCCACCCTACTGTCAAGGGCAGAGTCAAAGAGTTCGATAGCTTTTATAAAAAGTATCTCGGGCTGCTTAAAAAAGGCGATTCTGATCCGCTTATAACCGACCTGATTGGTATAAGGATCATCTGTCCCTTTTTTGAGGATATTTTTGTTGTTGAAAATGTCCTCAAGGAAACTTTTGAAGTTGTTGAGGTTGAACGCAAGGGATCGAACTATTCTTTCAAAGAATTCGGTTATGAATCGACTCATCTGCTGATAAAACTTCCTGGTGGAGTCAGAGAACAACGGGGAGACTGTGGTATTGACGTGGTTGAAGTGCAGATTCGTACCATATTGCAGGATGCCTGGGCTGAAGTTGAGCATGAGCTTGTGTACAAGGCTGAGTTTACCCCTTTTGACGAACCCCTGAAGCGTAAAATTGCGGCGCTGAACGCCAACCTTTTCCTTGCTGATACGATCTTTCAGGAAATCAGAGAACATCAGCGTAAGCTCAATGGCGAACTGGGCAAACGGCGAGGCTCTTTCTTGAAAAAAGTTGAGGAATCCACTGATAGGTTTTTGTTTGTCGAAGAAGCCCTCGCAGACACTCGCGCCGACGATGAACAAAACGACCCACAGCTCCCGACCATACACTCTTCTCGCGCATCCATTGACGAGCTTCTGCTCAATGCCCTCTATGCCCATAACCGGAACCAGTTTGATCAGGCTATTACGTTTTACACCCGCATCCTTGAGCTGCGCCCCGATAACACAGTCTGTTCCCTCATTTATAAACATCGGGGCATGGCGAACTTTGCCCGCTCCCACTACGAGGATGCTATCACGGACTTTACTCAGGCTCTGGAACTGGATGCCAGCTCCTACAAGTCCCCCTATTACCGGGGCATTGTGAAGGCTATATTACAGCGCTTCCCCGAAGCCATTGACGATTTCACTCTCTCGCTTACCATAAATGCCTATCAGCCTTTCTGCCTGTATCGCCGCGGCCAAGCCTACTATCATATTGGCGACCTGCTTCAGGCGCTCGCGGACTGTGAATCTGCGCTGAACCTAGAAACTGATTGCGAATCTGCGCTGAAGTTCAAGGAATTCCTGCTTAAGAAGCTCAAAATGTGATGAGTATACCTGATGAGAGGTCTCAGGCTCTCTCGTTCATGTCTGAATCAGGTCTAGCAATAAGCCGTCCCTCCTTGTATAGTAACGCCATTATGCGACATACAGGAGCAAGGATTTTGATTGAAGCCCTGATTGAACAGGGCGTGGACACGGTGTTCGGATATCCGGGGGGCAAGGTGTTGGATATTTATGACGAGTTGTACCAGTGCCGGGACCGGATTCGGCATATTCTGGTGAGCCATGAGCAACACGCGGCGCACGCCGCCGATGGCTATGCCCGCTCAAGCGGCAAGGTGGGAGTCTGCCTTGCCACGTCCGGGCCGGGTGCGACTAACCTCGTAACCGGCATTGCTACGGCCTACATGGATTCAGTTCCGCTGGTAGCAATCACGGGCAATGTTGGCAGATCACTCTTGGGCAAAGACAGCTTTCAGGAAGTAGACATAGCAGGCATCACCATGCCCATTGTTAAGCATAACTGGATCGTGAAAAACGTGGAAGACCTAGCTGAAATCGTCCGTGAGGCGTTTCTTGTGGCTGTTAGCGGTCGCCCCGGGCCGGTGCTTATCGACATTCCCGCAGACATCAGCGCACTTGAGGCGGAAATGCCTCTGATGAGAACGCTGGCGTCGCTCCCGATTCAAGGTGCGCGGGCATGGCGCCTATCCCAGCGAAGCCTGCGGCAGACTTTTACTGAAGCTGACATCGACCGCGCTGTTAGCTTACTGGTCAAGGCAAAACGGCCTACGATTTACGCGGGCGGCGGTGTGATCATTGCCGGTGCATCCGCTCAACTGGTCGCGCTTGCCGAGCGCTTGGGCGCGCCGGTGAGCCTCAGTCTCATGGGCCTGGGCGCCATGCCATATCAACACCCGCTCTATACCGGCATGGTCGGTATGCACGGAAGCGTGGCGTCCAACAAGGCCATACAGCAGGCTGATCTTCTGATAGCAATCGGCGCGCGTTTCTCGGACCGCGTTACCAGCAGTCCCGACAAGTTTGCCAGTAAAGCCAGAGTCTTGCATTTCGACATTGATCCGGCGGAGATTAACAAAAACGTCCAAGTTGAAGTTTCGGTCATTGGGAATATCCGCGATACCCTGCGTCATGTGCTTGAAAAGCTCCCGGCGGACATAAAGACCGAGTGGAACGACGATATCAGTACGTGGAAAACTAAGGTTCCTCACAATCATCACTGTAAAACCACGCTCCATCCTCGTTTTATCATCGAAGAAACAGCAAAGGCGCTTGGAACACTCGACAATGACGCTATTATTGTTACTGATGTTGGGCAGCATCAGATGTGGACAGCGCAGTTCTACCCATTCTCAAAGCCGCGTTCCTTCTTGACTTCCGGCGGACTGGGAACCATGGGCTTTGGGCTGGGCGCGGCGCTGGGCGCAAAAGTCGCCAACCCGTCGCGTCCAGTCGTGCTTTTCACTGGCGACGGCTGTTTCCGCATGAACTGCGCTGAACTAGGAACCTTGAGCGCCTATCGCTTGCCTGTGCTGGTGGTAGTGTTCAGCAACGGCGTTCTTGGCATGGTGCGGCAGTGGCAGACCATTTTTTACGAAAGCCGGTACTCGGAAACCAACCTTGACCGTCCGCCTGATTTTGTGAAGCTGGCATCTGCATACAGCATTGCTGGTTTCCGCGCTGACAGCGAATCCACCTTCCTGACCGTGCTTGAGGCCGCCATGCAGGAGCTTGCCGCAGGTCGCGCCGCTGTCATTGACGCCCATATCGACAAGGACGAGCGTGTATTGCCGATGGTTCCTGGCGGCAAACCCATTGATGAGCAGATTCTATCGTAGATTTCACCTGCCTGTGAGCGCTCGCCAGGGGTTTTGCCTGAAGCGGATGAGCAGATACAGCCAGCCAAAGGCAAAGCCCGCGAGGTGCGTTAAATGAGCTACGCTGCTCTGAAACCCAAAGAATGAAGACGCCAGCTCGATAATGGTGAAGACCAGCACCATAAGGGGGGCGCGCATGGGCAGAATTCCCCAGATGGCAATCACGGCGTTGGGAAAAAGCGTGGCGTAGGCAAGCTGTACCGCGAAGATAGCGCCAGACGCGCCCAGAAGCCAGACCCAGTATGAGCCGGTGAGCCAGTACACCGCAAGGGAAAAAGCGCCAGCGAGAAAGCCGGTGATCAGGTAGTAGCAGAGAAACTCAACGCTCCCCATATACCGTTCAACCTGAGTCCCGAACATAAACAGGGCAAGCATATTAAACAAAAGGTGAGTGATATTGCCGTGAGCAAACATATAGGTAAACACCTGCCATACCCATTTATTGCCGATTACTGCCAGAGGGTTCATGGCAAGATAGGTGCTGCTCATTGGGACAAGTTGTTGTAGAGCAAAAACCGCAACATTGATGCCAATGAGGATCAAGGCCGCGTTGCCGAATTGGTAAAAACGATTAACTATTCTCATAGTATGAAGATATGCTTGTTTTTGGCACTCGTAAAGACCGTTCGATACCAGTCAGCGCCACGCCCAGCTTAGTGCCAGACACTCAACTTGCCGTACTTTGAAGAGGGTCAGACAAAGACGACCATTGCTCTTTGAGACCATAGTCAGATATTTCTCTGGGGAGATGCAGCCGATGGATGATACTTTGGATTCCTAAGACCGTTATGATACACTTCCCTTTCTCTTAGTAATTTACTATGATATATACACAAGTTTAACAATTCAAGGAAGTTTGTATGACAGAACGTCAGGTCTATATTGATTATAACGCAACTACGCCTCTCCGCACGGAGGTCAAGGCTGCCATGATAACGGATTTCGATGTCTATGGGAATGCGTCGAGTCTGCACGCGCACGGGCGCTTTGCTCGTATGCAGATTGAGAAAGCGCGGGCTTCGGTGGGGGCGCTGGTGGGAGCGGCGCCTGCTCGTATCATCTTCACGTCAGGCGGGTCAGAATCAAACAATACCGTGTTCCAGACCATGCGCCAGCGGGGAACGGCTGAGGATGGGCATGTGCTGGGCGGGAAAAGTGAGATTATCACAACCGCCATTGAGCATCCCTGTGTGCTTAACTCAGCCATGTTCCTTAAAAGTTTGGGGTTTAAGGTAACGATCCTGCCGGTTGATGGAGAAGGGCTGGTGAAGCTGGATGCGCTCAAGGCGGCGCTTAACGAAAACACCCTCTTTGTATCAATAATGATGGCCAATAACGAGATTGGAACTGTGCAGGATATCAAAGCAATCAGCAGGCTCGTGAAAGAGGCCGGCGCGTTCCTGCACACTGACGCGGTGCAGGCCGTGGGCAAGATTCCGGTGGACGTGGATGAGCTGGGCGTTGATTATCTCACCATGTCGGCGCATAAGATTTACGGGCCAAAGGGTGTTGGCGCATTGTATGCAAGGAAGGGAGCGCCTTTGCTTCCGTTTATCCACGGCGGTCATCAGGAAGACGGGTTCCGCGCTGGAACTTACAATAACATCGGCATACTGGGCTTTGGGCTGGCGGCTTCACTGGCGCTTGGGGAACTTGGCTCGTATAGCCGGCATACAGCCGCCTTGCGCGACCGGCTGCGCGATGGTTTGCTGAAAAGGGTGCCAGACATTAAGATTAACGGTCATCCCACAGCAGTTCTTCCCAACACGCTGAATGTTTCGTTTCCGGGAGCCGAAGGCGAGGCGATTCTGCTTTCAATGGACCTTGAGGGTATTGAAGCATCGACCGGTTCAGCCTGCGCTTCAGGCAGTCTTGAGCCGTCGCATGTACTCATGGCCATCGGCATTGGGCCGGAGCTTGCCCATGGTTCCATCCGCTTTAGTTTAGGCTGGAACCTGAATGTGGACGATATTGACTATATCCTGCAAAAACTGCCGCCTATTATCACGCGGCTTCGATCTATGTCTACTTTACATAAGGAGAAATAACATGGCTGGCTGGTTGTATTCAGATACGGTGAAAGATCATTTCACCAATCCCCGGAACGCGCTGTTCGGGGAAGAAACGGATTTCCCCTGCAATGCGCGTGGGCAGACCGGAAATATCAAGTGCGGGGATCAAATGCTCATGCTCCTCAGAATCAAGGACGATGTCATTACGGACGTACGCTGGAAAACCTATGGCTGCGCCAGCGCCATTGCCTCGACGAGTATGCTATCCGAGACCATCAAGGGCATGAACATCAAGGAGGCGTACTCGATTAGGCCAGAAGACCTGGTGGAAAAGCTCGGCGGCCTGCCGGATTACAAGATACATTGCTCGGTATTGGGGGACAAGGCTCTGCGAGTGGCTATTGACGACTATCTTGAGCAAACCGGACGCGCCGGTTTGCTCAAGGAAGCGACAACCACAATCTGCCAATGTTTGGGCATCACGGATAAGGACATTGAAAACGCCTTTCAGAATGGCGCCCGCACATGGGAGCAACTCCAGCAGGCCACCAAGATCGGTACAGTCTGTGGAACCTGTAAGGAGAAAGCGCTGGAACTACTGCACGAGTTCGCTCACATCTACGGTATTTGACAAGTCGAGTTAAAGAGAGCTTAGTAGACAAGCCCGCGCAGTGCGGGCAATCAAAGTCTGTGGACATGGCGGCTATGGCTTTAGGAAACGAGGGTGAAACCGCTGTGGGAATACCGGCAATGGGAAGAAGCAGCAATCTTGAGAAGCAACGGGCAAACGGCCCACGCCTCAAGTCCCCCTTTAGGCGTGGAGCGACTGACTTGAAAGGTCTAAGCCCACGCTCCACAGGGAAATTATGGCGAGGGACGGGAAACCTCCGCGCGGCAGTAACCGCCTTGATGGAGTATTCAGTGCGGAGTTCCGCGTCCTGGCGGCCGGGCGCGCCCTTGAGCATGATGTACTGGAACGCCGTCACCGTTCTTGTCCGCACTGGGATTGGCCTTCCAGTATTCGGCGGCAATCTCGCCCTGCATCGTACTTGATTCTTCGGCCTTGGCGCCCACGTAGTAGACCTTGTCCCACTTCTTCATGTCATCCGCGAAGGGTTCATGGTTGAAGAACACCACAGGCACATTGCCGGCATTGGCCTTGTCGATGATGGCGCCCCCGCCGCAGTCCTGTCTACCGGATTGATGGCGATGGCGTTCATCTTTTTGGTGATAAACTGATCCGCCTGGTCGTTCTGAATGGGCGGGCGTTCTAGGAATCCACTGTGGTAACAACCGCCTTACCCTGCGCGTTCTATCTCGTCTTTGCTTATCCTCAACAATTCCTCTCCGGCCATCGCTATCAACCTACCCTACGCCAGAGCCTGAACTCCCCCTACATCAGAGCCTGAGCTCCCCCTACATCAGAGCCTGAGCTCCCCCTAGGCTAGACCATTCTATCTCCCCCTACGCCAGAGCCTAACCTACCTTACGCCAGAGCCTAACCTACTTTACGCCAGAGCCTAACCTACTTTACGCCAGAGCCTAACCTACCTTACGCCAGAGCCTGAGCTCCCCCTAGGCTAGACCATTCTATCTCCCCCTACGCCAGAGCCTAACCTACCTTACGCCAGAGCCTGAACTCCCCCTACGTCAGAGCCTGAACTCCCCCTACGTCAGAGCCTGAACTCCCCCTACATCAGAGCCTGAGCTAGGGAGCTGCCGTTTGCGTTTTTCAATGGCCGAGATGCTCGCAGTCATTTTTTCGATGGCTGAAGATGAAACGTCGAGTTGATTCCGCTGCTCCCGAATAACGCCGCCCAGCGCGGAAAGCTCGCCGTCAATGTGGGCGATCTCTTGGTTTACCTGTCCAGTTTCCCCCTCACCTGTCCGTCTAAATCCTGTAAATTGCGAATCGAAACGTTTATCTCCGACACCGCCGCAGCCGTGCCGTTAATGGAGTGAGTCAATTCCATCCCTTCAAAAGCGGGGTCTGGAGCAGACCTCATATACTTCGTCCTATCAAAACTTCGTTCATGAGGGAACCATTCTGGGTCAAGTTTAGCCTTTAGGCATGGGGTTACTGACACTAAGAGCCGCCTTCTGGCAGCTCTTGGCATCTAAAACCTTTCGCTCAGGTCATTCACGTTAAGCATGGCCGGCTGACCATTGGCGCTTTGTATCAGGATAATATCGCCCTGAAAACTGACCGTCGCGTAGGGGTGTACCTGCGTCGCGGATTTCGCGGCAAGCGGGATAACGCCATCGGCAATCGCGGCAGTATCAAAGCGGGCAAGATAAAGCGCGCCGCCTGAACTGACAATGGTGTATATGTTAGTCTCCCGAACCCAGAGCGGCGCGTCGACGTACAGAGAATCAATGCTATTGTCGCTGACCTGTGCGCTGACGCCCATGTTTTCCTGATCAATTTGAATAAGCTGGACAACATTTTCCGTCAATGTCAGTGTCGCAAAAATCTTCTGCTCTTCTCCTTCCCCAATGACTGTTAAGGAACGCGCGTTTATGCTGGCGAGGCTTGAAGTATTCGTCCTTGTACCGCTTGCAAGGTTAAGCTCTATGAGGACTCCTAAGGGCGAATCAGACTGTGTAAGCTCAATCATAACAACTTTTGTTCCGCCGGCGCTTTCATTGGCAGTAAAGCCGCCCGCCGCTGCTTGCCGCGCCGCCTCTTCCTCCGCCTGCCGCGCCGCCTCTTCCGCCGCCGCCTGTTGCGCAGCCTCTTCTTCAGCCTGCCGCGCTGCTTCCGCTTCGGCTGCAAGCCGCGTGGCTTCTTCCGCCGCCTGCTGCGCTATCTCCGCCTGACGCGCGGCCTCTTCCGCCGCTTGCCGCGCTATCTCTGTCTGCTGCGCCGCCGCGTCTGCACCCTGTCGCGGGACATTCTCCGCCGCCTGCTGCGCTATCTCCGCCTGCCGCGCCGCTTCTTCCGCCGCTTGCCGCGCTATCTCCGCCTGCTGCGCCACTGCTTCATTCTGAGGAGTAATGTTTTCCGCCGTGTCTTGCGCTATCTCTGCCTGCTGCGCCGCTTCTTTCGCCGCCTGACGCGCTATCTCCGCCTGACGCGCCGCTTCTTCCGCCGCCGCCTGTTGAGCCGCCGCCTCTTCCTCTGCTTGTAGCGCCGCTGCTTCCTCAGCCTGCCGCGCTATCTCCGCCTGTTGCGCAGCCGCTTCCTCTGCTTGTCGCGCCGCTTCTTCCGCTGCCGCCTGACGCGCTGCTTCTTCCTCAGCTTGCTGCGCCGCCGCTTCTTCCGCCGCCTGTTGAGCCGCATCCGCTTCAGCAGCAAGCCGCGTAGCTTCTTCCGCCGCCTGACGCGCTATCTCCGCCTGCCGCGCGGCCTCTTCCGCCGCTTGCCGCGCTATCTCTGTCTGCTGCGCCGCCGCGTCTGCACCCTGTCGCGGGACATTCTCCGCCGCCTGCTGCGCTATCTCTGCCTGACGCGCCGCTTCTTCCGCCGCTTGCCGCGCTATCTCCGCCTGCTGCGCCGCTGCTTCATTCTGAGGCGCGAGGTTTTCCGCCACGCCTTGCGCTATCTCCACCTGCCGCGCCGCTTCTTCGGCCGCCTGTTGCGCAAGCTCCGCCTGCCGAGCCGCTTCCGCTTCAGCAGCAAGCCGCGTAGCTTCTTCCGCCGCCTGACGCGCTATCTCCGCCTGACGCGCGGCCTCTTCCGCCGCTTGCCGCGCTATCTCTGTCTGCTGCGCCGCCGCGTCTGCGCCCTGTCGCGGGACATTCTCCGCCGCCTGCTGCGCTATCTCTGCCTGCCGCGCCGCTTCTTCCGCCGCTTGCCGCGCTATCTCCGCCTGCTGCGCTGCATCGGCCTGACGCGCCGCTTCTTCGGCCGCCTGTTGCGCTATCTCCGCCTGACGCGCCGCTTCTTCGGCCGCCTGCCGCGCTATCTCGGCCTGACGCGCCGCTTCTTCAGCCGCCTGCCGCGCTATCTCGGCTTGACGCGCCGCTTCAGCCCGTCGAGCAGCTTCTGCGGCAATGCCGCCATTCTGATCAATAGCAATATCCTCGCGGTCGCTTTGAGCATCAAGCATCTTCCTCTCTGCCATACGCTCTGCTTCATCAGCCAATCTACGCTGTTCTTCCAGCGCCTTTTCCCTAGCGGCAAGCTCATCCTCAATACGCCGCGCCTCTTCCGGCGACGTCTGTTGCGCCCGGCGACGCTCCGCCGCGATTCTGGCCTCCTCCGCTGCAATAGCTTCTCGCAAATCCGCAGCCAGAGCCTCAGCCTCGTCAGCCTCACGCTCCTTTAACTCAACCATCTCTTTCCGCACGTCCAGTCCCTGATTCGGATCACGCCGCAGTTCCTCAAGTACGCCCTCATCGCTAACCGCTGATGTGTCTATAGCGCTCAATGACCCAGGACTGGCATTACCCAGCGGGATTACAATGAGCGTCCGTCCGGGCCATTCATCAAAACGTACAGAAAGACCAACACGGTCAGCGCTCAGGTTTCCCAGAACCGCTTGTTTATACCGGGAACTGAAAAAGTTCCAGTTTCCCCGATAAAATGCGTTATAGATGGTAATATATTGGGCAAGTAACCTCGCATCCGCCACCGAGTAGTTATAGGCCCCTTCAAGATAGCCCTGGATGATGAGCCTCAGATTCCGTATATGATCTACTCCCACGCCAGCTCCCAAACCAAAAATGTCCGCGTCCATCCGTTCTCCCTCTGGAGCGGTAACTGAATGAATCACAAAATACCGGTTCGTCGCGCCTGAACGGGTTACCCCGCGCCGGACCGCAAGCCCCTGTTCATAACCAATGTTCCGAATCTGCGCGACCGTATCAATCCGCGTAACCGGACCAGTATAATTATAAAACTCAATCGAACCTTGCCCCTGCTGCAGCTCATTGGTATTCACCTGCGCAAACAGCAATGACGCAAACAATCCCATCAGTGCGACGCAAGCATAGCTAATTCGTTTATTCATAAGACCTGACCTCTTTATCTCTATTTATAAAAGCATATCATTACATAATCGGTAAAAATGACAATGTGTTGACAGAGGATTTCGCTATAGACCGCGCGCGGCTGTCAGTCTCCCTGATTGCGTCAAGCTCCAGTTTGCCGTCCCAGTTATGTTCCAGCGCCAGCGCCACAACGTGGGCGATGTCAGGAAAGCGTATCTGTTCCATGAGAAACGCCGCAACCGCAACCTCATTGGCTGCGTTATACACGACTGGATACAAGGCGCCGGCGTTCAGCGCCTGATATGCAAGGGGAAGCATGGGGAACTTTTCCTCATCCGGCTGCTCAAAACTAAGCGTAAGCTGCTTAAAGTCAAGCGTTTCAAAGCCTGAAGGCGCGTTTTCAGGGTAATAAAGCGCGTTCTGAATAGGAAAGCGCATGTCAGGCCGTGAAATCTGCGCGTAAATCGACCCATCTTTCAGGCTAATCATCGAATGAACAATACTCTGCGGATGAACAATGACCTGTATCACATCAGCTATCGCGGCGTCCGGTATGTCAAACAGGCGCGCAGCCTCAATCACCTCAAGTCCCTTGTTCGCCATGCTTGCCGAGTCAATGGTAATCTTGGCGCCCATGTTCCATGTGGGATGCTTGAGCGCGTCCTGCGCCCGTACTCTGGTAAGCTGTTCCTGCGTGTATGTGCGAAACGGCCCGCCTGACGCGGTTAGGAGGATTGTCGCCAGATTCTCCCTGCCATGAACCTCAAGCAACTGGAAGATAGCCGAATGTTCTGAATCAACCGGCAGTATCCGCGCCTTTTTTGCCTCAGCCAGCGCGCGTACCAGCGGCCCGGCCATGACGATGGTTTCTTTATTAGCCAGCGCCAAGTCTATGCCTGACTCTAAGGCCGCAATAGACGGCGCAAGCCCTGCCGCGCCAGCAATCCCGTTCACCACAATATCCGCGCCGCAGCCGCTGATTGCCTGCAGCAGCCCCTCGCTGCCAAAATAGCCAACACGGGATGCGCCTTGTTCCGCGCCGGAGAGCGCCAGCGCCGCATCAGGGAACTCCGCGCCCAGGGCCTCTAAACCCGCGCTATCGGTATGGCTTGAAAAAAGCACAGCCTCAAACACATCTTTCCCTCGCCGCAACACATCAAGCGTGCTTTTCCCAATAGAACCAGTAGCGCCGAGCAGAGCAACTTTCTTTCGCATATTGATAGATGAGCATGGCGTTCTATGTAAATAAAATCAATATATAGGCAGCTTTAGCAAAACCGCCATACTCGCCTATCATCAAACGCCCTTGTACTGTTCCTCCAGTTTACTCATCCAGTAGGCCAGGATAATGCCGGCGATACAGGCGGCGGCGCAGATAAGGGTTGTCCAGCTCAGGTAGTTGAAATCACGCGGGATAATCATCAGGGTTGAGGCCGCCACTATGCCAAGAATGAAGTGAAAAAGGCCGGCGTAAGCGCGGGCAAGCAGCGCGTCAATCGCTTTGGAAAGACCAAAGAGGCATATCGCGCCGCCAAGCGCAAGGGGAAGCAGAGCCAGTACGTCCAGCGTCTTGAAGGCGTCTACCATGGGCTGGTACATACCGAAGTACACGAGGAAGTTCGATGGACTTAACCCAGGCACAAGTACCCCTAGGGCAATGAGCGCGCCGGCCAGCATCCATGTGCCGAAGTTAAGCGGTATCTGTCCCTTGAAAAACGATTCCCCGCCGTACAGCAGCACAAAGCCCACGACCCCTGACACCACGAGTATAACAATGTGGCGTTTGGTCCGGCCCTTCTTGCCGACTTCCCGCCATAGCGCGGGTAGGGTTCCCAAAATACAGCCGACAAAGAACCAGAGTACCTGTGTTTCGTAATTGGTAAGAAAGAAGCTCACGCCAAAGGAAAGTATGAATATGCCGGTCAGCGCGCCCAGTCCGACCGGCAGGAAGAAGAGTACGTTAGCCTTAAAGTCATGGGTGATATGGGCAATGAAGCTGATGATACGCTCATAGATGCCGAAAATCGCAGCCAACGCGCCGCCGCTCACACCGGGCAGTATAAACCCCGTGCCAATAAACGCGCCCTTAACAAAACGCAAAACCCAGTCCTTCATAACAAAAGCTCCCAGTAACCCACGTCAAGCCAGTTCCCCAGCTTAAACCCAATCTCGTCAAGCTGACCAATCTTGCGGAATCCCAGCTTTTCATGCAAGCCCACACTCCTTTCATTAGGAACTGTGATTACCGCGACCATTGCGTGTAAGGAGCGCCTGTGCGCCTCGTCTATCAAGCGTGTGAGGAGCGCCCTGCCAATGCCTTTTCGCTCATGCCCCATTTTGATATAGATGGAATCTTCCACAGCAAAACGATAGGCGAGCCGTTCCTTCCATTTATTCAAATAGGCGTAGCCCAGAACCTCGTTGTTGTCTTCCCAGACAAGGTACGGATACTCAGCGCCTATCGCGCGGATACGCGCCTCCATGCTGGTAAGCGACACTGGCATTTCCTCAAAGCTGATGACCGTTTGCTCAATGTAGGGATTGTAGATAGCAGCGATGGCAGCCGCATCAGCGACGCTTGCCGGGCGAATCATGCCTGCGCCTCGCGCCCGACGCCAGACACCGCGTCAGGCGACACGGCGTCCATAGTACCCAAAAACCCGGGTAATTCAAGGCCGGCCTGTTCTGCAATATCGTGGAGCGGCGGCAGGGTTTTAACCATGTTTCGCATGAAGTTTGCGGTGGTACTGGAATCGCCGCTGGGGTTATCCCACACAGTGAGCTTGTCGATTTTGATGTTTTTAATTGCTTCGGTTTGCAGTTTAACCAGGTCTTCCAGCTTTTCAACCAGCAGAAGCGTTGCCGCGCTCTTGGCGTCGCTGTTCGCTGCCTTAACCAGTGTCTGGTAACCCTGAGCTTTGGCGTCCAGCACTTTTTTGATACCTTCGGCCTCAGCCGCTTTCACCAGCAGTATTGCGTCAGCCTCGCCTTGTGCAAGCAGCCGTTGCTGTTCAGCCTGTGCAGCCGCGTCGATTTCGAGCTTGCGCTTCTCGATTTCACGCGGCACGACCTGCTCAACCTCCAGCCGCCGCTGTTCAGCAATGGCCTTTGCCTGCTGAATCTCCGCAAATGCCGACTGCTGCGCCACTTCCCCGCGTTGTTTTGCCTCTGCCTCACGTTCAGCAAGCGTAGCGTTTGATATGGCAATCCCGGCTTTTGCCGTGTTTTCGCCTTCAACCGCCTGCGCATTATACTCAGCGGTCTGTATCCGCTGCTCCCTGCCAAACTCAGCTACCTTAACCTGCTTTTCCTTGTCAAGTTCAGCAATGCGTACCTGCTGTTCAATACTAAACGACGCGGTTTTAACTTGCTGTTCCTTGCTGTATTCAGCCATCTTCACCTGTTGTTCGCTCTGATACTGAGCTTTCTTCACCTCCCGTTCAGTGGCGAACTGGGCGAGCTGCACCTGCTGTTCCTTATCAAGTTCAGCGGTTTGCACCTGTTGTTCTTTATTAAACTGGGCAATCTGTATCTGCTGTTCTTTAGTGAACTGCGCCACCCGAATCTGCTGTTCCTTCCGCGCCTCAGCCTCGCCAATAGCGCCTTTCTTGTCCTGCTCCGCCACATCAACCTTCGCCTGGTTAATGGCGGTGAGCGCGGCTTTTTTCCCAATGCTTTCGATATAACCTGACTCGTCGGTGATGTCGGTAACGTTCACGTTGATGAGGCAGAGGCCGATTTTATCAAGCTCAAGGTCGATATTCTTACGGATTGCGTCAAGGAAACGTTCACGATCCTGATTTATCTGCTCAATCGTGAGCGACGCCACCGTGAGCCTAAGCTGGCCGAGTATGATTTCAGTCGCCATTGACTCAATAGTGTCGCGGTTCAGCCCCAGCAGGCGCACTGCCGCGGAATTCATGCTTTCCTCCTCAGTGGCAATGGCCACAGTAAAGGTACTTGGCACATTGACGCGGATGTTTTGCTGGGATAACGCGCCCTTGAGCGGGATGTTAATCGTCATGGGCGTAAGGTCAAGATAGTTGTAATCCTGAATGAGCGGCCAGATAAACGCCCCGCCTCCATGCATACAGCGCGACGACTTTCCGCCTCCGACCTTTCCGTATACCACGAGAATCTGGTTTGATGAACACCGTTTATACCTGCTTGCCAGAAACAGGATAAACACAAACAAAAATACCGCGAAAAACGCGATTCCAATTAGAGTAAAGTTCATATAACCCCCTTAGGTATCTGTTAGTGATTAGTTGCTAATGTCAGCAGTGTCAGACACCGCGTCGGCTTAGGGATTAGCCGCTAATCACTACTCAATTTAACGCTCAAAGCGTATAACGGCTACAGTGTGCGAATCAATCACTCGCGTAATCAAGGTCTTTTCAAACGAGGGGATGAGGTCGGCGGTGTCAGACACCGCGTCGGCCTGGCGCTTTACCCCGTTTACAACAAAGGAGACGCGCCCCTTGCCCTGAGCTGGAATACGCAGATACACCTCAGCCTCACAGCCGACCGCGTCTTGCATAGAGAACCGCGCTCCGTCGCTTCGCAGTTTCATCGCCGCGTGAAAGATGAGCGCCGTACTAAGCATAGCGGCAAACCCCGCGCCCGCGCCCACAAGGAGGCTCAACGGCAGGCCAAGCCCGAACTGTTCTCGCGCCGCGAGTCCGCCCCACCCGAACATGGCTGTAAAACCAGTGAGCGAATTGAGCGACAGCAGCCTGAACGCCCCGTTTCCCGCCTCAGCCACGCCCGCATCGCCACCATCCTCACCGCCGCTGTCGCCGCCCGCGCCTGCAATGAAGAGAATCACGCGCAAAAGGAAAAATATAGAGCCAAAAAGCGCGGCTCCCCAGAAACCAAGCATAAAACGCCTCCTTATCCGCTTGACTATTCCCTGTATGCAATACAACATAGCCACATGTCATACTTATCGCAAGTATTTTAACCCTGATGACAGGTAGAACGAGTTCGGTTGTGGATAGAACGAGTTCGGTTATGAACAGAACGAGTTCCGTTGTGGATAGAACGAGTTCATTCGGAAATTCGGAAGGCTGAACAGGCTATACGTATCTACGGTTGTTCGAGGCTATAAACAGCGATTATATTTTAAAAGTGAGAAGAGTTACAAAATGTATTGGGAGTATTCTGACACTGATTTAGCGCGTACTTTAAGCACGTTTCTGAACAAGCGTATACATACTTATATGCGTAACCCGGATGGCCCGGAAGCAGCGCGCCTTCACAGCGTAAAAGACTTTATCGCCGAGCTTGAGCATGGCGGTATTCAGCTTGAAGGATTTACGACAACGAGGAGAGAGGAACGCTCCGCCCCATTCAGGCCGAGGGGTATTCATACCATCTATACCATAACGTGCGACGCGCTCCCTGCGTCTGAGTGTTTTGTGTGCATTGACTGCGGACCAAGCTCTTCGACGAAATTTTATGCTGAGACTGGCGAGCGTTTTGATTCTTCGGCGCAATTTTATGCGCGTGTATATGACGCGCTGACGTATCGTGGTCAATCAATATATGATGACGATTTTGGTTTTGTGTTTAGGTTTCTGGAACACATTGAGGAAATTGTCGCTGAATTGCCTAGTGTCCGCGCAAAATTCGAGAAGCAGCAGAAAATCAAGGAACTTACGCAGGACAGTATTAAAACGTGGTTTACTCAGATTTGCGAAGAACTGGGTTGTTCATATTCTATAGAAACAAAGAAAATACACACCAAGCTGTATGTAAAACTTGACGATAAAACGCAGCTTGAAATTGTAGTTCAGCACAGCAAGTTTCAGAAAATAATGCCCGAACTGAGCAGTCTTATTCAGGCATACATGGCTGTATTTAAAGCTAATAAGGTGCGGGCGCTTATTACCGACGCTGATTCGTGGCTGTACTGGCGGGAACCCGGAAAGAAGCAGAGTGAGGACGAGTATTATGAAGAAGAGATGAAAAAATGGAGCGGCTTATGGAAGTAAATGTTAATACCACCGAGTTGTTAAAAATTATCGAACTCACGCCGGCGCATCAGAATATTATGCTGGTGGGAAAGCACGGCATTGGCAAGTCGCGGATTATCACAGATTTTTTTGAGAAGCAGGGAAAGCCGGTGATAACGCTTTTTCTGGGACAGATGAGCGATCCGGGTGATATTATCGGACTTCCGGCGCTTGACGCTGCGGCGGGGAAAACCAATTTCCGCCCGCCCTGGTGGTTTCCGCTTGACGGCAAGCCTATTGTGCTGTTTCTCGACGAGCTTAACCGCGCCCGCCCTGAGATTCTGCAATGCGTGATGGACCTGACGCTCAACAAAACGCTGGCAGGAAAAAAACTGCCGGCAGGAAGTCAGATTATTTCCGCAGTGAACGAGGGCGAGGAATATCAGCTTACTGATCTTGATCCAGCGCTGGTGTCGCGTTTTAATGTGTATTATTTTGTTCCCACGCCTGCGGAATGGCTTTTGTGGGCAGAGAGAAATAATATCGATAAACGGATTATCGCCTTTATCGAAAACAATAGCGACTTTCTTGACAGTGAGGCGTCGATTGACGCTGGCCTGAACAAAACGCCTGACCGCCGCGCATGGGAGCGCGTCTCGCAGATTATCGCGCTGCTGGATCGCATAGACCACATTGCCGAAAAAATTATCGCCGGCGTGGTGGGAAACAGCGCGGCGCTCAAGTTCTCGCTGTTTACGCGGGAAAACACGGGACTGAACCCGCTGCAGATTTTAACGCATTTTGAAAAAAGCAAGCAGAAACTGGAAACGCTTGATATTCACGAACTCACGCCTTTAAGCGAGGGCTGTTTCCGTACGATAGAACTTGAGCAGGATCAGAAAAAAGTTAAGGAATATGTGAGTAATCTTGAGCAATATATCAAGTGGCTCATTAAAAACAAGCGGAATGAAGTGATCGCGCACTGGGCAACGCTGTACCAGTCTTCGGCCTATCCGCAGGCAAAGGTCGCTATACTCAGCAATTCGCCCTATATTTTCCAAAGTATCGTGGGATTTATCAAGGATATTAACATATAGAGGCAGCTTTGGCTGGCGCGAATCGTAAAGCATGGGGTTAAACATGACTAAAAAGGCGCAGAAAATTATTTCAGCAGAGGAACGTATACAGCTCGTGAGCGACGGATGGTATATCAGGGAACCAGCGCTGTTTCTGACATTTATGTCGCACATATTCACCGCAAATCCGTTAATTCGGGGCATACGAAGCGGGCAGGGCCGCGTTGAGTATAACCCCGCGTATCTGGCCGCGTTAAACGCGGAGGAAGCCGAGGAAGCCCTGAAAACCGAAATGATCCGCATACTCTTGCACCATCCTTACCGCTGGCCACCGCGCAACGCGGAAGTTTCATACATAGCAAGCAATATCACCCTGAATGAATATTACCGCTTTAATTCTTTACCCTACCAGGTTTCTGATTTCTGGGATAATCCTAAATATAAAAAGCGGAACTTCGAGTTTTATTACCGTGAATATCTTAAGCTAATGCGACAACAGACGGGCAGCATGAGCGATGAGCAGAGCGGCGGCAAAAATAGCGCCAGCGGTGCGGGAAACAGCGCCAGCAACGACAGCGCGGGAAACAGCGATAGCAACAACAAGACGAGAAATAACGCCAGTAAGGATAACACGAGAAACAGTGGCGACAAAAACAGCGCCAGTAAGGATAACACGAGAAACAGTGGCGACAAAAACAGCGCCAGCAACGACAGCGCGGGAAACAGCGGCGGTGAAAATAGAGGCGGTGAAACAAGCGCCCGTAACGCGGAAAACGCGGCGCTCTGGACTAATGACGACTTTATGGACACGAAAGTTTGCGGCGTCATTAAATTTATCCAGCAGAATATGCTGTCATGGGGAACTATACCCGGCGCTCTCGCGCAAAGCATACTCGCCACGCTCAAGCCAATACTCGATTACCGTAAAGTCCTGAGCGGCTTCCGCGCCACTGTGCTGTCAAGTAACATGGCTCTCACCCGCTTCCGTCCCAGCCGCCGCTATGGTTTTGTCTACATGGGTAAAAAAAGCCGCTTCACCACTCGCCTTTTAATCGGCGTTGATGTGAGCGGTTCCATCAGCGATAAAGAAATAAATCTGTTTTATTCGACTGTAAACCGTTTTTTCAAATATGGCATAGAAAAAATCGACGTTCAACAATTTGACGCTGACTTACAGGGCAAACCGCTCCTAATGAAAAAAGCGAGGAAGGGAATTCAGGTAAAAGGCCGGGGCGGAACCTGTTTTCAGCCCATCATTGATTATTTTGCGGCGAACCGGAATACCTACAACGGCCTTATCATCTTCACCGATGGTTACGCGCCCCTGCCCAATATATCGCCAGAGGACTCGTACAGAGTTCTCTGGATATGCAGCAACAAACAAAGCTACGAAGCGCATCAGAACTGGATGAGTAAGCAGGGGCGCTGTTGCTGGATACAGGCGTGATAATCGTGGGACGACTCAGCTTATGCCATACGCTTGACATATTTGAAAAAGAAATGCTAGACTCCGCTTAGATTTTTTATAGGGAGAGTATAATGAAAAGAATCACAATTATGACGCTGGCCATGACCCTCGTGGCCTCAATCAGTCTTGCGGCAGGAAGCAGACAGCAGCAGCAAGCCCAGCCGTCCGAAGGACCCCAGCCCGTTACCCTCAAGTGGGTGGGTTTTGGGTTTGAGGCAAACCAGACTGCAGCGAACCTTATTGAGCGCTACAAGAAAGCAGCTCCGAATGTTACCATTGAGTATCAGGAACTGGGTTCAGTCGCCGACACCGATGGCCTTGCGCGGCTGGATACGCTCATCGCCGGCGGTCAGCAGATCGACCTTGTGTACCTGACCACCAGTGACCTCATGCGGCGGGCGGTCAATGGCGCGGCGCTGCCGCTCAACGACGCTATCGCGGCTAACGGCGACAACTTCGAGGCTGACTACGGCAAGCTCGGAGCAAACGCCACTGCCTTTCAGGGCAATATCTATGGCGTGCCTCGCGCTGGTAACACGTTCAAAGTCTTCTATAATAAGACCCTTGCCGACGCTAATGGCATTACCGTCCCGAACCAGATGACAATGGCGGAATTTCTTGCGGTAACTAAGCAATTCGCGGCAGTACCCGGCCTGAAGTATCCGGCCTGTATTCAGGCGCTCTGGGTGCAGATCACTTACGGCGCGGCGTCGATTGCCGGTTGGCAGATGGTGAAAAAGGACGCCTCCGGGCGCATAGTAACAAACTTCGACGACCAGCGCTTCCGCGACAGCATCAAGTTCTACCACGATTTCGCCCGCGTGGAACACCTCGCCCCTGACGCCGCGACCTATGCTGCCGAAAGTCTGAATCGCCGCCGCGCGCTGGCGCTGGGCGAAACCGGCCTCATTCTCGACGGCCCCTACGCTCTAATCTGGCTGCAGGGCTTCCAGTTCAATGACCCAGGCGAAGGCAAGCTGGGGTTTGAGATTGGCGTCTCAGAACTGCCCGTCTTAACCGAGGCTGACAAGACAAAGTCCTCCTACAACGAGCTTGCCGGCGCGTTCTATGCTCCCAGCACCTGCAAGAATCTGCTTGAGGCATATCGCTTCATGCGCTTTGTCTGCAACGATAACTTCGACATCAATGGTACCTATATGCCGGTGTACTCTGACGCGAATCTCGAAACCGCAGTCAGTACCTTCACCCGCTTCACGGATTCCAAAGGCAACCTACACACTGACATCTACCCAGTAGAGACCGCTATCAAAGCAGTTACAGTCCCGAATGATTCGTTCCTCGGTGTGTTTCCGGTAGACCCGTCGCTCATCAACTATGTACCGTCGCTTGACGCTCTGCTTGAGGAGCAGCTCACGCTCTACCTCAACGATGAAATGACGCTTGACGCCTTTATCGCGGATATTACGAAGCGCGGTCAAGAGATTCTGGATAACCTGTAGTTAGTAGGGTAAGGGCGATAATCACCCTTACCCAGCACTAAGCACTATGACTCAGCGCTCAAAAGCCCGCCTCATTGAAAACTTCTGGGGCTACCTTTTTATACTACCGAATCTCATCGGCTTTCTCGTGTTCACGCTGGGCGGGGTAGTCTTCTCGGTAGGCATGAGTTTCACCGATTGGAACCTTCTGCGCGGTGTTGACAAGGCTAAGTTCGTGGGGCTTGCAAACTATACGCGGCTATTCACGGCGTCGGATTTCTGGATATCGCTGCGGAACAACCTCTTCTTACTGCTGGCGATTCCGATCTCCATCATGCTGAGTGTGGTTATTGCGGCGCTCTTACACCAGAAGCCCGCGCACCGCCGCCCTTACGCCCAGAAACTGAGCAAGTGGGGACGCGCCGGTATGCAGGCGCTCTATTTCCTTCCCTATATTACGAATGTTGTGGCGGTAAGCACTGTGTGGCGGGCGCTGTTTCACCCCAGCGAAGGCCCGATCAACATGTTCCTCAAGTGGCTGGGTGTTCCGGGCGACAGTCTACCCGGCTGGCTGTCGTCGTCAAAGTGGTTCCTCGTGGCAATCATGATCATCGTGATATGGCAGAACCTCGGCTACTATATCCTGATGTACTCCGCTGGCTTGCAGAGTATCTCCCGCGACTACTACGAGGCTGTGGCAGTGGACGGCGGTAACGCCTATCATAAGTTCCGCTACATCACCTTACCCCTGCTTGCGCCGACCACCTTTGTTGTCAGTGTGCTGGGTGTGATTTCCAGCCTCCAGATGTGGCTCATCGTGCAGGCGCTCACGCCAAATTCACGCGGCTTTGGCACGGCCTCGTACACCCTGTCGTACTACATCTACCGCTCATCGTTCATTGATTACCGGAGCGGTTACGCGGCTGCGCTATCGCTGATACTCTGCGCGATTACCCTTGTCATCACCCTGATTCAGTGGGCAGGGCAGAAAAAGTGGGATTATACATGACATTTAAGCAAATCAGGACACGCGCGCTCAACATTATGGTCTCAGCGCTGATATGGGGTGGAGGTATACTGTGTATATTCCCCTTCCTATGGATGATTTCCACCTCGTTTAAGGGTGTCAACGACGTTTACACCTTCCCGATTGAGTGGATTCCCCCGCGTCCCACCATAGCTGCCTATACAAAACTCTTTGCCGGCGAATTTTCGTTCATCACCTTTTACCGGAACTCGGTATTTGTGAGCGCAATGGCGCTGGTCGGCACGTTTTTTTCCTGCACCCTCGCCGGCTATGCCTACGCCAAGATTAACTTCACCGGACGCGACAAGCTGTTTTTGGTAAAGCTGTCCACCACTATGATTCCTGGCATGGTAACCATGTTACCAACCTTCATTATCTACCGCGCGCTGGGTCTGGTGAATAGCCTGACGGCGCTGTGGCTGCCCTTGTTCTTTGGCGGCGCGTTTGGCGTGATGCTGATGCGTCAGGCAATGATAGCCGTGCCAAACGAATTGATGGAGTCGGCCAAAATAGACGGCGCCAGCCACCCAATCATCTACTGGCGCATCATGCTTCCCTGCGTGAAGCCGTCCATAGCAACGCTTCTGTTCATGTACTTTTTGTGGACATGGAACGATTACGAGCGCCCGCTTCTGTACATCCAGAGCCGCGCCCTTTTCACCCTGCCCTTTGCCGTGAAGTATTTTTCCAATGAGCAGGCGTCAAATGTGCCGGCGATCATGGCGGCCAATGTGGTCAGCATCTGTGTTATCATTGTGCTATTCTTCTTCTGTCAAAAATATTTTGTACAGAGTGTAGTCAATTCAGGGATAAAGGGATGAAGCGCCTGAGTTTGCCGCCCTTGTGATCCGGAAGTGCAGGGCGACGCTGCGGCGAAACACTTTGATTCATTGGCGAAACACTTTGATTCGCCCTATCAAAATTTTAACTTTTTCGCGTAAACTCTTGCCGCGCTTGATAAAACGTACTATACTTGTCTTATATTAACATTAAAGGAGTAATAGAATGAGTGGAGAGCATTTCATGGGCTCTAGCGAAGCAGCTTTTCTCGTATGGAGTGAAAACTTCAATACGAATTGCGCAAGCACCGGCGCAACGTATGGATTGTCTCAGGATGAAAACACCGCGCTCTCGACCGCGACAGGCGTTTTTAAGTCGGCGTATGAGCTATGCCAAACTCCGGCGAGGAGCAAACTGAACACCATTGCCAAAAACAAGGCAAAAGCCGCGCTGCGCACTCTCGAAAGAAGCTATGTCGCCCGTCTGCAGGCGCACCCCGCCATGACCGATGAGGTACGGGAGCTTTATGGCATACCGATTCACGACCGAACCCGCACGCCGCAGTCAGACCCGACTGATCATGTGGATTTCACCATTGAGGTTGATGCGGCTGCGCATATAGTACGCTGCCCCTATCGGATTGAGAACAGTTCGCACCGGGGGAAAGGTAAGTATCATGGCGTTGAAGTTCGGTACATCCTCCGAACTATCAGCGAAGCCGCGCCGGTGAACCCTGATGAGTTTATCCACAGTGAAGTCAATACCGCGTCGCCGTGGAAACATACCTTTCAAGGCGAGGATGCCGGGAAGCGCGCCTATTTCATAATGCGCTGGGAAAATGGCATAGGCGGGAAAGGACCCTGGTCTGGGATACAAAGCGTAGTCATTTCCTGATCGCGCTCTATACACCGTAAAGCGCCGCTGATGACGCGCTTGCCGGGCGCGCAGGAAACGTGTAAAACCGCTGCGCGCCTCGACAAACGCGTCGTTCATCTTTGAGCGGCTTCAGCCTGAAAACGGACAAGTCGCGGTATTGTATAATAAATAAAAGAATGGGAGGATTGACTAATATGAATCATATTATTTTGATAGGACTTCCGAACAGTGGAAAAACCACTCTTGGCAAGAGAGCGGCGGAAGCAATGAATATGCCTTTTTACGATACCGATAAAATGGTAACAGATAAAATAGGGTTAGCTAACGCCGCTGATATTTTTCGTCCATCGTTTATACAGCGATTTTACAGAGAACAACAAAATGTCATTATAGATATTGCTTTGCTAGAGACGCCGGCAATAATTGCGACAGGCGCGGAAGTAGCTCTGATACCCCAATCTGGTTCGCTGCTCCGAAAATTAGGCGTGGTAATTTTAATAAAAAGAGACATACGGTTAATCATGGAAGATGTTTCAAATCGCGCTCACCGTTTAGTATTAAAAGACGAGAATAGCGGCTTGGAGATTGACATGAACGCGAGGGCTGTGGAAGAATACGCGAAAGAAATGAAAACTTATGAAAAAGCGGCGCATAAAATTTTTGAAAATAACGGCGACGAGGAAAGCGCGGTTATAGAATTCACGGAATTTTTGAAAGGGTTATATTAGATGGACTTTATAAAGTTATAGATGAATGTGCGAGGAACTGTATAGTATTAAGGATTGATACCTTGCTAGG
>JAIRMT010000110.1 GCA_031258505.1 Treponema sp.
CGATCCTGCTGTAAAAGGTTCTTGTTACATCGCGCTCCACCACCCGCTGCGCATTTTCATACGTCAGAAGCTGACTCTGATAAGCCAGACTCGTGAGCCGCATGGTTTGAGGAAGGCCAGTGTTAAAGGAGATGTTCACTCCAGTCAGAATGCTGAATCTGCCATTGGCCTTATCAAACTGGAACCCATCGCCGCTGAACAGGTTATCCCCATAGCTAAGTGAAAGGCTTGGGTTAACCACTGACAGAATCTCTGACCAGGTACTTTTTGCCGCAAACTCCGCTGTGGCGACGTCAATGCCGGTTTTTTGCAGGCTCAGACTCTGCGCCACTGCCATTTCCACTGCTTCTTCAAGCGAAAGTGTCTGCGGCGCGGCTCCAAGCGACGCTATCCTGCAAAAAACCAGCGCACAAAGCCACAAGTGCGTAAAAATATCCCAATTAGATCGGGAAAATAACGATTTTCTCTTCATAATATGAAACTTATACACTAAATTTCGCTTATATGCTACAGTAGCAGGCGCGATAGTGATACTATTTCTATCCAGCCCCGCCAATTTTACAGAAAACATACTGCGTAAAAAGGTCCCACATACCTATATACTGCTTGTCAGAGACGCGCTTGTAACTTAGTATTCAACTTATTCACTATAAAGGATACGTTGTGGCTAAAGCTATTGAAATGCTGGATATTACCAAAGTCTTTCCGGGAGTCATTGCCAATGACCGGGTTTGCTTTGAGGTTGAGGAAGGCGAGATTCATGCGCTCTTGGGAGAGAATGGCGCGGGAAAGTCTACGCTTATGTCCATACTGTTCGGCCTGTATGAAGCGGACGCGGGCGTTATTAGGATACGAGGCCATGAGGCGCGTATCCGCAGCCCCAATGATGCAAGCGCGCTTAGAATCGGCATGGTTCACCAACATTTTAAGCTGGTGCATAACTTCACGGTAACAGAAAACATCGTGCTGGGGCTGGAGCCGCGCGACAAATGGGGCAAGCTCGACTTGAAAAGCGCGTACCAGCGCGTAACATCGCTGTCAGAACGCTACGGCCTCGCTGTTGACCCAAAGGCGCGTATTGAAAACATCTCTGTCGGTATGCAGCAGCGGGTTGAGATACTCAAAATTCTGTACCGTAACGCGGATATCCTCATCTTTGACGAGCCAAGCGCGGTACTCACGCCGCAGGAGATCGACGAACTGCTGACGATCTTTCACAGACTCAAGAGTGAAGGGAAGACCATCATCTTTATCACGCACAAGCTCAGGGAGATAAAAGCCATCGCCGACCGGTGTACGATACTGCGGCGGGGAAAGCATATCGCCACAGTAAAAATGTCTGACACCGAGATTTCTGAAGACGTACTCGCCGAACTGATGGTAGGACGCGCCGTGAGTTTCCGCATTGGCAAAAAACCAGCGATACCCAGAGGCGTGGTTCTGCGGATAGAAAACCTCACAGTTATGGGGGCGCGCGGAGTTCCGGCTGTGCGTGAACTTTCGCTTGATGTTCTTGCCGGCGAGATTATGGGGATCGCGGGTGTTGATGGAAACGGACAGACCGAACTCGTTGCCGCCATTGCCGGTCTGGAGCCGGTGAAGAGCGGACGTATCCTGCTCAATGGTAAAGACATCAGCCATGAGAGCATCCGCAAGCGCATCCGTGAAGGAATGGGCTTAGTGCCGGAGGATCGCCATAAGTATGGCTTGGTGCTGGACTTCCGTGTTGACGAGAACCTTATCCTCAAAACCTTTCGAGAAAAGCGCTTCACAAACCGCTTTGGCTTTTTGCGGTTTCCTTCTATATATAAGCACGCGGCAGACCGGATCGCGGAGTTCGACATACGCGTTGGAAACGGCGGCGCTACTCTGACACGGAGTATGTCTGGCGGCAATCAGCAGAAGCTTATTATTGCCCGTGAACTCGACCTTTCACCGCGCTTACTCATTGTGGTACAGCCCACGCGCGGTCTTGATGTAGGCGCTATAGAATACATACACCAGCGTATCATCGCGGAGCGGGACAAGGGACGGGCAGTCTTACTGGTATCGTTTGAGCTGGACGAGTTACTCAGCCTCAGCGACCGCATTGCCGCGCTGTCCAAAGGCGCTATAGTAGGCGTGGTGAACGCCGCCAAGACCGATGAGCGCCGCATTGGCGCCATGATGGGCGGCATTAGTAGCGCTTGATTTCTTCAATCCCCTGCCTAACACTCGACACCAGCAATTCTCTTGAGTCAAAGGCAAACTGCGCCTTGGCGCTTAAGGTTGTAAAGAGGAATGAGAGGCAATTCCTATTTTAATCCGCCCGTTTCAACTTTTGACTCGCCCGTTTCAACTTTTGACTCGCCCGTTTCAACTTTTGACTCGCCCGTTGAAATTTTTAACTCGCCCGTTTCAACTTTTGACTCGCCCGTTGAAATTTTTAACTCGCCCGTTTCAACTTTTGATCCGTCCGTTATAACGGATGAGTCCCTCGTTTCAACTACTGCCATATTTGTCAAACGATTTAGTTTATTTACTGCCGCGCATAGACTAATCGCTACGACGCTTGCCATATTCGTTTGAACGTTTAGCCTCTTAGTTTTGACTGCTGACTCATCCGTTATCAATAATTATAGAACCCTTCAAAGAAATGTCAAGAACTTTTCAAAAAAAATTCAATGGCGCGTCAGCGGAAGCGGCTTTTGAGCTGGGCAAAGAACTTGGCGGCGGCTTGGGCATCATCTTCCTCTGTTTCTTCAGACGCGTTTTCTTCTATCAAATGGCTAGGTATTTCAGCGAGAAAGGGCGATGGGGAGCAGTCGGTCTCGCTCTGAAGGCGGCGGCGGTGAAGACAACTGGTGATGATGAGCTTGTCGCGGGCGCGGGTGATAGCCACATAAAAAAGGCGGCGCTCCTCCTCAATGGGGAGAACGCCGGAATCGCTGTCGCCCTCCTCAAGACTGCGGGCGTGGGGGATGATGCCGTCTTCCGCGCCAGCAATGAAGACAACCGGGTATTCAAGCCCCTTGGCAGCATGAATCGTCGAGATGGTTACCTTGCCCTTGTCCTGCGGATCGTCGCTTTCGTTCTGTGTGATGAGGCTCACGCGGTTGAGGTAGGCGAAAAGCGTGGGATCAAGGTTGTCCGGGTCGTGTTCCCAAGTGGCAATGGACTGAACTAGCGTGTTGAGGTTAGCAAACTTCCAGCGGGCGACTTTTTCTTCCTTACTATGCTCACTAACGAGGTAGCTCCAGTAATCAATTTCATCCACCATGGCGTGAACTTGAGCGGAGAGTCCGCGTTTACCCAGTATCTTCTCACGGTATCGTTCAATGAGGCTGGCGAAGTCGTCTAGGTCAGCGCGGTTTGTTTCGGTGAAGAGGGTGTCCTGTGCATAACGCAGGCGGTTTAGCGCGTCCCAGATGGACGAGTTGTTTTTACGCGCAAGGCCGGTGAGCTGGGTTATGGAACTTTTGCCAATGCCTCGGCGCGGCGTGTTGATGATACGCAGGAGGTTGACGTCATCATCAGGGTTGGCAATGACGCGGAGGTAGGAGAGCGCGTCCTTGATTTCCTTGCGCTGGAAAAAACTGCTTCCGCCTGAAACACGGTACGGAATGTCTTCCGCGAGAAAGGCTTCTTCAATGGCGCGGGTGAGTGAGTTGGTTCTGATTAACACGCCGAAGTCATCGTATTTGCGATGCTCGTTGAAACGCATTTTTTTTATTTCAGAGGCGATGAAGCCAGCCTCGTCGCTTTCAGTGGACGGGTAATAGAGGGCGATAGGCTTACCGCCTGCCTTGCCTGACCAGAGCGCCTTTTCTTTACGATTGGTGTTGTTAGCAATGACGCCGTTTGCAGCCTCAAGGATCGTGGTGGTGGAACGGTAGTTCTGTTCCAGCTTGATTTCAACGGTTTCGGGAAAGTCCCGCTCGAACTGGAGTAAGTTCTCATAGTTCGCGCCGCGCCATGAGTAGATCGACTGGTCGTCATCGCCAACCACGCAGACGTTTTTGTCAGCCAAAAGCCTCATCAAGCGATACTGGATGAGGCTGGTGTCCTGAAACTCGTCAACGAGGATGTAGCGATAGCGGGCGCGGTACTTTTCAAGGGCGTCTGGGAACTGTTCAAAGATGCTGATAGGCAGGGCTAAGAGGTCGTCAAAGTCCACTGCGTTAAACACTTTCAGGCTGTTCTGGTACTCGGTATACACGTCTTCGAGGCTGAGGTCAGCGCCTTCACCCCAGCGGACGCGCTTGGTTTTCACATTGGAAAACAACTGGCCTAAAGCGTAGAGGTCGGTTCCTTCGAGTGAATGGCCGCGTTCCCGCATACTGTCCTTGAGAAGCTGATTACGGTCGGTTTCGTCGTAGATCGAAAAGTTCTTCCGAAAGCCCAGGCGTTCTATCTCTTCACGGAGGATTTTTACCCCAAAGGCGTGAAACGTACTGACCGTAAGGCTCTGGAGCTTTCGAGCGGTCAGTTCCTTGACCCGCGTTTCCATTTCCCGCGCTGCTTTGTTGGTGAAGGTGAGCGCCAGAATCGCGGATTGGGGAATTCCACGCTCAAGCATGTGAGCGATACGGTAGGTGATGACCCGCGTTTTGCCTGAACCCGCGCCAGCAATGATGAGAAGCGGTCCGTGAACATGGGTTACAGCCTGCAACTGCGGGGGATTGAGTTCTGCTTGCAGATTCAGTTTAGGCATTGGTATCAGGGTTTACAGGGCGTTCGCGCTTGTACGGCTTGCTTGCAAACCAGGGCGCTCGTTTCACAATGACGTTGTGTTCCTTGAACAAGAGGCGCACAGCCCGGTCCAGAAGCGCGCGGGGCGGGTTCATGGGCAGGATAAAGCTGCGCGCTGCTAGACAGACCTCTTTGAAATGGGCTTCGTCCCATAGGGTGCTGTTATCGTTTTCGAGAAAAGTTGCGACAAGCGCGGCAAGCGCCGCTTCCATACAGTTTTTTTTAGCGGCAAAGCGCTGCAGATATTGAGTGCGGAACTCGTGATTCTGCATACGAGTTGCGGCGTTTGGCTGGAGATAGGCGTAGATGCCCAAGGCGTCGAGGTTTTCGATGATACGGGCGGCATGGGGCGAATGGATAATCTTAAAAATTTCCTCGGTGAGACGGGAAGACGATATTGACGAAAGAAGCGATACCTGCCGCCGTATCTTCCACTGAACCTGAAAGGGAATGTGAAAGCCGGTTGTAACGCTGTACTTCACGGCGCGGATCATGCGAACCGGATCATCGGTAAATATGGTAGCCAGGGGAATGATAGGTCGAATCTGTTTCTTCCATATATCTTTCATGCCATCCACATAATCAATGACGAGTTGCTCGATTGGATCATAGAACAGCGCGTTCATGGAAAAGTCTCGCCGCTGTACGTCTTCCTCAATGGTGCCATAGGTGTTACTGGTGAGCCCGTCTTTGAGGGAACGAAACGTGGAAACTTCAAAGAGCTTTTTGCCAAGCGCCACATGAACGAGCCGGAAGCGATGTCCAATGACTCGCGCATTACGGAAGAGTTTGCGGATGTGGGCGGGACTCGCGGCGCTTACGATGTCAAAGTCCTTTGGCGCCTGTCCGAGAATCAGGTCTCGAACCGCGCCGCCGACAATATATGTTTCAAAACCATTGGCCCGCAGGCGTTTGATAATCATCACCGCGTCAGTATCCACTTTTGAAAGAGCAATACCGTGCTCATCTTGGGTATAGACAATCGCTTTTTTAACGGGCCTTCCATTTTTTTCAGTAGAATAACGAATGCGCAAGAAAGAAGCCTCTCTAACAATGTTTTAGAATCCAGGTAAGCAAGTTTTCAGTTACCTCTTCCCGGTTAGTCTCATTAAGTGTTTCATGCCGGGCGTCAGGGTACAGCACGAATTCCAAATCCTGTATGCCTATAGACCGATAAGCGTTCACCAGAGCGGTAGGACTATTGCTCATATCCCCGACCGGGTCTTTACTCCCCCCAAATATATAGATGGGAAGCTCGCGCTTTATGGCGGCAAGAGCTTCTGGCTTATGTATCTTGTTCAAGAGCGAAAGCAGGTCCCGGTAGAACACACTTGAACAGAGTTTACCGCACAATGGGTCGGAGATATAGGCGTCAACCTCTTTTTCGTCCCGCGACAGCCAGTCAAAGGCGGTTCTGGTGGGCTTGAAGGACCGGCTGTAGGGACCATTGGCTATAGCTTGTGCCAGAAACGAACCTTTACGGCCATACAGGATGGCGAACGCGGTCATAAGCGACATTCCGGCTTTGATCTTCAGGCCATCAGGTCCCCGTGTGCCAGAAAGAATACAGCCAGCAAGCTGGCGCCTATAAGTCTCGATGTAGTTCTGAACGAGGAATGAACCCCATGAATGTCCCAGCAGAAAGAGCGGCGTATTTGGGTACTGCTTGGCAATGGCGCGGTTGAGCGCGTCAATATCAGCGGCGATACGCGAAATCGCGTCCTTATCCGCGCAATGTCCCAAGAGGCCGCCTCGCGCTGCATCGTTTACGGAAAGGTCGGCGGTTCTGCCGTGTCCCCGCATATCAGCAGCCCAGACCACGATTCCCGCTGTGTTGAGCCGCTGCGCCAGCCGCTCGTAACGCAGGGAATGTTCCGCCATGCCATGTACAATGTGTACGATAGCGCGTGGTGGAATCGTCGGTCTGGGTATCCAGTTTCTTACAAACAGTTTTGCCCCGTCATCGGCGCTTAACCATTGCGTAGAGCATGATTCACCAGGCGCGTTCGTTTCCAGTGTTTTTAAGCCATCCATGTGAACATTCTATCCTCTATCGGTAAGCTCTTGCAATCTATGGTAGATTAAACTTATGAGTATTGGAACTATTTTTTCCACGCAGGTGGAACAACTTGTCGCAGGCGGGGCTGGGCTTGCCCGCTATGAGGGACAGAGTGTCTTTATTGATAACTCTTGTCCAGGCGATACGCTGCTGGCTCGCGTATACGAGGAGCATCGGGGTTGGGCAAGAGCAAAGGCGCTGGAACTTATAGCGCCTTCACCGCAAAGGGTTACGCCGTTTTGTCCGTTTCATCAGACCTGCGGCGGCTGTTCGCTTCAGCATATTGCCTACGAAACTCAGCTTACTGAAAAGGAACATATCCTGCGCGACGCTTTTACGCACATCGGCGGCATATCGATGCTTCCGGCGATCACAGTTCGGTCTTCTCCACCTTTTGAGTACCGAAATCGCTTCCAGTTTCACTATATCCGTGAGGGTTCGGGGAAAATGGCGCTGGGCTTCAAGGAGAGGAACAGCGATACGCTTGTCAGTGTCTCTGACTGCCCCATAGCTGACCCGCTGATACGGCAGGCGCTGACAGGTAAGCGCCTTACGCCGCCGCCTGAAAAAGACCGTTTCTCCGTATACGCTCGCGGCGATATACTGCTGAGTGAAGGCGGCAAGAGTCGAGGCGCTGTCCCTATCCTTGACCGGTACGTGCTTATGGACGCAGGCGTGTTCTTTCAAAGTAACGCGCTTATGCTTGAGGCGCTTATTCAGGACTTGCTTGCAGTCAGTGCCGAGCTGGATACTTCGTTGAGTGCTGCCGATATTTACTGCGGGGTGGGAACCTTTGCCGCGTTTCTGCCTTTCCCGCGCATGGACTTGATTGAGCAAAACAAGGTCGCCATAAGCCTTGCGCGGGAGAACACGCGGAACAAAGGTACACGGGCTCAGTCGTCGTTCCGCTACTTTGCCCAAAGTGCGGATGACTGGGCGCGGGCATCTGCTTTTGACTATGGTTTTGTTGTGCTTGATCCGCCCCGTCAGGGGCTGTCGCCGCTTTTGCGGAAACGGCTTGCCCGGGCTGCTCTTCCCTTGCTGGCCTATGTGTCCTGCTCTCCGGCGACACTGGCGCGGGACGCAAAGGAACTGCTCTCCGGCGGGTATCGGCTAAGGTCTCTGACCTTTTATGATTTTTACCCGCATACGCCTCATATTGAGAGTCTTGCGGTTTTCACCCATACAGGAGTTTAAGGTTATGTGTTATCAAAAACATCTTTTATCGTTCATCATGTTTACCCTGATCGTGGGGTCTCTGACACCACAGTCAAGAGGCAGGAGCATTGCGCTCCTCACTGCCAGACCAGTATGGCAAGTGGCGTTGGGCGCATCGGCGCTTGGTCTGCCGTTGGTGCAGGATGGCGCGGTTGTAGTGGTATGTAATGGCGGGAGCGTCAGAGCCTACACCGAAGACGGCAAACCCCTGTGGACATATACCACGCCTGGGCGACTCACGCCCCATCTCAGCAGAACGCCAGAGGGAATAAGCTACATCTGCCGAACAAACGGGAACCTTATTGCGCTAAATCGCGTTGGGCGGGAATTATGGCGAATCAATCTGGGCGCACCCCTTGTCGCGCCGGTGCTGCTTGGCTGGGATGGCCGGATATTCGCAGCAACAGCGCGGAAGCTGTTCTGCTACACGCCGACAGGTCATCCGCTCTGGAGCAAGCCGCTGGAAAGCGCAATAGCCATAGCGCCAGTGTCTGATAAGCAGGGCGGTTTTGTTATGGCGCTTGCCAATGGTGAACTACTCCGTGTTAGCGCATTTGGCAAGGTCATTTCTTATGAACTGAGTGATGAAGCAGCTGCTCTTGTTCCCCTGTCAGGAGATGGTGAAGAAGCGCCGGTACTCATACTTTACAAAAGCGGCGCTATGGAAATCAACGGAAGCGCCGCTTATCCCCAGCTTCCGGCATTGCCCGCCCCCCCAAAAGCGGCGCTTGACAGGCAGAACACCGACGGTCCCACGGATAAAGTCGCCATAACCCTGGTGGATGGCCAGGTGTTGCTCCTTTCTTTAATTGAAGGGAACATCCTCTGGACCGGACAGAGCAACATTCAGCCAGAAGAGCTGGCAAAAGACGATACGGAACTTATCATGCGCTACAACGAGCGGGGTATATACACGCTTGCCATGGCCGGCGCGGCCGGGTTTAGCGAGGATGGAGAGCGGCGCTGGTTTTTTCGGCTTGTGGGCGCGTCTTCGCTTTCCGCATGGAGCGATAACGGCCTCTTGTTTTCAGGCGGCAAAGACTGGGTATTCTACGCCTATCGCTTTGAAGACGCGTGTCTGACACCGGAAGCAGTGTCAGACACGCTAGTTCAACGCGCTTTGTATAACCTGGGCGAGTTCCCGCCACGCGGCGATTATCGTTTCAGCGACAGCGAGTTGAAGCTCAGGTTTAGCCGCATCAATGAGGCTATAAGCAAAGGCCAGATTGGGGAAGATGAAAAAGCCTTCACCCGCTATTTGATGGAGGTCGCCGCCAGCGTGAGGAACAATCCGCGCGCTTCGACCATCAGACCGCCGGTGCAGGTGAATTACCGGGTTGAGGCAGCGCGGCTTCTAGGTTCCTTTGGTTCTATGGAGCTTGTCCCGTTTTTAGTCGATCTGTTTAACAATGAGCCAGAACCACTGGTGAAAGCCGCCGCCGCTGAATCCATTGGCCGCATCAGTGTTGACCCGGACGGCCTTGCGATGACCGCCTTTTCCAGCGTGATTCTTAGCCTTAACACTATACGGGACCCTCAAGTGCTTGTCGCCATAGCCGGCGCTATCGGTTCGCTCTGCCGCTTTTCCGGCCCAATCCTCAGCGCCACTGGAACAAAGTTACTGGTTGCGCTTCTGGCAAACACAAACCCGACGGCGGTACGCAATCGCGCCCGCTGGGAACTCGACCAACTGCAATAAAGGCGCCTTGCTTGACTAAACAACTTGATATGAGATTCACCACAGAGGACACAGAGTAACACGGAGGAAACGGGATTGGTAACTAACACTCCGTGGTTTCTCTAATCACTCTATCAGTGGTTTTAGTCCAATCAGCCCGGAATAGCCGCTCTATCCTAGACGGAATAGCCGCTCTATCCTAGGTGGAATAGCCGCTCTATCCTAGGCTGAATAGTCGCTCTATCCTAGACGGAATAGTCGCTCTATCCTAGACGGAATAGTCGCTCTATCCTAGGCTGAATAGTCGCTCTATCCTAGGCTGAATAGTCGCTCTATCCTAGACGGCGTAAGCGTGCATGGGACCATGCGCGCCTATGCTGTAGGTCGATCACATATCCCGCAGGAACGCGATATACGCCTGATACGCCGTGTACAGGTCGATCTTACTTATCACTTCAAAGGGGGAATGCATGGACAAGACCGGAAGGCCGCAGTCCAGAACATCCATCCCCAAACGCGCCGCGTACAGGGCAATGGTTCCGCCGCCGCCCTTGTTTACCTTGCCCAAATCCCCGTACTGCCAGCGAATCTTGTTTTGGTTAAACAGAGCCTGCACTTTCTGGCAAAACTCGGCGTTAGCCTCACTGCCGCCATACTTGCCGCCTGAACCAGTGTACTTGGAGAGAGCAATGCCCTTACCGCACCACGATGCGGTTTTTTTGTCGTACACGTCCGCGTAGTTGGGGTCAAAGGCCGCGTTTACGTCAGCCGAAAGCATGGAGGATTTACTCAGCGCAAGACGCAAGTCCATCTCGGTGTAAGCGTCGATGGTTTTCGCGCAAAGGCTTGCGATGAAGTTCTCGAAGACGCGAGCGTCCGCGCCGGTATTGCCTGTGGAACCGATCTCTTCTTTATCGCTTAAAAAGCAGAGTATGGTCTTTGCAGGCCGCGCCTCCGCTGCGGCAAGCTCAAGCAGCGCGCTAAACGTAGCATAGGCGCAGCAACGGTCGTCATGCCCATAGCCGCCAATCATGCTCCGGTCAAGACCAACGTCTCGGGCCTTGTCAGCAGGCACAAGCTCCAGTTCCGCGCTTGCGAAATCTTCCTCAACCATGTCGTACTTTTCATACAAAAGCCGCAAGACCTCAAGTTTCACCTTGTTTTCAGCCTTCTCATCCCGATAGGGCTTGGAACCAGCCAGGACGTCAAGGTCTTCGCCGTCAATAAAGTGCGAGGCTTCCTTTTTGAGTTGTTCCCGCGCCAGATGCGGCAGAAGATCGGTAATCGTAAAGACTGGATCGTTCTCGTCCTCACCAATACAGATATCTTGCCTTTCCCCGTTTCGGGTAAACACCACCCCGTGCAGAGCAAGCGGAATAGTTGTCCACTGGTAATACTTGATTCCACCATAGTAGTGGGTATCGAACAGGGCAAATCCAGAATCCTCATAGAGCGGATTGGTTTTCAGGTCCATACGCGGGGCGTCAATATGCGCGCCCAGGATATTAGCGCCTTCGTGCAAGGACTTCTCGCCAAGAACCGCACAGAGCAGGGTTTTCTCCCTGACATTCTGATAAATTTTGGCGCCCGGGGCAAACTGCCCGCCTTGAGCAAGCGCTTTATCAAGGCTGATGAAGCCCGCGTACTCAAGCCGCTCCACGCACTGTCTCACGCACTCGCGCTCGGTTTTCCCCTTGTTCAGGAACGCTTTATACTGTTCCGCGAAGAGGTGTATCTTTGGGAAGTCTTCTGGTTTCGCTGTTTCCCAGCAGTTCTTAATCTCAAAGGACAGCTTTTCGGAAAGTAACTGTCCTTCGGTTTGTGTCGCAATCATGCCGCCAAATCTACTACACGCTCACTGGTTTGTGAAGACACGCTGTTGCCCAGTAATTCAAAGCTAAAGTTTGCCGTAGCGCCAGACACCCAGCTTGCCATGCTTTGAAGACGTATTCTTCCTGAGCAAGGTCGTTGTATGTTGTCCGCGCGGTCTTGAACCCAAGCCGCGCGCCGGGTATGCTGGAAGCGTCGCTCAAGGCTGGCGGCGGCATATTCCGCCGGTGTTGAGCGCGATTCTATGCTCTATGAGGACTACTATGCGATTCAGTCAAACTTTTATACCAACTCTGCGGGAAGTTCCAGCGGACGCGGTCATTGTCAGCCACCGGCTCATGTTCCGTGCAGGCATGATACGAAAACTGGCAAATGGATTATTCGCCTATCTGCCCCTGGGATTGCGGGCATTCAGAAAAGTCGAGGCCATCATCCGTCAGGAAATGGATGCTATTGGGGCGCTAGAGATCAAGCCAACTGTGGTACTGCCTGGCGAGTTATGGAAGGAATCCGGGCGCTGGCAGACCTTTGGCGACGCCATGTTGCGCGTTAAAAATCGGCTTGGCACTGACTTTGTTGTGTCGCCAACAGCGGAGGAGGCGTTCACCAGCATTGTGCGAGACGAGCTTTCCAGCTATCGGCAGTTGCCACTCGTGCTTTATCAGATTAACACCAAGTACCGCGACGAGGTGCGCCCGCGTTATGGGGTTATGCGGGGGCGAGAGTTTGTGATGAAGGACGCCTATTCCTACAACATCGACGACGCCAGTCTCGACCAGTCGTATCAGGACATGGGGCAGGCTTACCGCAAGGTGTTCAAGCGCTGTGGGCTTTCAGTGATTGCGGTGAAAGCCGACTCCGGCGCTATGGGAGGCAGTGGTTCTGAGGAGTTTATGGTAGAAAGTGAGGTTGGCGATAATACGCTCCTGCTGTGCCGGGGCTGTAACTACGCGGCTAATGTGGAGAAGGCAGCGTGTAAGCCTGATAATGCTCCAGCAGCAGCGCTTGCGCCTATCGAAAAAATAGCTACACCGGAGGTGAAGACCATCGTCGAGTTGTGCGCGTTTTTGAAGACCGATGCAAAGGCGTTTATCAAGACCCTGATCTACCGCGCCATTAACGTTGAGCTTGACCTGAGCAACGCGCCCGGCGGCTCGAAACTGGCGAAACAGCGTCCCGCGCCTGAAGCGCCTGCTGTGTATCCCGAAGCCTTCTTCGCCGTGGCCATACGCGGCGACCTTGATGTGAATGAGCAAAAACTTGCATCCCTGCTTAAAGCCTCGGAACTGACGCTGGCGTCTGACATTGATGTTGAGCGCGTTACCAGCGCTCCAGTGGGTTTTGCCGGTCCTGTCGGCTTGCTTACGGTTCCACTCATTGCCGACGAAACTGTTGTCTCCATGAACGACGCGGTTTGCGGGGCGCTTGCCAAAGACCTGCACTATGCCCACGTTGCCTGCGGACGTGATTTCACACCATGGCTGGTGTCAGACGTGCGCACAGTCAAAGCTGGGGACCGCTGCCCGGTCTGCGGCGGCGCGCTTTACGAAAAAAAGGGCAATGAGCTGGGGCATATCTTTAAGCTGGGGTACAAATACACCCGACCAATGCGCGTGAGCTATTTAGACGAAAACGGCGTGTCGCACACGCCTACGATGGGCAGTTACGGCATTGGACTTGACCGTACCCTGGCCTCAGTTATCGAGGAACACCACGACGACGACGGCATTATATGGCCTATGAGCATCGCGCCATACCAGGTTATTCTTATCCCGATTAAGTACGATGGCGCGGTTAAGGAAACGACCGACCGGCTAGAACAGGAGCTTGAGACAGCAGGCATTGAGGTTCTGCTTGACGACCGTAACGAGCGCCCTGGCGTCAAGTTCAAGGATGCCGACCTCATCGGCATTCCCCTGCGCGTGGTGATTGGCGACAAGAATCTCGCCCTCCCGCAGGCTTCGGTTGAAGTGAAGCGCCGTGGGGAGAAAGAGGCGCGACTGCTTGCCGTGAGCGAGGTCGTCGCCGCGCTTACTGGCTGCGTCATGCGCGAAAGAATGGCGTTACGCATAGATAAGGAGACGGCATCCACGCCGTAGACGCTATGATTGGTGTTATTGACTATGGAGCCGGTAATCTCGGCTCAGTGATGAACGCGCTCGCGCGGTTGAGCGTTCCAGCGCGTTTCATCGAAGGACCGGAACAGTTCTCCGCTTATGAAAAAATCATCTTCCCGGGCGACGGGCATTTTGCCACTGCTATGGCGTCTTTGGAGCGCTCTGGTTACGCGCAGGCCATACAGGAATGGCTCGCCGCTGATAAACCTTTTCTCGGCATCTGCATTGGCTTACAGCTTTTGTTTGACAGCTCTGAGGAAGCGCCGCCCATAGATGGCAAGCTGGTTCGTGGACTTGGCGTGATACCTGGTACGGTGCGGCGTTTTCCGGGGAGCAAGGTTCCTCAGATTGGCTGGAACAGCACCGAAGCGCGGGCTGACTCCTCGCTATTCAAAGACTTACCTGTTGGTTCGTTTTTCTACTATATACATTCGTACTACGCTGACCCGCTGGACAACGCGGTAACAGCCGCCACTGCCGACTACTATCTGCGCTACTGTGCGTCAATAGAGCGTGGGGCGCTGGCGGCGACGCAGTTTCACCCTGAGAAGTCAGGGGCCGTTGGCTTAAAGCTGCTAGAAAACTTTTTAACGTCAAATTGGTATTGGGCGAGTGAATGATGTCCTTGTTTTGTATGTATGTTATATTGACGCAGTTGTTAAAGGCAGAATACGGATTTATTCTGCCAGAAAAGCGAAACCAAAGGAGGCGCAACGCTATTATGAGCAGTTCAAATACTTTATCAGATGAACGGATTGTCGAAATACTCGCGTTTGAGGATACCGATATTTCGGACTGTCCCGAATTAACCGATGAACAGCTTGCCCGGATGAAACCGAGGCATCCTGAATACTTCATACGGGAAAAAGAAGCGGTGCAAGTCAATCTCGACACTGCCATTCTCGCGCGGCTTAAAGCTGGCGGAGGAGATTACGAAACGCGGATTAACGAGCTATTGTGGCAGGCGATGCGAAACTCGCGTCTCTCAAGGGTATAAGGAAACCTATGCAAGCAAAACGAATCATCCCCTGTCTTGACGTTGACGATGGACGGGTAGTCAAGGGCGTCAAGTTCAAGGGCATACAGGACGCCGGCGATCCAGTGGAACTGGCGCGGCGCTATAACGACGAGGGCGCGGACGAACTGACGTTCCTTGACATCGGCGCTTCCTACAAGAGCAGGGCGACTCTGCTTGATGTGGTGCAACAGGTTGCCCGTGAAGTGTTCATCCCACTCTGTGTAGGTGGCGGCATAAGAAGTGTGGACGATATGCGCGACGCCATGAACGCTGGCGCGGATAAGGTATCGGTCTGTACTTCAGCGCTGAAGAACCCGTCGCTCCTCAGCGAAATGGCGCGGGCTTATGGGAGCCAGTGTGTGGTGTTATCGATAGACGCGAAGCGTGTCGGCGAAAATGTCTGGCACGCCTTTTCTCACGGCGGCAGAACTGATACTGGCCTCGACGCTATTGATTGGGCAAAGCAGGCTGTGAAACTGGGCGCCGGGGAGATACTGCTCAATTCCATAGATGCCGATGGAACCGGCGCGGGCTATGATCTCGCGCTCACTCGTGCCATACTTGATGCGGTGCATGTGCCAGTTATCGCGTCTGGCGGCGCGGGAAATCTTGACCAGATCGCCAATGTGCTGCTTCCGCCCGATGCGGCTGGAGCCTGCGATACATGGGGAAACGCTGACGCCGCGCTGGTGGCTTCGCTCCTGCACTTTGGGAAGACCACCATTCCCGCAATCAAAAAATATGCTGAAGCAAAAGGAGTTTGTGTCAGATGGTAATCGCTTCTATAGATATACAGAATGGAAAAGTTGTTCAGTTAAAACAGGGACAGGAACTGGTCTTACAGCGGGATAACCCTGAAGAATTGGCTGTTGAATTCAACCGTTACGGAGAAGTGGCGCTCATAGACCTCGATGCTGCTATGGGCAAGGGTTCCAACTTCAGCCTGCTGACATCGCTCTTACGGAAAGCTGAGTGTCGCGTTGGTGGCGGCATCAGGAGTGTCGAGCAGGCAAAACAGCTCATCAGACTTGGGGCAAAAAAGATTATCATCGGTTCGCAGGCGTTCCGTGATCCGAAGCAAGCGGACATCTTTAGGGTAAACACGGCTTTGCTTGAAACGTTCGCCAATGCGATAGGCCGTGAGCGGCTCATTGTAGCGGTAGACGCCCGCGATGGCGAAATTGTGGTGGATGCTTGGAAAACGCGAACCGGTCTGCCACTCATCGACAGCGCCAAAGCTGTGGAGCCGTATGCCGCTGAACTGCTTTTTACGTGCGTTGAACGAGAAGGAACCATGAGCGGCATTGATAGCGTAATCGTAAAACGCCTCCGAGCCGTGCTATTCAGCGCTATTACTGTTGCAGGCGGGATTTCCAGTCTTGATGAAATCGAGTCTCTGTCGGCTCTTGGCTGTGATGTGCAGCTCGGCATGGCGCTGTATACGGGTAAGATCGCGCTTGCCGACGCCTTTGTGCGCTCGCTCAACTGGCGTAAGGGTAACGGTATGTTACCTGTCATTGCCCAAGCCCCAGATGGGCAGGTACTTATGACCGGCTTTGTTGATCGTGATGCCCTAACCGAAACCTTCAAGCGGGGTAAGCTCTGTCTCCACAGTCGCACCAGAAACACGCTCTGGATGAAAGGCGAGCGCTCCGGCAATACCCTGCGCTTGCTTCGCCTCCGCGCCGACTGCGACCGCGACGCGCTTCTCGCCGAGGTGGAACCTGCGGGGCCAGTCTGCCACACCGGTGGCTGGTCATGTTTCAGTACAGATCGACAGTTCACCTGGCAGTTTCTGCAATCCATCATTGAGGAACGTTTCCGTAACGCCCCGCCCGATTCGTACACCGCAACGCTGGACAATGACAAGGTACGCAAAAAACTTATGGAAGAAGCCTTTGAAGTCTGCACTGCCAACAGCCACGCTGAAGTCGTCTGGGAAGCAGCAGACCTTGTGTACTTTACCACCGCGCTTATGAGCAGGGAAAAAGTAAGCGTTGCGGAAGTGCTTGCCGAACTTGACCGGCGGCATAAATAGTTTGTTCAGCAATAAGGCTCCCGCGTCTCTTTCCCAAAACTCTTTGTGGTTTTCCCACGAGCAGCGCGTCTCATAACAAATCGCTTAACCTTTTCAATATGAAGACGCAGACAATCCAGACATACAGAATTACGGTAATCTTGACTAACGCTTGCGGAGATACTGTTAGCTTCTCAATCGCGCGCCAGCTCTTCCCGAAAAGTGTCTGACACTTATGACACCCTGTGTTGCCGCGCTTAGGCATACATACTCACTGAGCTTGCCGAAAAAACCACGCCGCCTATTGCAGGATCGGTTCATGGCCTCAGTTACCCGATAAGTTAAGAAGCGAGGAAAATATGAAGTTATGTACAATGCTTTTTGTCCTGTGTCTCGTGAACCAAAGCGTGTTCGCGCAGACAACAGCCAGTGTTTCGGGGTTTCAGCCGTATAGCGCTCTACAGAACTATCAGATCGGTCGAGAGCTGGAAGGGAGAAACCAGATGAATGAAGCCATACCATACTATAACGAGGCCATACGGCGCTGTATGGACGAAATCTCCAGTGATACTGCCACTTCCGAGTCTTATGTGATTCTCTCCTGGATATTGGCGCGGCAGGAACGTTACTCTGAGGTGATCCAGTGGGGTGAGCGCGGACTTCGCGCAAATACCGACTATCGGCTTATTGAAACCATGGGGGAAGCCTATTTCTATCTCAAAGACTATGAACGCGCCCTAAGCTTCATGCAGCGCTACGTTAACGCGGTTCCGCAGGGAAGCGCCACCGCGACTGCCTATTTCTTTGTTGGTGAGATATACCACCTGACCGGACGTTTTTTCCACGCAGATATTGCTTATACCACTGCGGTCAAACTTAACCCGAATAATTCGTCATGGTGGTATCGTCTGGGTCTGAGCCGTGAAGGTGCTGGCGAGCGTGTTCATGCGATTAAGGCTTACGAGCAGGCGATTAAACTCAACCCCCGCAACCAGCAGGCGCGTGATGCGCTTGAGCGCGCCCGGCGCGGCTAGGCGCTTCGACATTGCGCCTTGTCAGCGCGGACTTGCCCTGAAGCAGCCGGCGCTCATTCGGGATTCCTTGAGCGCATCCTGAATCAGCGCGGGCTTGCCTATACTTGTACGCAATGGTATAAACAAACAACTCAAACATAAGGAGCGTTCAATGAAAGCAAACAACACACAAAACAAGGTTCTCAATCTCACGAGGACAACGCGCTAATCCGGCTGGCAACTTTCACGATATAAAAACCTGCCTCCGGTGTTGCGCTTGTCCGAACACTGCGGAGGAAATTTATGTCTCAATCGGGAAACCGAATTGGAAAATTCGTTTCATTTTACAAACCGTATACCCTACTGTTTGTTGCGGATATTACTTGCGCCCTTGCGGTGTCGGTAATTTCACTCATTTTGCCGCTCTGTGTCCGGTATATTACTCAGGACGCGCTAGGCGGCGTTACGCAAGATTTGTCGAGAGGCGCTCTGGTAATGCTGGCGCTGATAAGTGTACAGACCGCCTGCGCCCTGTTCTATGACTATATGGGACACAAGATGGGCGCGTGGATGGAGCGGGATATGCGGAATGAGCTTTTTGCACACTACCAGAAGCTGCCCTTTAATTTTTTCGATAAAAACAAAACCGGCGCGCTTATGTCCCGAATCACCCATGATCTGCTGAATCTGGCGGAACTCTATCATCACGGACCGGAAGACCTAATGATTTACGGCCTGCGCTTTCTTGGCGCGCTGATTATTCTGATGAACATCAATTCCCGGCTTGCGCTGGTGGTATGCGCTTTTTTACCAGTGATGGCAGCTTATTCTCTGTTCTTTCAGGGCAAGATGCGCGCCGCATACCGGAATAACCGCGAGCGCCTCGCAGAACTTAACGCTCAACTGGAGGACAGCATCGGAGGAATCCGCGTGGTAAAATCATTCGCCAACGAAGAACGTGAGTGGCAAAAGTTTGCAGGGGTCAATGAGCAGTTCTTTCGGGGACGGGCGTTTATTTACAAGCGCGAAGCGTTTTACTTTACCGGCATGGAGTATTTCTTTGCCCAGCTTATTACAGTGGCAGTGGTCGCCGCAGGCAGTCTCTGGATTAGCCGCGAGTTGCTGGATGTCGCTGACCTCATCACATTCCTGCTTTATGTAGGTTATCTTACTGCTCCTATTTCCCGGATTGCCTTTGTTGTTCAGCAATATCAGGATGGCTTTGCGGGCTTCAACCGCTTCATGGAAATCATGGAAACCGCGCCTGAAACAGGTTACGGGAACGGTTTGACAAACAGCGAAGCGGTGATTCAGGGTCATGTGCAATTTGTCAATGTCAGTTTTAAGTATGACGAGGGATTTGAATCGCCGGCGCAGAACTTTGAATCGCCGGCGCAGAATCGGAAAAACGTGCTTGAAGATATTTCGCTGGATATAAAACCCGGTGAATCAGTGGCAATCATTGGTCATTCTGGTGTTGGTAAAACAACTCTCTGCGCGTTAATTCCCCGTTTTTACGAAGTGAACGCCGGAATGATTCTGGTGGATGGCGTTGATGTTCGCAGCTTTGATCTGCAAACCCTGCGGCGGCATATCGGCGTAGTGCAGCAGGATGTTTACCTCTTTGCCGGAACGGTATTTGATAACATTCGTTATGGGAAACCCGATTCGGATGACGCGGAAATCATTACGGCGGCAAAAAAAGCCAATGCCCATGATTTTATCATGTCGTTGCCCAACGGCTATAACAGTGACATTGGTCAGCGCGGTGTGAAACTTTCCGGCGGTCAGCGCCAGCGCCTTAGCATTGCCCGCGTGTTTCTCAAAAACCCGCCTATCCTGATTTTTGACGAGGCAACCAGCGCGCTAGATAACGAAAGCGAGCGCATCGTACATGAGGCTCTGACCGACTTGGCTAAAAACCGCGCTACATTCATCATTGCTCACCGGCTTTCAACAGTCAGAAACGCCGGACGCATCATCGTACTCACGGAACAGGGCATTGGAGAGCAGGGAACCCACGCGGAACTTATGCAACGTAATGGCCTCTACGCGCACTGGATCGAGACACCGATCAGCGCTGGATCGGGACACTGATCAGCGCTGGATCAGGATACGAGTTAAATTAAGGGCTTGCTGATTGATTTCAGCAAGCCCTTGTTTGTTTATTTGTTTGTTTCAATCCACGCGCTTACATGAAACGCGACAGCGCCCTTACAGTGGATGTAATCCCCGCCATGAAAGGCGGGGATTCTTTATTAAAGGATAAGATTGGCGAGATAGGTATTGTAATCAGTTTGCGCTGTTCTCAGCGTCTCTTCCGCGCCCTTAATCTGTTCACTGAGCGAGTCCAGGTCGCCTTCGTAAGAAACCAACCGTCTGAGGTATTCCTCTCCTTGGGGGCCTGTGTTCCCCACGACGCTCAGTATTTCCCGGACACGCTGCTGTTCGATAACGATCCGTTCCCGCTCTGTTTTCAGCGCAACAAGCGCTGTATTGGCGCTATCAAGCGCCTGCCGTAATTCCACAGCTTTTTGCAGGCTCGCGCGCGCGTCGGCAGGTATTTCACCGTTGGTAGAATAGCTCAACAAGGTCTCAGGCTGAAGCCGTCCCAGAGTGATCCGCTCATACGCAGGCTTCTCTTCCTTAACCTCATAAGAAAGTTCCTGTCCGGGCGCCAGAGTCAACGTAAAGCGATAGACCATATCAGTACGCTCGGTGTATGTGGGTGAGACGAGTCGCGCACCTGAAGTAATCGGGTGTTCCAGTACAAGGCGTTTGGATTCAGCGCTGGCGTTTTTCAGCGTGTAGGTCTTAACAAAGTCCTGACTCCGGTTGATGGTCATAACGCCCTGGCTTATGGTAACAGTGGTTATGGGGCTGCTGTTACTCATAGACACGCTGCCGCTTGTGGCGAGGTCTTCCCCGTAGGAGATGAGGCGCTTCTCATTAGGCGGGAAGAAGTCAACGAGCGCGTCGCCTGCGTAGGTTCCACCGTCATAGACCGTGATAGGGCCGGCGGGGAGCGTCAGTCTTGTTTTGTTGATGAGTTCTGCGCCCACTAAGGGATGGATAGTACGGTTATTCAGCGCAGTGGCTGGGAAGATCAGGGTTTTTGTTACTTCAAGCCTTGTTTCCACGAGTGGAAGCATGGCGCTTTGCTGGCGCGGAATACTCACTGGATTGGGGAAGGTGAACTCGAACTGTTCGGCGACATCCTGTCCTTGGGGAGTGATTAGATCAATCGCGGCGCTGAGGGTTTTTGCTGCAGTCCCTCCAGATGCCCGCTCCGCCTGTGGCTCCGGCGCTCGTGCAGCAGCACTATATGCCATTGCTTCATCATTCACCGAGAGAATGGAACTACTCCGCCCTGACTCATAGGTAGCTGGTTCCGCAGTTCCCGCGATTGCGAGCGGGACAATGGGGCGGTTCACATGGTAAGGCGCGTAAAGTTCCTGAATGAAGGAGACTGGACGGCCTGTAACCAGAGAAAGCTGGATATTATTCCAGTCCACGTCGCTGTCATTATCAACAATAGCCCAGCCTTGGAACGCGGCGTTTGGCGTCTCAACCAAGTCCAGCCGGTAAGAGGCTTTCCATATTGCGGCAGGAATCACATAGCTAATCGAAACTTTGCGGGTGGTATTTCCCTTGAGTTGAATCGTGAGATTGCGCGTATTGGTGTTGCTTGATGCCATAATAATGTCAAGCGCGCGATTTAAGTCATCGTTAATCGCCTGATTCCTGAACGCGAAACCCAGCACTTCGGAGAGCCGAATCACTTTGACGCCAGCGTTTGTGTAGAGCGTTACTGCTGGTCCAATGCCATAATTGTCGGTGGTGTTGGTGGCGTAGCGCAGGAGTAGGTCGTCCTCGCCCTCAACAGCGATGATTCGTCCGCTGATAAGGTTAGGAGCGTATACGTCAACTTCCTCGCCTTTCAAGCCATTAAGTATACGCGCCACGCTGGGGTTGCCTGAAAGATCGATCTTGAGACTTTGCAGGGCGCGGTCTAGCGGCTGATCCACTGGATAAACAATAGCCCGTTCTCTGGAACCCAGATCGCTTACCGCCAATGACTTTAAGACGTCATTTATCGCGTCCACGCTGAATGCCAGAACTATTTCCGCATCATTGGCCATGATGCCGCTATGCTCAAAGAAGCCAACCCCAGAAGAAAACAGCGCGAGTTTATTCAACACGAAAGGGGATGTCTCAAGTGTTGGCGCAACAGGCGGCGCTGAAGCCGGGGGCGGCGCTGTAACTGCCACTGGAGAAGTAGCTGGAGAAGGTGTCGGATTAACTCCTTCCTGAATTGGCTGGGCATAAAGCGAGAAGCTGGAAGTAATAAGCGCCAGCGGTACCACGAGTTTCAAAAACGGTACAGAATGTCTCGAATGTTTCATAGACGCATCCTTGCTAAAAAAATTGTGCGGAATCTTACGGTTAAACCGCAAGCCCGGATTGTTCCCAGAAATTCCGTTTCTAAAAACAATCTTTTATGAAAATCGGCGTTTTTGAGGCATGGCTTTACATCTATACTATACTTCAAGGCAACAGTTGCGCTTGTTCCATTCCGGCAAGAGGGATGTTGGCTCCTCTTTCAGAACATGGAGCAGGACATCCGTGCAGGCTTCCAACGCCTGTTTGAGTATGGCGGTTTCGGCGGCGGTGAAGTCCGAGAGTACCCAGAATGCGATGTCGCTGTAAGCGGGCCGGCCTATGCCGATACGAAGCCGCCAGAAATCAGCGGTATTGAGACACGCCTTAATCGAGCGCAAACCATTATGCCCGCCAAGTCCGCCTGAAAACTTGAGCGAGGCTGTACCGAGTGGCAGTTCCAGTTCATCATGAACCACGAGGATTTGTTCCGGCGGAATCTTGAAGAACGCGGCCGCCGCACTCACAGACTCACCCGATAGGTTCATAAAGGTTTCAGGCATGAGCAAGTGCTTGCCATTAAAGGCCGTGTATAGTCCCTTGTACTTGCGCCCCCAGGCCAGCGATGAAGAAAACGCCAGGGACTCGGCCAGAAGGCGTCCCGCGTTGTGCCGGTTACGCGCATACTGAGCGCCCGGGTTTCCCAGAAACACGATGAGTTCAATCATATTCAAGATTCTTATCGATACATCAAAAAAAGACTATATACTGATATGCAATGCTAGATTATGATTCACTATATATATCAAGGATAGGGAGAACAAGTTTTATGAAAGAGTTTGACTTTACCATTGAAGAGCTGGGGAGGCGGAACAACAAATCACCCATCGAGATGTCCCGCGTAGAGGGCGACATGATGGCGAACTATGTTACGGATGACCAGTTTATCTGTATGAGCCCAAGTGTGGAGCTTGGGGCGCAAAACGAAATCAAGCGCAGTCAGGTGCTTGAGTGCGCGGGACCGCGTGAGATGATCTACTTCATGCCGGCGCATGTTCATGCCGGTATTGTCAGTTGCGGCGGCCTTTGCCCGGGCATGAATGACGTGATCCGCGCCATAGTCCGCTGTCTCTGGCACCGCTACGGCGTTCATCGCATCACCGGTATCCGCTGCGGCTACAAGGGCTTCCTGCCCGAGTACCAGTACCCGCCGCGGGAACTGAACCCTGAAAACGTTGATAGCATACACAAGCTCGGAGGTACGTTCTTGGGAAGCTCTCGCGGCGGCGGCAAGGAAGTGGGCAAGATCGTGGACGCCATGGAGCAGCTTAACCTCAATATGCTTTTCACCATTGGCGGCGACGGAACCCAGAGAGGTTCTCTTGATATTGCCGAGGAGATCGAGCGGCGTAAGCTCAAGATCGCCATGATCGGTATTCCCAAGACCGTTGATAACGACTTTGCCTTTATCCAGAAGTCCTTTGGCTTTGATACAGCGGTCGCTAAGGCGGTTGATGTTGTGGCCTCAGCGCACATGGAAGCCACTTCCCAAATGAACGGCATCGGTCTGGTCAAGCTGATGGGGCGGGAATCCGGCTTTATTGCGGTGCATACCGCACTTGCCAGCCACGAGGTCAACTTCGTGCTTATCCCCGAAGTGCCGTTCAACCTTGAGGGCGAAAACGGCTTCTTCCACCACCTCGAACAACGCCTGCGGAGACGCCGGCACGCGGTCGTCATCCTCGCCGAAGGTATATTACAGGAGGAGTTGCTGCTCGAACATAAGACCGATGCCAGCGGTAACCTCAAAATGGCGGATGCCGGTACGTACTTGCGCGACCGTATCATCGAATACTTCGCGGATAAGAAGATGGATATTACCCTGAAGTACATCGACCCCAGCTACATTGTCCGCTCCGCGCCCGCGTCGCCAGTTGACTCAATCTACTGCGAGCGACTGGGTAACGCGGCGGTTCACGCGGCAATGGCTGGTAAGACCAAGCTCATCGTAGGGCTGGTGAACAACGAGTTCGTGCATATTCCCATGAA
>JAIRMT010000189.1 GCA_031258505.1 Treponema sp.
GCGGAACAACGGCATACGCGGATCATCATGCCGGAAAAACCAGCGCTTGAGACAGCCGACGAAAACATGGTGTCAGATACCATACTGGTTCCACTGAATATAGGGGAAGTTCTGGTAAGCGTCCTCACCCATGACTTTGACCCTGAAATACCCGGAGATGAGCAGCTTCTTCTATACCGGAACGCGAAAGCAGATGGTCCGTTGTACCTCAGCTATCTGGCGCAGCAAGGGGATGCTTATCAACGGCTCTGGACAAAAGAGACTGCTATCACCCGCCCGTGGACAGCAGCGCTGGATACCAAGGACCTCATCGGGGATCACAGCCTCTCCGTACTCCTCAGCGGTATGAATGACCACGGCGAGCATATTCTTACCGTGTTTAAACATACACGAGGCGTGGAACCATTTGTCCCCATAGCTGAACTACAGACAATGGGAAGCATTACTATTCAGGAAACCACGCGGAATCAGGCGTATCAGCGCGGAACTGCGCGGGGCGCGAGTTTCCCCCTACTGGTGTATGAAAACCTCAATCCAGCAAATTCGTCGGATTCTATGAATCCGCAGGATTTTGTGAATCTGCCGGATTCTATGAATCCGCAGGATCAGGTGGAAAAGGTGTATACCTATAACTCTACGCTGGAACGTTATGAGCAAAGCGAATTGATACAGATACTGGGGTCTCAAGTGGAACAGCGCGCGATCCAGACTGTACTCAACGGCGGCTCCCAGTCGTTTGAGGCGTTTATTGGGGGTCTGTGGTATTTTGTTGACTCGCAGGGAAAGGTGGATACTCGCCAGTATATCTATTTTGATCCGCTTGGCCGCGAGCTTGTCTTTTATGGAGATGAAGCCCAGCAGGTGTTTACCTGGCAGAGTTCCAGTATGACCCGCAGCGGGCTTTCAATAGCCGGACAGAACATTTCCGTTACTACGCTGGGGCGTTCTGTGGATATTGAGCTTAGTTCAACTTCAACAAAGCGTATTAGAGTAACGGTTGTTGAGGATGTAAATCTGAAGATAGGGAGCGACGAGATATGGGACGGGGTTTACGAGAAGATAAGCGACGTTGCTACGGCTGGGTCTTTTAACACATCTTTATCCTACATTGAAGCCGAGTATAACGGCTCTCTAGGGAAACTGTACTTTTCCTCAAGCGGTTCTTATGAACTCAGTTCTTCCAATATAGGCAGAATGGGGAAATATGTGTTCTTTGACTTTAATGGGGAGACTTTGCTGGAGTTCCGTTCAAATGACGGAGGTCGGGAGCTTTATCTCGTTGAACATGGGGAAACCCTCACAGAACATGGGATGTGGGAAGCTCTTATCCTCACACCGGTTCGTATTGGCGTGAGAGGGATACAGCGGCTCCGTGAAACACCGATTTCACTGACAGAAAGTTCTGGCATTGTGGAAGAGCCAGTGGAAGAAGAGCTACCGGTCATCGTGGAGGAACTGCCCGCGCCAGTGCTTAGTTTCAGGACAAGTCCAGCGTACTTCAGCCCGGACAATGATGGGGTTGATGATGAACTTACCATGTTTCTTAGCGTCCAGGCAGCGTCCCCTATTGTGTCATGGAGTCTTGAAATCCGAGAACCTCAGAGTCCGTTCCAGCTTTTCTACCGGTTTGGCGGTACAGGCGTTCCTCCGAGTCGGCTTACATGGAACGGCAGAAGCTCGCGGGGTGAACTTGTTCAGGCTGCGTCTGACTATACGGCCATATTCACCGCTGAAGACAGCGAAGGCAAAATGAGCAGCTTGAACAGCACGATTGGGGTTGACGTCTTGATTGTTCGGGAAGAGGCAGGGCTGCGCTTACAAGTTCCTTCTATTATATTTAGGGGGGATTATGCGGACTTCGTGGGGCTTGCTCAGGAAACAGTAGAAAATAACAACCGAGTGTTACGCCGTGTAGCGGAAATCCTGGACAAATTCCCTGATTACCGGGTGCAGGTTGAGGGACACGCCAACCGCAGCAGTCTCACCTCTGACGGGACTGAGCTGACTGCCCTGAGCGAGGCTCGGGCAAAGGCAGTCGTGGAGATGCTGGTCAGCTTTGGCATAAGACGAAACCGGCTGACCGCTATTGGTATGGGCGGCAGAAAGCCTGTTGCCGAGTTTGGTGATGTGGATAACTACTGGAAAAACCGCCGCGTGGAATTCTTGCTCATTAGGTAGTCAGGGAAATGAACCAAGCGGTCTGCTGAACCTGTCGAAGCGCCCGATGCGATACAAAGAAAGCGGAAGCTATCGAGGGAAGGAATCAAAGCCTTTTTGCTTGAGTTGGCGCATGGTTTGTTCAGCATCCGCGCCCGGAACCACAAGCACTGCCCAATACTGGCGTCCGTTCACGGTTCGTTCCTGAAGGAGCGCCTGAAAACCAGCTGCGTTTAACTGGACGATCTGGGCGCGGGCGTTCAGTTCCACGCTGAAAAGCCCGGTCTGCAAAACAGTACTGCTTGGGCTAAGAGCTGGCTGGGCGCTTGTGGGACCTGGCTGGGCGCTTGGGCTAAGGGTTGGTCGGGGCGTGGTCTCTGACGCTGTTGGGGCGGCAGAACCAACGCTGACCAGTTCCCGCGCTGGAAACAACAGCCACATGGCTGAGTCCGTGGCAACAGCGCTTGGATCACCCTTAACAATGAGCGCTTCGGGACTGCCGGGATATTCCAGCAGAAGCTGGGCTTTGTAACGCTCGTCGTGGGATACTGTCCAGATCGTGTAATAAATAGCAGGTTTATAACGTTCATAGTTAGCGTCGTGAGCAAGGTTCACCAGTAACGCGGTTTCACTCGCCCTGAACGCCTGAAGCTGAGCTGTGAGGTATCGCGCCCTGAAAAGCGCAGCGCTGTTTGTACCAGTGAGCAATACGGTTTTGATGCTGGCTTCGGCTTTTTCCATCTCCCCAATGGCAATGAAGCAATACGCGGCCTCAAGCAGGGCATCATCGTCCCGTTTACCCGGCTCGGCAAAGGCCGCGTCTGTCCATGCGGCAGCGGCTTTCTCTATGTTACCTGAGAGGCGCAAAAGCTTCGCAAGCCGTAGAAATGCGGCGTGTTTATCAGCCCCGGAAACCTGTGGAGTTTGGATGATTTTTTCAGCGGTCTTGACTTCTTCGGCAAGAAAAGCACCCTGGTTCTGGGCATAAACAGCCTGGCCCAGGGCAGCAATAAGTAACGCGCAAAAGACCCCGCTCTTATTTCTTTTTCTTAGGAGTATCAAGAGACTCCCCCAGCAATGCTGTTTTTTGTTTATCACGATCAGCTTTGATTTTCTTGCTGCGACGTATGAAGAACATGACCGGAAATGAGCAAAGCATACCTAAGGCAAAAGAAATAAAGACCGTAAGAAAAACCGGAACCTGTTTAAATACAGCCGTCTCAGTAACCCAATACTTAATATCACACTTGTTCGCTTCCCCGGTATTAAGCACAATGAAGAACAACATAACAGCTATGATAGCAATCATCCCAATCAATCGTAGCATAAAATCTCCTTTGCGCGGAACGTGTTACCTTTGAGACTGGACAGCGTTAGTTCGACGAAAGACCCGAAGCGAGCCTGTCTACCTGGCATAACCACCATCTCATCATGTTCCGTGCGCCCTATAAATTCATCGGCATTTCTGCGCGAAACACCCTCGACCAGCGCCTTAACCTGTTTACCCCGACGCGATTGGAGTAATTCTACTGTATGCTGTTTTTGTAAGGCAATAACCCGTGCAAGGCGTTCCCGTTTAATGGATTCAGGGATGCGGTTCGGCAGTTCAAAAGCCGCAGTTCCTTCCCGTGGGTTGTAGTGATACATATAGGCATAAAGAAAGCGTGTACTATCCATAAGCTCCAGCGTTTGTTCAAGGTCAGACTCGGTTTCACCCGGAAAACCGATGAGTATGTCTGTGGAAAACGTGATGTCCGGCATGGCTGACCGCAGTTCAGCGACCAGTTCCAGATAACGTTCACGGGTGTAGCGGCGGTTCATTGCCGCGAGTATTGCATTGGAACCGTGTTGAACGCAGAGGTGGATGTGGCGACAGAATGTCGGATGCGCCGCCATAACCGCGATAGCTCTGGACGAAAGGTCTTTCGGGTGGCTTGATAAAAACCTGATCCAGCGAATCGGGCCTTGTTCGGTTTCTCTGGCAATACGTTCCAGCAGCTCAGGGAACTCGACAAAGGTATTATCGCCATTTCCCCAACAGTACGAATTCACGTTCTGCCCCAGCAGCGTGATCTCCCGCACTCCCTTTTCAGCAAGCAGATGAATCTCATCCATAATAGAGGCAGGGCTGCGGGAGACCTCTGGACCGCGCACATAAGGGACAATGCAATACGCGCAGAAGTTATTACACCCGTGCATGATAGGGACAAAGGCGCGGAACTGCCCTTCTTCGAGGTGGGATGATGAAAAGGCAAACGCCGGCTTTTCATCATCATTAACAAACCGTTGTCCGCTTTCAATGGCGTCCAGTATACGGGGGAACAGAGCGCGGGCTGAAGTTCCCATCACATAATCCACAACACTGAAACGTTCCCGGAGCTTTTCCCCCAGACGCGACGCCATACAGCCCGTTACAATCAGGGTAAACGGGTGCGCTGCAGGCTTTTTCCTGAGCGCTTCGTACAGGGCAAGCCGCCCCAGCACCCGTTGTTCAGCAGTTGCCCGCACCGAGCAGGTGTTGAGCAGCACAAGATCGCTATGCTCCCTGTCTAGCGCAGGTTCCCAAGCTCGCTCCTTGAGTACCAGCGTGAGAGCCGCTGATTCAGCGGTATTCATCTGACAGCCATAGGTTTCAAAGAAATACGTCAACTGCTTCTCTTCTTTAGCCCTTTGATGAACTTGATTCCGTTCCAGACACCCATGGCGAGCATACCGATAGCGCCGACTCCGAGGAAGGTTGCGGCAAGCGGCCTTATCACGGGGATTCCCACTTTGGAAGCCATTGCCAGAAAACCCGCCGCAGTAAGCACTGCACCCGGCTTCTTATCATCAGGGTCTTTGGAAATGAGCGACCCAATACCTACTACTGTGGCAACGCCTCCTACGACAATTCCCGCGATTGAGGGAAGCGCGCCCATAGCCAACAGAGCTGTTCCACCGGCGATACCAGCTACCGCTGCAACACCCTGCCTTGCCAGCACATTGGCTGGAACATATTCTTTATCATCATCAAGTCGTTTTAAATCTCGCATAGCTTTCTCCCATATAAGAGTATATCCATAAACCAGCGCTTGACACAAAGGGGGCAGAACAACAGGTTTTCAAACATTTTGTTTCACCGTATAGTTCTCTTATGAATCTTGAAGCGTTTATACTTGGCTGCGGGGGTATGATGCCTCTGCCGAACAGACACCTCACTTCAGTATTACTGCGGCGTGAGGGTGAGTTGTTCCTCTTTGATGGTGGAGAAGGGACTCAGGTTTCCCTGCGCTCCCTTAATCTTAAATGGAAGAAAATATCTGTTATCTTTGTTAGTCATACTCATGCGGATCACGTTACTGGCATACCTGGTCTGCTCATGCTTTCATCACAGGTTGACCGTGATGACCCCTTGTATATCATTGGTCCGCCCCGTATTACCGAATACGTTGAATCAAGCCGGCGTGTGCTGGATATGTACATTAACTACGAGATCAAGGTGTGTGAAATTACTGAACCAGGCGTGGTGTATGAGGGGGAAGATTTTCATGTCCGCGCCTTTTCGCTGCGGCATACAAAGCCCTGTTTTGGCTATACGCTTGAAGAAGACGCGCGCCCCGGCGAGTTCCACCCTGACAAGGCTCTGGCGCTTGGCGTGCCGCGCGGCCCGCTTTGGGCAAAACTCCAGTCAGGCGCTGCTGTACTTGCGAGCAATGGCCGCGAGGTGCAGCCGGCTGAGGTACTCGGCGAAGCCCGTTCAGGCCGGAAGTTTTCGTTTGTTACTGACACGCTTGCCTTTCCGGGCATTGCTAACGAGGTGCGCGATTCAGACCTGTTTGTCTGCGAAGGTATGTTTGAAAACGAGCTTTTACAAGACGCCATAGCCAAACGCCACATGACTGCTGAACAGGCCGCTCACATTGCCCAGCTTGCCGGCGGCGTCAAAAAGCTGGCTCTCATCCACTACAGTCCGCGCTATACCGAGTACAACCTCCAGCGTCTCTTGAAGGAAGCTCAGGCTGTGTTTCCCAATACGGTACTCAGCCGCGACAGCGCCGTGTTTCCGATTGAGTACCAGGACTAGTATATGCTCTACCACGCTGCCAATTCCCGGACAGCCCGCATGACGCCCCGGGCGCGTTTATTTTGCCGCGTTATCGAATCCGCCGTAAACTACTTTTGCTTGAGATATATGGATATAAGGCGGCGCAACAGCACAAAATAGTATGGAAAAGTTGTTGACATTGAGCTACACATAGCTTAGTATGTATATCGTACCCGTGTGGTGCGGGGAATTAAGGTTTGTGTGGTTGGTTTTAGTTACAAGCCCCTGCCTAAAGGCAGGGGCTTACTATTATGGAGAAAATTATGCTTCCCATTATGCTTCAGTTATATAATGTCCGCGACGAGCTGGCAAAAGATTTTGATGAGACTCTTGCCCAAGTTGCCAGCATTGGCTATCGGTTTGTTGAGCTGGCTCTGGCCACAAGCTATGGCAAGACCGCAGCCCAGTTCAAGGCGAGCCTAGACAAGGCCGGCCTCAGCGCTGTTTCCGCCCATGTACCCTTCCGTAACATGACCTCGGATCCCGATACATCCATCAGTTTCCATATAGACATAGGCTGTAAATACATTGTCATTCCCTACCTTGCTGAAGAGGATCGCAGCACTGGCACAAAATATGAGGAAGTAAAAGAAGAAATAGCCAAACTCGGTGAGTTCGTGAACAAAAAGGGCGGCGTCCTCCTCTATCATAACCACGAGTTTGAATTCTCCGATTACTGTGGCAAATACGCCCTGGACGATCTGTATGACTCGGTTCCGGCCAGTCTCCTCCAGACTGAAATTGACGTGTGCTGGGCTAGAGTGGGCGGCGTAGACCCGGCTGCTTACATCAGGAAATACTCAGGCCGCGCCCCAGTGGTTCACTTGAAAGACTTTGATTCGTCAGGTGGAGGGCAGATAAAGGCTGACTATGACCTGATAGGCGAAGCAAGAAAAGCCCGTCAGATGGGCGCTTTCCCGTTTAGGGCAGTAGGGCATGGCGTACAGGACATACCCGGCATACTCAGGGCTGCTCAACAGGCTGGCGCCGAGTGGGTCGTCGTAGAACAGGACCTTCCCTCGCCCGGAAAAACGTCTTTGGAATGTGCCAAAGAAAGCCTAGATTATCTTAATGGTCTTGATTAAGCGTCTTCATCGCCTTGACTTGCCGCTGCCGCGCCATTCAACTTCCCGCGATAGGCATATCTTATGCTCTCTCACCAACGAAGTTTCCGCAGAATTTTCTCAAACCATTGATAATTTTTTTACAGCCCGATATAATTTTAGTATGGACTTGAAGAAACGCCAGATGTCCACCAGCCGTTTATTTTCTCACGTCTCATGTCTCACGGTTATACTCTATAGAGCGCAGCGTGTCAAGTACCTAACACCGAAAATCCCTTGGTTTAGTCATTTTTCTCTGTTTGGACAGCAAACTCCCTTATTTTTAGACAAAAGCGCTCCATTCGGAGGTTTGAATGTCTTATCCATTGGCTGGAACGATTTATTCCGCCTCCCGAATGAACTGTTTTGCCAGCAGAACGCCTCATTCGTAGGCAAGAGCGCCTCATTCGTAGGCAAGAATGGCTCATTCGTAGGCAAGAATGGCTCATTCGGAGGCAAGAACGCTTCATTCGTAGGCAAGAGCGCCTCATTCGTAGGCAAGAACGCTTCATTCGTAGGCAAGAATGGCTCATTCGGAGGCAAGAACGCTTCATTCGGAGGCAAGAGCGCCTCATTCGTAGGCAAGAACGCTTCATTCGTAGGCAAGAATGGCTCATTCGGAGGCAAGAACGAATCATTCTTAGGCAAGAATGAACCATTCTTAGGCAAGAACAACCCGTTCATAGGGAAAATAGATATAAAAGGAGTTGTATAATGTCAGAAACTTTAGACTGGTTCCCCGGAACGCGGGATGGACAGTTGGCAAAGGCAAAGGCATGGGGGCATGTGCTTGCATCAAGCAGTCCGCCGCCCTTCGGCGTGCCGCAGACTGAGGTTACTAGCTTTGCGGCCCTGACCACTCAGGCGGATAACACCCTTGAGCTGGCAAAGTCAGGCGAGCGCACGCCGGTAATCACCGCGCAGTGCAGGGATGACTTTGAGAAGCTGGAAGCTAAGATGCGGTTTATCAAGAGCCGCTATTTCATCGGCCTTACCGACGCGGAACTCGCCTCTCTGGAACTCCGGCCCCACAAGGATCGCTCGCCCGTACCGCCGCCCCAGGGCTTCCCCGAAGCGGACGTGAGCTATCCCGGCGTGCATACCCTAGACCTGCACCCGCGGCCCGTGGCTGGTCAGCCCCCGCTCAACCCGCGTTCCGGCTACGGCTACCGAATCTACTGGGGCGTGATGCCGCCCGGCGGAGCCACAGTGGAGGCGGCGACCGGAGAGAAGCGGGAACTGATGAGGCCGCCGGTCTCCGGCAAGGAGCTTCCCCATTCCCGTTGGACGCGGCGGCGGAAAGAACGCTTCAG
>JAIRMT010000091.1 GCA_031258505.1 Treponema sp.
CAGCGTCTAACCTACCCGTACTTCAGCGTCTAACCTACCCGTACTTCAGCGCCTAACCTACCCGTACTTCAGCGCCTTATCTACCCGTACTTCAGCGTCTAACCTCCTTTACGCAGCATCAAACCTCCTTTACGCAGCATCAAACCTCCTTTACGCAGCATCAAACCTACCTTGCACCAGCGCCTGACCTACCCGTACCTTTAGCGCTTGACCTACCGTACGGCAGCGCCGTGACCCCAAACACGGTTTCCAGGTTGTTCCTCCCGTGTTGTTCCTTCATCCGGCGCTGGTAATCTAGCATCGACTGGCGCTGAAAGAAAAATACGCCGAAGGCGCTTTTCACGACATCGGCGATGTTGCAGCGTTCATTGTGTCTAGGTCGCCTGGAATCAGGCATTTGTTCGCACTCCCGGCTAAACGTCTCTATGAGTCTCTTAAAGATTCCCTGTCCCATGCCTCAGTTTAGCATGACATTTCGATACTTTGAATTGCTGTTGCTGGACAGTAAGGGTTACTGCCGGGTTAAAATGAGCATAGCCTTGCGTTACCACTTGATCAATTTAAGGCCCACGCTTAAACAAGAACAAGCTGTGAGTTCGTATGAGGAATAGCGTACAACTGAGGAACGTGTTGAGGTTATTGATGGCGTGGCGTACGCAACGAGATCTCCCAATTCGAGCGGCGTATGCCCAGCTTCTAAGCCAGTTGCGCGGCAAACCCTGTCATCCCTATAAAGCGCCGTTTGATGTGCGCTTGCCAGCCAAAGTTGAGTACCCACACGACTATCCTTAGCAAGCTATTCTTCAGCAGGCTCGATAAACAGCTTCAGTATACGAACAAAGTTGTATATCTGCTTATGGGCCGCGCCGATACGCTGGATAATGGGTATTTTTGAGGCGCTTTCTATTTCTTTCCAGTTGATGATGTACTCGTGTGGGATTTTCTCGTGGTCATTATATAAGTTCTTTAACTGGATTCCCAGCGCAATCAGTTCCTTTGCCGCTGACACGCTCAGTTTACGGGCAGTTTCGTTAACCGTGCTGAGAAGGATACTCAGCGAGCGAGCCTGTCCCTTGTCGCGATCAGCCCTGAGCAAATAGTTCTTCATGCGGGAAGTAGTTTCCTTATCATCCGCAAGATCATCATCAAACGCAAGGAGCTTCTCGCTTATGCTCATGAGCGCAAGGAACGCATCAGACAGAGGCTTTGCCAGACTCTGCGAGGTCCATTGCCCCCGGATGAGGAAGAGATCACAGAGTTCTCGTACCTCTTTTTTGTAATAGTCAATAAGGAAGACTTTTAGGTAGTTTATCTCTTTGGTATAGAGGAAAGAACCCATATTTTTCTTTTTGTAAATTTCGCTACAGCCTTCGGTGTAATACTTCATGCGCTCACCGGGCAAGTTCCCGAATACAGCGCGCGCCAGTTCATCAATCCTGGCATTCCGCTTCAAGTTGATAATCCTGTCGATAGATTCTTCGGCCTCGGCTTGTACCATCTCAAGGTAAGTCTTGGCGATGTGTTCGTTTGGAAAGTCTGGCTTTGACTGCCATACAGGATTTTTTTCAACAAAGCGAATGATGAGGAGTATGATGCTTGAGCGCTGTACTGCATGAAGCATAGCCAAAAGCTTGTTCCAGTGGCCTTGATCAATTATGTCAACGTCATTTCTGGAAGCTTTCAGTATTTTGAACAGCGTAGTCCAACCCTCACTCTGATCAAGCGGATAGGCGACTTCCAGAAAATCCTTGAGCGCCTCAATCAGGACACTGGCTTTGACCTGCCCGAATTTGGGCTGATAGTTCGGAAGCTGCGCAGTGAAGTTTTTGTCAAAATGCTTCAAAATATGAAAGAAATCAAACGTGGCAAAAGCAGCAAGGGTGAGCAAGAGGTTATAAGAGTGATCAATGGGGACAATACAGTTGTTGGAGAACACGGAGGAAAAACGCGCAAGATCGCTCTGTACCTGAGCCAAGAGCTTTTTATTGCCAATGATTTTGGCTCGCTCCTCAATAGAGGTCGAACTAAGCTGCTCCTGAAGCGTGATAAGCTCATTATCCATATGGTATTCGATGATGAGCTGTTTCATCCGTGTTGATTTAGCCACATTCTGCATAAGAATCTGTAGCGGAATCAGGGGCTTATACAAGTCGAAAAAAAATTTCCCCATGGGTGGTCCGAATTCTTCACTTTGCATTTTGAAGAATTTACGATATTCACTTTGCATAATATCTTTCCGCACAAGTTTCAAAAGCCTTCTTTTCTCTGCTTCAGTATCCTGAGTTTTACCGAACAGAGTCGCTATTTTTTCAAATAAAACTATTGCCATACATACTCCGAAGATAGAATAATGGGGCGGTCGAGAAATGTCAATTTTAGAGGACGATGAAATATACGGCATCCTTATCAACGATGCGGGTTTTACGCAGGCGCGGGTATACGCGCCTTTGGATCCAACATTGGATGGGCAGGGTTCCTCGGCTATGCTGCTTACTACGCTTTCTTACGGCAACCAGCAGGAAGAACCTGCGGCTATTCCAGCATACGCGGCGCTTATCGCGCCATTTGCGAGGCGGAACTACTATCGCGAGGCAGTGAAACGCCTGCAAGAACTCGCTAAACAGCTCAGGGCGCGGTTTGGCGGGATCAGGTCTGATTTCAGGATATTCTGCAACTCACGGGCGATACCGGAAAGGCGATTCGCCATTGCCGCTGGCTTGGGTGATCTGGGACGGAACGGCCTGCTCATCACCGATGAGGCTGGTTCCCTCTGCGTTATCGCCGCCATGACCCTGCCCTACGCGCCTAAAGCCGATACCCATGCTGATAAGGCGCTTGCCAACGATTTTCCGCGCTGCGCTGCCTGCGACCCAAAGCGCCCGCCCTGTATGGCCGCGTGTCCCACCGGCGCTTTACGCGGGGACGGCACGCTCGACCGCGCCCGCTGTATCCAGTGGTACGCTTCCGGTAACGAAGAAACAGTTCCTCCTGATGTGGCGCGGGTTTGGGGACAACGGCTCTACGGCTGCACGCTCTGTCAGGACGCCTGTATACATAACCGGCGTCCTATTCAGGGTGTTTTGTCTGAGCTTGGCGTGTTACCCGCCTATCTTGATGCGAGGGAACTGCTTTCCATGAGCGATGAGGCAATTAAGGCGCGTTTTAAGGGTACGGCGCTCGGTTTGTCATGGCTGGGCCCAAAAGCAATACGGCGGAACGCAAGTCTCGCGCTCCGCCATACTGGTTTTTGTTAAAGCTGCCTCAAAGCAACATCCGCTTCTTTGGGGTCTCCAGGGGAGATATTGCCATGTACCTTTTCAGACAGAGTCGTGATCTGGGCTGTGTCTTCTTCTTGAAGCTCATCGGCGTTTTTGAAAAGAAAGACCACGCCACCGCCACCCTTGAGCGCCCGATTAGCGGTAATCGCTATATTCATTTCGCCAACAATCGTACCATAGGTTGCCGCGCCGCCTCCATAGTCCGCTATATTCCCCGACAAAAGCGCCTTATCGCTCAGGGTTATCCTACTAGTCTTATCCAGACCCAGTATCCCGCCGCCAAAATTATCAGCGCCGCTTGCCCGGTTTGCGGTAATCTTCGCGTTCTCCCGCAACGAGAGCGCGCTGTTAGCAGAGATAGCCACACCGCCGCCAAAGCGCGCGGTGTTATCCGAAATGCGCGTATTTCCCAATAAGCTCATTTCACCAATGATATATACTCCGCCGCCAAAGTTTGCGGCAGTATTTCCTGAAATCAACGCCATGTCCCGCATGGTAAACGAGGGAGTCTCCTGACTCACGCGATTCATAAAGACGCCGCCGCCATAACCAAGCGCTGTGTTATCCGAGATAAGCGCGTTTTCCTGCATAGTGAACACGCCTTGATCGATACAAACGCCGCCGCCACTGGCATCTGACTTGTTGCCAGAAATTTTGGCGCTTCCCTGCATGGTAAACACTCCGTCCCTGATGTGAACGCCGCCGCCATTGGCTTGCGTCGAATTCCGCGCAATAAGCGCGTTATCAGTCATGGTGAAGGTTCCCTTTGCAACACACACCGCGCTGCTTGAGGTCTTGATGTTTGAAATGCTGGCGTCATCGCACATAATCAGGGTGGCGTCGTTTTCAAGCGCCACACCAACTGTAATCGTGCCCGGTGTGCCGAGAATCCGGGTTTTGGTTCCCAGTGTAAGGCTCGCCTCCTTGCCTCGTATCCTGAATGCGCCCCCTGCGCCAGCGGAAACCGTGATATGCTCAACCCGTATCTTTGACTGGCCGGAAATATCGAACACTGGTTCTGTGGCCGAGCCGTTAAACACGGCCTTCTCCGCCTCTGACGCCTGGGCTTTTCCTGTGATGAGTACCTCAAGTTTGCCCATATCTTCAATCCGCGTTGTTCCTTCCATCGGCCCAATCACGGTAATAACTTTCACATTGCTTTGCTTTGCCAACTCAAGGGCTTTTGCCAGTGTCCTGAGCGCCGAGTTTTCCCGCGTTCCTTCATTAGCGTCATTGCCTCTGGCGGACACATAGTAGCTTGACCCGCCAGAACCGGCTGTTGCCGCAGCGTCCGCCGCGTCAACAATACTCGTGTTTTCCTGCGCGCCTTCAATGGAACCGCCAAGTTGCTTAAAGGAACCTTTTAAGCCAACATACACCGCGTCGCCATAATCGCCGGTATTACCGGATATGGAACCATTGATCATGACCGATGTACCGTCTTCCACATACACGCCAGCGCCATATTGAGCAATGTTATTAGCCACAACACCGGAGCCAGTCATTACAAAGGAACCGCCCGCCACATAGACAGCGCCGCCGATGGATTTGCTTGAGTTGCCGGTGATTCGGCCATTAACCAGTACAAAGGAACCGCCCTCTACATACACGCCGCCGCCAGCAGTCTCGGCTGTATTACCCGTGATAGTTCCACCCATCATGGTAAAACTGCCGCTCTCCAGCACCACGCCGCCGCCATAACCCACACGCTCATCAGACTCGTTAAGCATACTGGCGTTGTTCGAGATTTCTGAACCCTCAAGCATGGTGAATTTGCCATTCTCTATGTATACGCCGCCGCCACCGCCATAGGCGCTGGTATTGTCCCTCACCCGCGCCCCAGGCCCAAGCGTAACCGTGGCATCCTGAATCACAAGCCCGCCATAAACTCCACCTGAAATCGTGATGTACTCAAAGCGTATATTGGAATTTCCGCTAATCGTAAGGGTGTTCCACCATTGGGAATCGGCTATCCCTCTATCGACTATCCGTCTCAGGAACGCGGTCTCTCCTACGTTTGACTTCCCGCTTATGATTATTTCATCCGCGCCAGTGTTCTGAATCGTGAGTATGTCACCATCGGTCATTTCGAGTGTGCCGATGACCGTAACTTTCTTTATTGAAGACCCTGACGCCGCGCTAAGCGCCCGCGTTAGGGTCTTGAAAGATTCGGTCTCACTCAGCCCATTGTTCGCATCATTCCCACTTGCCCTTACATAGTAGGTGGTAGCGCCGGTGAGAATCGGGGACCGAGGCGCAATACTTGCGCTTTGCGGCGCTTGCGTTATCCCCAGCATTGAAGCAATTGGTTCAGATACTTCAGGACGTGGAATCTGTAACACGCTATTGGGGAGAATAAAGTCAGGGTCCGAGATATTGTCTCGATTCGCTCTATAAATCTCTGGCCACCGTGTTTCATCGCCATAGACACGCATTGCAATCATCCGCAGGTACTCGCCAGATTGAATCGTATGAGAATCATACCCAGCCAAACTCGCGGCTGGGGGAACGGTTGGGTTGAACGCTCTCTCGTCCACAATGGCTGTAGCAATCAAACCGCCGCGATTACTGAAAGAACCAGCCTGAGCGATATACACCGCATCGCCGGAGTCCCCGATATTACCGGAGATGTCTCCCCCGCTTATCTCAAAGGAACCTCCCGCCACATAGACGCCGCCGCCTCGTGAGCGTTTGCTTTGATTGCCGGAGATACTGCCTCCTCTCATAACAAAGGAGCCTGCCGCTATATAAACGCCACCGCCAACCCCGTGGGCGATATTACCAGCGATTCTGCTCCCTTCCATCATGGTAAAGGAACCACCGTCTAATTCCACACCCGCGCCATAGCCGCCCATGTTTTGATAAAGCTCGGAATACTCGTTATTCACGATTTCCGCGCCATGCTGCATGATAACTCTGCCGTTCTTGATCCGCAGACCACCGCCGCTATAGCTATTGTTGGCGGTAATCCGCGCGCCCGCGCCAAGCGTAACCGTAGCATCCTGTACCACAAGGCCGCCATTATCAAAGTCGCGGATTGTGATCTGCTCAAAGCGGATATTTGAATTCCCCTGAACCGTAACGCTGCAGAACAAGTCCCAGGGCGTCAGTATAGCAGGCTCTGTCGTCTTTCCAGTTATGATTATCTCAGCACCGCCAGTGTCCTTGATAATGTCCCGCTTGCTGTTTATTTCGAGTCGCCCAACAACCGTTATCGTCTTAATCGAACCGCTTGAGGCTGCCTGAACAGCCTGCGCCAGGGTTTTGAAGGCCGTGTCTTCAGTCAACCCGATATTTGCGTCATTCCCACTGGCTTTGACATAGTAGGTGTTGGAACTCGGCATAACTTGCGTTACTGCCGCCAGGCTCTGCCCGCTTTGCCCGCTCTGCCCGCTCTGCCCGCTGTACGGGTCAGTCAAACTAGCAAGCGATTGCTGGCTTTCGGAAACGGGGAGCCGCAGTACCATATTGGGAAGAATAAAGTCAGGATTCTGGATTATGTCCTGATTCAAGACATAGATGTCGCGCCACCGCGACGCAGCGCCGTAGAGCCGATCCGCGATTCCCCGCAGAGAATCCCCGGTCTTAACCACATAGGTACTTTCAGCGACACCGCTCAGTACCACCAGATCGGCATACTGCTGATCAAGCGCGTCATAGAGCGAGTCAATGGCGTTGATGTCGTTTCGTATCCCATCAAGCGAAATTTGCGCCTTTTGATTGAGCGTTAAAAAACGCTGGTGCAGTTCCTGCACTTCGTACCTGTTTTGATACGAACTGAGCCGCTCGTCTTTCTGACTCATCTCAGAGAGCTTCGCCAGCACATTCTGATACGCCGTATCATCGCACTCAACAATGATGTCCCGCATAGCGTCAATGACCGTCGCTGCCTCATCTGGCTTGCTTATGATCCGGTTGCGGATAGCGCGTAACTGATAGAGCAGGGTGTTCGGCAGATAGCGCTCATACAGAGTGAAGCCGCCGGTTAAATTTTTCGTGATATCGTCAACAGAGGTCTGAGAGACAACATGACCCGCGACAAGCAGCATAATAAACAGGAACAAAGTTCCCGAAAGAAAGCGTCTGTTAGTTTTCATTTCTTACTACCATAAATCCTATATTGTTAACGGGAAGCGAAGCGTCAAGGGGAACGAGGCTATTCCTCGTCCGATCATAACGATACGCTCTGTTCGGTTCCGAACTTAAAAGCCCTATCCGCGAAACAGCGTCCATACTCAGGAAGCCATTCCGCACACTCGCGTCAAGCTCAGTCTGCGAAGGCAGGCGATAACCATTTCTTCTGCCGCTCGGATTGAGCCGCACATCAGTTCCATTGATGGCGTAGTAAACATCATACTGCCACTGGGCGCTGAGCCAGTTGCAGTATCGCGCGGCGTCAAGCCAGGAAACACCCACAGCCTGAGCAGAGCCAGCTGAAGCTCTGCCCTGATCATCAGGCCGGTTCTCCGCTGAGAGAAAACCCAGAAACCCGCTGTTGTTCACAGCCTGGGTTACACGGATTCGTCCCGTACCAACGGTAAGCAGGGTCTCATCCGGCTTGATCGTTAGCGTGCTGGTCCTGCTCGCCTCAAGCAAAAGCTCGTTCAAGAACTTTAGCCGATCAAGTTCCGCCTGTAGAGAAGCGATACGCTCCTCCGAGGCGCTTAACTCGTTGGTTTGAACGGAACCCTGTACTGCACTGTTTTCGATAGATCGATCTAGCTTGTTTATCTCATCGTCGTGTTTAGCCCTTTCTCTGGCAAGTTCCGCTTCCAGTTCGCTTATCCTCTGATTCCCCAGACCTTGTTCAGCCTGTTCGCTGGCCTGTTTCAGTTCCGCTTCCAGTTCGCTTATCCTCTGATTCAATACCAGGTTTTCATTCTCTAACTCCTTAACCTGAGTTGTCGCGCACCCTGAAAATAAAAAAACAGCGCAAGCTACTACAGCTAACGTGTATCTCAACCTTTTGAGTCTCATAAAACTTCCCCCATAATGAAAGACTAGATTGATTATATAATCACTTTCTTTAATAGATCAATGCTTATCGTTGTCTCAGCCAGCAATTCAAAGTATCACCTGTCAGGCTCATCTCCCAGACAAAAAGGATAAAAGCCTCCCCGTTTTCATGGAGAAACCGGCACAAGGCGTACTTCAGCGCCGTATAGAAATTGTCCCGCCGCCCGGCGCGTATACGGACATTAAGCATAGTTAAGATACCCTCTTAACTATGCTTAAGAGATGCTCTTAACTACGCTTAAGAGACGCTCTTAACTACGCTTAAGAGATTTTCTTAACTATGCTTAAGATACCCTCTTAACTATGCTTAAGAGACGCTCTTAACTACGCTTAAGAGATTTTCTTAACTATGCTTAAGAGATTTTCTTAACTATGCTTAAGAGATTTTCTTAACTATGCTTAAGATACCCTCTTAACTATGCTTAAGATACCCTCTTAACTATGCTTAAGAGATTTTCTTAACTATGGTTAAGAGACGCTCTTAACTACGCTTAAGAGACGCTCTTAACTATGGTTAAGAGACGCTCTAAGCCCTGCTTCTGCGAAGCGGCTGATTCTATGCGTTTATCCTGTGTCTCAGGTCTTGAACTGGCCTGTGGCGGCTTCCATGTCATGGATGTTTTTCACGGTTTTCTC
>JAIRMT010000158.1 GCA_031258505.1 Treponema sp.
AACTGAGCATTGACAGATGCTGAAACAGAAATATCCCAAACGCGCTTTTTATCGCGTCGGCAAAGCTATAGGTTAAATTGAACCCCTCCCGCCGCTTCCATGCCGACTTCCCTTCGGACGGTTCCCCAACTTCGTCAAACCGGCTCAACTGCCACGCTCATATTTCCCGTCCCATGTCTCTTTTTTATCATATATTTTGTAAAAGTAAAATTGCTGTACTATTCAGTTCCGGCCTACCAACCCGCCGGATTACAACGCTACTCTGCGTCTACAGCTTGACGGCGGTACTGGGCCTGACTTGATGTATGCAAGAAGCTACGCGCCGGGTCAGGAACTGTTTAACGCCGGGTACTTTGCCGATTGTAGCGACATTCCCGGTGTTAAGCAGAATTTCAGTGCAGCAAACCTTGCCCCTTGGCAGATGCCTGATGGTAAGATGTTCGCCGTTCCTTTTGCCGCTGTTTCTCACGCGGCGTACTACAACAAAACCATCTTTGCGAAGGAAGGACTTTCGGTTCCCCAGACTTGGGCAGATTTTCTTGCTCTCTGCGAAACCCTGTCTGCCAAAGGCTATACGCCCCTGGCTAACGGCGTAGCCGATGAATGGGACATCCTTGAGGTGTTCTACTTGGCATTCCTCCCCAACTATGTGGGCGGCGGGGCCGAGCGCGTTGCGTATGAATCTGGTGCGAAGAAACTAAACGACGCCAATTTTGTTGCCAGTTTCCAGGCCGTGGCTGATACAGCCAAGTACCTTCCGAAGGGTTTTGAGTCGGTAACCTACAACGATTCGCAGGCGCTTTTTAACACCCAGCAGGCAGTGATGTTCCTGGACGGGTCATGGACTGCCGGTGTGTACGCTGATGCGCCCTTTGAGTGGGGGCTTTTCGCCATACCCGCGCCTGCGGGCCGCCCCACGCTGATCACCTTCCACCCGGATATGGCAATAACCTACAACAAAGCGACAAAGTATCCCCAGGAATGTCAGGATTTCCTCGCGTGGCTTGCCTCGCCCGAAGGCGCCGCGACAGCTTCAAAGGCTCTGCCAGTAGGTTTCTTCCCAATGATCAGCGCCCCCATAACCTTGGACGATCCCCACGCCAACGAATTCCTCGCCCTTAACAATGGTAAGGAAACTGACGCCCGTTTTGTCTGGCCTAAATTCCTCGACCTTTACGCACCGATGAATCAGGCGGTCATTAAGGTTTTGAAGGGCGAGCAAACCCCGCAGCAGGCGGCCAATGATATGGAAGCCGCTGCCGCGACCATGCGTTAGTATTGATTTTTTAAGGAGGACGCTATGGCTGTAAAGTCCCGAAAGAATCCGACAGTAGGAACTGGAACAATAGCAACCTGGTTGCCGTATTTGGCGCCAGCACTGGTTTTTTACGTGGTCTTTATGGCCTGGCCTCTCCTTAATTCGCTTTGGTTAAGTTTGTATACCGGCTCGGCAGGGATAGGCCGCAGCTTTGTGGGATTTGATAACTTCATCAAACTCTTTACCGTTAAGCAGTATTCCGAACGGTACTGGGGCGCTTTTGCCCATACGTTTATCTTTTTCTTTATCCATTTGGCGGTTCAAAACGGTCTAGGTATTCTTTTTGCTGTCATGCTGACAGGTAAAAATCTCAAGGGTAGGGAGTTTTACCAGACGGTGATCTTTGTACCGGTAACTCTGGCTGTTCTGGTAACTGGTTATCTCTGGAAGCTGCTCCTTAACCCGGTATGGAGCGGTCCCTTTCTCCAGCAACTTCATCTAGGTTTTCTAGTTCGGCCCTGGCTGGGGGACCGGTTTACCGCCCTGATCTGTGTGTCTCTGGTTTCCTGCTGGCAGTGGATGGGCATACCGACGATGATGTTTGTAGCTGCCCTGCGGAACATCAGCGACGACTACTTTGAGGCGGCTTCGATTGACGGGGCAAGTCCGCTACAGATGTTCTGGCATATCAAACTTCCCCTGATCAAACCAGTGGTGGGCATGATCGCCATTCTTACCTTTGTCAATAACTTCAATGCTTTTGACGTAGTCTTCGCTATGGAGAATGTCAATGGCGCGCCGAACTACGCGACCGATCTTATCGGCACCCTGTTTTACCGGGTGGGAATCGCGGGTCAGCATCCGGTGGGTATTCCTGATCCGGGTATGGGCGCGGCCATTGCCACAATCACCTTTTTCGTACTCTGTCTGGGGGTCATACCAACCCTGCGGGCAACCCAGGGGAGGGATTAGATGAAACGCGCTTCGCTGGAACGGCAAAATCTGCACATTCCGTCGCATATCATTTTAGGTATCTGGTCATTGATCGTGATCTTTCCCCTTTGGGTGATGATCATCAACTCATTTAAGGACCGGCTTTCGATCTATCAAAACCCCTTTGGGCTTCCGAAAAAATGGAATATCTCCAATTATGGGGCGATTATTTCCGATGGTGATTTTTTGGGTTATTTCAAAAACAGCTTTATAGCGGTGGTCTTGTCCCTCGTCATTCTACTCCTCGTGGGCGCTTTGGCAAGCTATGCGCTGGCAAACTGGCGGGGCAGAATTTCCCGCGCTCTGTACTTTTTCTTTATAGCTGGAATGATGCTGCCCATTAAGATTGCCTCAATACGCCTTTTGGAACTGGTTAAGCTGCTGGGCCTGCTCAACACGGTTTGGGCGCTTATCCCGATCTACGTGGCTATGGGACTACCAGTGGCTGTTTTCGTCTTAACCGAATTCATCCACGCCGTACCCCACGAATTGACTGAAGCGGCTATCATTGATGGGACCGGGCGCTTTGGCATCTTTGCGCGGATTATTGTCCCCCTGCTTAAGCCCGCGCTGGCCACTGTCGCTATATACAACCTCGTCCCTTTCTGGAACGATCTCTGGTTCCCCCTGATCTTCATCAGCGACGACCGCGCCAAAACCGTGCTGTTGGGAGTAACTCGGCTTTTTGGCCAGTACCAAACTGACTGGTCCAAGGTACTCGCGGTATTGACCCTCTCGGCCATTCCAGTTATCGCTCTTTATTTAGTGGCCAGCAAGCAGTTTATCAAGGGTCTTACCGCAGGCGCGGTAAAGGGATAAACAAGGAATAACAAGGTTCCTTTAGCCGGAGAATAGAGAGTCTGCGAATAGCGCGAATGAACACGAATAGCTACGATAGCTATCACAACTATTCGCGCACATTCGTGCCATTCGCGGACTCTTGTATACGACTGTCGCTCATAGTACAATGCCTCTACTATGACGGATTTCGTTCACCTTCATGTACACACTGACTACTCCCTGCTCGACGGGGCTGCGTCGGTGGAAAACCTTGCCCGTAAAGCCGCTTCTCTGGGCATGAAAAGCCTTGCCATTACCGACCACGGCAATATGTTCGGCGTACTCAAGTTCCGCGACGCTTGCGCCGGCGGCAAAGACCACCCCATTGACCATGAGCCAGTGAAGCCTATCATTGGCTGCGAGTTCTACATGGCTCCCAACTCCCGCTTTGAGAAGAGCGGCTCGGCTGATAATGATGACAAATACTACCACCTTGTGCTTCTCGCCATGAATACCCAGGGTTATAAGAACCTCATCATGCTTGATTCCTACGCCTACACAGAAGGTTTTTACTATAAACCGCGTATTGATAATGAGCTGCTGCTGCGCTATCACGAAGGACTGATCGGCCTATCGGCCTGTATCGCGGGCGAAATCCCCCGGCTCCTTTTGCGCGGCGACATAAGCGCGGCGGAAAAGCGGGCGCTCTGGTTCCGCGACTTGCTGGGCGACGGAAGGTTCTTCCTTGAGCTGCAGGATCACGGTATTGCAGCTCAGAGGAAGCTGAATCCCCTTATTGCGGATATGGGAAAACGCCTGGGCATACCGCTAGTGGCCACAAATGACATTCACTATGTTGAAAAAGATGACGCTGAGGCGCAAGACATACTGCTCTGCATCTCGTCAAAGAAGACCGTGAACGACCCTAAGCGGACGTTCCGTTTTGAAGGCACGGAGTTTTACTTCAAGACTGGAGACGAAATGGCGGCGCTGTTTCCCGAATATCCAGAGGCGATCAGCAATACAGTGCGTATCGCGGAGCTGTGCAACGCTGAGATTCCATCACCCGGCCCGCTTTTGCCAGACTTCGCCATTCCCGAAGGCTTTGAAAACGCCGACGAATACCTGCGCCATATCACCTTTGCCGGGCTTGAGAAGCGCTATCCGGGACGTATTGAAGAGATACGCGAGCGCGCTGAGTACGAACTGGGCGTTATCATCAAAATGGGCTTTACCGGCTATTTCCTCATCGTGCAGGATTTCATTAACTGGGCAAAAGAGCATGACATACCCGTAGGCCCGGGACGCGGGTCCGGCGCGAGTTCCATCGTGGCTTACGCGCTTCGCATCACTGACATTGACCCGCTCAAGTACAACCTGCTCTTTGAACGCTTCCTTAACCCGGAACGTATCTCCATGCCGGATTTTGACGTTGACTTTTGCAATGAGCGGCGTGATGAAGTCATTCAGTACGTTACCAAGAAGTATGGCTCCGACCGTGTGGGGCAGATCATCACGTTTGGAACGCTGAAAGCAAGGGCGGTTATCAAGGATGTAGCGCGGGCTTTGGGCATATCCCTTGCCGAATCCAATCAGATCGTTGAGCTCATCCCCAAAGACCCCAAGATGACTCTTAAAAAAGCCTTTGCAGAGGAAGCAAAACTTATCATGGAAGGTACGCTCAAAGAAGCAAAGCTCGCAGATATGGAAAAAAGGTATCCGAAGCTCTTTGAGATTGCCCGTAAGCTCGAAGGCAAGAACCGCAACAGTAGTTTACACGCCGCTGGTGTGGTGATTGGTAAAACTGCGCTCACCGACTATGTGCCGCTGTACTATGACCCCAAGACCAAAGGCGTTGCCAGCCAGTACACCATGGAACTGATTGAGAATCAAGGGCTGGTAAAGATGGACTTTCTGGGGCTGAAAACCCTCGACGTTATCAAAAACGCTGTCCAGCTCATCAGAAAACGCGGCGGTGAATACGCTCAGTTCAACATTGAAACGATTGATGAGCATGACAAGGCAACATTCAAGATGCTTTGTGAGGGCAGGAGCGCTGGTGTGTTCCAGTTTGAATCTGAGGGTATGCAGAAGATTCTGAAAGATGCCCAACCCGGGTCTATCACCGACCTCATCGCCTTAAATGCCCTCTATCGACCCGGTCCCATGGACTATATCCCCCAGTACATTGAGTGCAAACAGGGACGCAAGCCCATTGAGTACCCTGATCCGTGCCTTGAAAGTGTGCTGCAAGAAACTTATGGCGTCATTGTGTATCAGGAACAGGTCATGCAGGTTGCCCAGCGCATCGCGGGTTACTCGCTTGGTCAGGCCGACATACTGCGCAAAGCTATGGGTAAAAAGAAAGTCGAGGTTATGGTTAAAGAGAAGGCGAGGTTTATCGAGAGTGCAAAGGCAAGGGGCTTTAAGCGGGAAGACGCTGACCGTATCTTTGAGATACTGATTCCTTTTGCTGGTTACGGCTTTAACAAGAGCCACGCCTCCGCCTATTCTGTAGTAGCTTATCAGACCGCCTTTCTCAAAGCAAACTTTCCGGCTGAATTCATGGCTGCCAACCTTACTAACGAGATTTCCGGCGTTGACTCTCTGCCTGCGTGCATCGAAGAAGCGCGGAAGATGGGAGTTGTGATTGACCCGCCGGACATTAACCGTTCTGAGAAGTATTTCACGGTTGTTGATGGCCGTATAGTGTATGGTTTTCTGGGTATTAAGGGACTGGGCGAAGGCCCAGCCGAAGAGATTATCCGCAAGCGCGAAAACGGCCCATATAAGAACATGATGGACTTTCTTGAGCGCGTGAAGATCAAAGGTATGGGAGAGGACAAGTGGGTTATTGGCAAAAAAATGATAGAACTGCTCATTCAAGCCGGCGCCTTTGATTGCTTTGGCAAAAACCGCGCCACGCTGATGATAAATCTGGAACGCGCAGTTGATTTTGCCCAGATCAAGAAAGACGAGAAAAAGTTCGGTCAAGAGAGCCTCTTCGGATATAACGACGTGGAAACCTACCAGAGCTTCACCTTTCAGGATGCGCCCGAGTGGACGTATATGGAAAAGCTCAATATGGAAAAGGAACTTTTGGGCTTCTACTTCTCCGGCCACCCCATGGACGAGTATAAGCAGGTATGGGAACAGAACAACACTCTTGACCTTGGCCATATAGAAAAGGCAAAGAGCGGCATTTACACACTGGTTGGTATTATCAAATCATTAAAATCTTACCAGAGTTCCAAAGGAGAGATGGGGTTTAGTTCCATTGCTGATTACAACGGCGAAATCGACCTTGTGCTTTTCGTGGATACATGGGAAAAATATAGAAACAAACTTGAGCTTGAGAAGGTTGTTGCTATTCGGGGCAAACTTGACCTTTCCAAGAAACGGGAACGCCCCAGCTTCATCGTGGATACCTTACTGGACATGGAAAACCTCAAGGTACTGACCCAAACCCGAACAGCACAAAGAGAACGGAGTATGCAAAACAAAGAGTATCAGGAACTGCACATCACATTGGACGAACAAGCCTCGAAAACTGATGAGGCGCTCTATCCCCTACGCGAACTGCTTCAACAGTGCCGCATTGATGGTACGAATAGCGCGAGCAGCGTGAACGAAGTTCACGGCGCGAGCAAAGCTCACGAAGCTCACGGCGCGAGCAGCGTGAACGAAGCTCACGAAGCCTGCGTTGTCTTTATCCATGTGCCGCTTGCAGGTGGGGAACAGGTCGTCAGAACGGCTGTACGGATCGGGTCATCTGACGCGACGCTTGAAGCCATCGGGCGCTGCGCGGGTGTGGCGCAGGCGCGGTATGCGTAAGGGGGTGAGGTGAAATTCGACGGTGTGGCCTTTGATCTCGACGGGACTCTCTACCCAAACTACCGGTTTTACTGCCGCGTTATCCGCCTTGCCCTGCTGGAGTGGCGACTATTTCTCGCGTTCAACAGCGCCCGAAAAGTTCTGCACGCGGAGAACCATCCGTTTCACGAGGACTTTTACGAGCTACAGGCCGAGCTTATGGCGAATATCCTCAAACAAAAGCAGCGTGTTGTTAAAGAAAAAACTGAGCGTCTCATCTACCGTGGTTGGGAACCCTTGTTTAAGCAGATCGCGCTCTACCCTTTTGTCCATGAAACCTTGAACGCCTTCCGTGACGCTGGTTTGAAGCTGGGCATACTCTCAGATTTTCCGTTACCGAACAAACTGCGGAACCTCAAACTTGAAGGGCTCTGGGACGCTGTACTGTGTTCTGAGGAAACTGGCCACCTCAAACCAAGCCGCCAGCCCTTTCTCGAACTGGAAAGACAGCTTGGCGTTCCGGCAAGCCGTCTCCTCTATGTAGGAAACAGTGTACGCTACGATGTCAGTGGCGCGAAAAAAGCCGGCATGAAGGCCGCGCTGATCAATACCTGGTTTAAACCGAAACAGCACGCTAGTAGCGCTGACTTTGTGTTCACGGACTATCGCGCCTTGCGGGAATATGTGCTTAGGAGCTAATCAGTAATCTCTTGCGTGAACAAACTGAAAACCGACTCGTTCTTATCTAACTCACCTTACGCGCCGGAAAGAAAAAGATCATCGAATGACGCGAATGAACGCGAATCTTCTTTAGAGAAATGACCTATTCGCGTATATTAGCGTCCAATCGATGACCAATTCTTACCGTTTTTTCTTCCTGCGTAACATGAGTTATCTAAAGACAATGAGGTATTGTCTTTAGATAACAGAGCATTTTGTCCAAATTGCGTAAAACAGTACAGACAGAGGTCATTTGTGGCCCATAATTCCTTACAAGACATTAGTATAAGACGCGCATATATTAGCAATAGAGACGCAGATATTAACAATATATGCGCATATATTAGTGATAGATACGCAGATATTAACAATATATGCGCATATATTAGTGATAGATACGCAGATATTAGTGATAGAGACGCATATATTAGCGATAGACACCCAAAGACAGAAAAAAACTGAGCGTACTGCGGAGAGCTATTGTTCCTAGTCAAGGTCGTTGAATGGACTAGGTGAAAAGGGTCAGACACAAGGAGGAGTTTACCGTCGGGGGAACGCTTGCTGAAAGCCCGGCTTGAGGCTAAAATGGTGGAAGGAGTGAAAGATGAGTATATGTAACATAACAACCACGCTGAGGAATGTTCTTGTCTTGGCGGTCTGTTGCTTGCTCTTTTTTCAGGCTTGTCAAAAAGTTCCGGCGTCAGGTTCGGATGGGGACCGGAAAGGCGCTTTGTCCAAAGAGGCTGTAATACCTGGGCTTATCCTCGGCTTTTCCCAGATTGGGTCGGAGAGCGCCTGGCGAAATGCTAACACTCGTTCTATACAGGAAGCGGCTGACAAAGCCGGGATACAGCTCTTGTTCGATAACGCGAATCAAAAGCAGGAAAATCAGATCAAGGCGCTCCGCTCATTCATTGCCTACCAGGTGGATGTGATAGCCTTCGTACCGATCGTGGCGTCTGGCACTAAGTTGAGGTCTCATAACCATAATAAGGCTCTGGAAAGGTCTATTGCTTTAGTTTTTGGGTGTGTACCGCCACTAAGTTGGGTGTCTGACACTAAGTTGGATGTCTGGCGCTAGTTTAGACTTCCTCTTTTCATACAGATTTGGTATAATCGTTCCTAATACTAACTATTATAAGGAGAGATACCGATGAAACTTGAATCTGTGAAAGACGCTTCGTTCCGTGAGTATGGACAGATCGTGGAGGGCTATGATTTTACCGAGTTGCTCCAGACCCTCAAACAAAAGACGCCGCGCCCTCTGGACAGGGTGATCTATGTGCCGAGCGATCCTCAGCTTGAGGGGCTGTCTGTTTATGGGGCGCTGCAGAACAACTACTATGGCGGTATGCCGATTCAGATCGGCTACTGTAATGGGCATAGCACCAAGCTCAATGCGCTTGAGTACCACCGCGACTCAGAGATCAACATCACGTATGATGACGTGATCCTGCTCCTTGCCAAACAGTCTGACATAAACACCGCAGATTGGAGCATTGACGCGGCGCGGACGCGAGCATTCTTCCTTTCGGCGGGCATGGCAGTGGAGCTTTACGCTTCTACCCTGCATTACGCGCCTTCGTCTGTTGATGAAACCGGCTTTCAGGTGGTTATCGTGCTGCCCAAGGGGACGAACACGGCAAAGCCCGCTATTACGGCAAAGAATGGCGAAGACCGGCTTCTCACTGCTGCGAATAAGTGGCTTATCGCCCACGCCGAAGCCAAAGCTGAAGTAGCTGGCGGCGCTCATATTGGTATTAGGGGCGGGAATCCCGACGCTCGCAGTGTTTGGAAGTAAGCGATACAGGGAGTGAATGTGCAAGCATCAGGCTTCCAGCATTGCTCCTTATGCTTGCATAAGGGACTGGGCTTTTTGGTGCATGATTTCCAACTGATCCATAATCGCATCCACAGCCGCCTGTTTCTTGTCCTCGACCTTTTCATTAGTGCGGGCGGCATTTCTGAACTCAGTGCAGGAAAGCACTGGTCCTGCGGTGAAACGAACCTGTCCCTCACTCACATAGTCATCCATCATGTCTTCGCCAGACCCTGCGTCTCCGCGCCGCACATGTAACAATTCGCCATTGATGGCGACTAAACACATATAATCAAAGGACTTGATATAAGAATCAATCTCGCGCACCCCGCGTTTAGTTCCAGGGTCCCAGGGACGGTAGCGCGTTCCTGATGGGAAAACCAGCACGAGTTTGCCTTTTCTCTTGATGTCAATCAGGGCTTTCATAGCAGCATGGTTAATGGCGTTCATGCGGAGAAGCTCGTCGCGGTCTTTTTCGCTGTCCATGCTCTGCAAGGAACGGCTGGGATAAATCACGAGTCGAGTGTAGGCACCTGTGAAGGCGGCTACTGTGGGGCTGGATACGTTAAGTTTGACGCCTGCGATGGCTACAAGCGAGGCAGCCACTTCCTTGCCGCGCTCGGAATCTCTCCGCAGAAGGTAGGAGAATAGCGGCAAGTCGAGGTTACTGTAATGCTCAAGTAGGAGGAGGCAAGACTTGCCTTCCCGCGCCCTGTCGAGCAGGGCGGAAAGATGTTCCATCCCCATAATGCCGGAACCCGGGAGGATAAGCGAATCAATGATATGGTCAATATAGGGAATTGTCTCTTCCTGTCCCTCTTGATAGACATTGTGTTCGTCTACCACTGTAGAAGACTTTGATGAGGCAACAACCTTCTTGATAGTATCTTGAAAGGTCGAACTTAATGTTTCCATAGCGTGATCCTTACTTCTTTATGTTTTTCAGCAGGTCTTCAGCGGCTTTACCCGCGTCTTCGAGCGCGTCAGACGCGCCCTGTTTGAGGTCTTTTGCCGTGTCTGAGACATTCCGCTGTATATCTTTTGCCGCTCCCTTAAGCTCATCAAGTTTTTTTGCGGTTGGGTCTTTATCTTGACAGCTGACTAAGACAAAGGCGGCGAGGCCGAGGGCAGCGAGTGCTTGAGCTATTCGTTTCATCTTTTCCCCCAAAGTTTAACAAGTTCGACAACGACCTTACAGGCTGCTGTCATATCAGAAACCGACGCCCATTCAAGGCGGCTGTGAGCGTTACGCCCGCCGGTGAAGATGTTTGGCGTGGGTATGCCAAGCTGAGTGAGTCGAGAGCCATCGGTTCCGCCCCGAATCGGGTGATGTATGCAGGGTATGTTCAGGTTGACGAGCGCCTCCTTGAGTATGCTCAGGGTTTCCGGCTTTTCGTCGAGTTTTTCCTTCATATTAAGGTACTGAGGCTTGACGCTCACGGTAACCTTGCCGCCGGGGAACTGGGCTTCTACTGCTTTTGCGAATGTTTCCAGCGCCGCGACCCGTCGTTCAGCGCCAGCGCGCTCAAAGTCGCGGATATACACCTGAAGCGAGGCGGTTTCCATGTTGGCGCTGATGTTCATGGGGCAGTAATAGCCATAGTACCCATCAGTGGCTTCCGGGCTTTCCACGCGGGGCAGCATGAGCGCAAAGGTTGCGGCCATAACCGTGGGGTTAAGCATACGCCCACGCGCTGTACCCAGGTGTATGGCCTTGCCCACAAACTCGATATTCGCCTCATAAGCATTGAAACACTCGGAATCAATCCCTCCCAGCGGGCCGCCGTCCAGGGTGTAACAGGCAACTGATTTCACCTGCTCCACAGGAAAACCAGCAAGCCCTGCGCCGACTTCCTCATCAGGAGTAAAGAACAACTCGATTGGCCCGTGCGTGATTTCAGGATGGCGAAGCAGGTACTCAGCCGCTCCCATGATCTCGGCAATGCCGGCCTTGTCATCCGCGCCCAAGAGCGTGGTTCCATCGGTATGAATAATGGCCATGCCCTTGTGGGCTGCCAGATCAGAGTCAAGCGCCGGGTCGAGCGCTACGCCATCCGCCAGGTCTATCCGCTTACCGTTATATACGTTCACGAGTTGAGGTTTCACGTCTTTGCCTGACACATCGTCTGCTGTATCAAGATGCGCCATAAAACCAATACATGGGCGCGTCTCTTGTCCCACTGTGGCTGGGATACGGGCAATCACATAACAATGGTCGGTCAGTTCAACATCGCTGACGCCCAGCCCCCGCAGCTCTTCGGCGAGCGCCTTAGCGAGGTCCCATTGGCCGGCTGTTGACGGCGTTTTGTCCTTGTGCGGAGCGCTTGTCGTCCAATACCGGACATACTTCAAAAACCGGTCTACCACTAAACCGGTGAATTCATCGTTATTCATGATTGTAGTATGCAGGATAAGCGGCGGCGCGTAAAGGGACTGTTGATACTCAAACAAGCCCCGCAGCATAGAGCAGCGCCGCGCTGCTTTGGTTCAGACGTTGAATTTGAAGAACATCACATCGCTGTCTCGCACCACATATTCCTTGCCCTCGATTCGGTACTTGCCAGCCTCTTTGATCTTTGCCTCACTGCCATACTGTAACAAGTCTTCGTAGGAATAGACTTCAGCCTTAATAAATCCCTTTTCAAAATCCGTGTGTATGACACCAGCAGCCTTGGGCGCGGTATCTCCCGCGTGGATCGTCCATGCGCGACACTCATCAGCGCCCGCAGTGAAGAAGGTGGACAGCCCCAAAAGCCGGTACGCTGCATGAATGAGCGCGGATAGTCCCGACTCCTTCAAGCCCAGCTCCTCAAGAAACGCCAGCTTATCCGCCGCGTCTTCAATGCCTGCAAGTTCAGCCTCATATTTGCCGCAGATCGCCACTACTTCAGCGCCTTCGTTCTTTGCCCGCATCAGCACTTTTTCTATATGCGCGCCGGCAAGCGTCCCCTTGAGATACGAGCGCATACCTGCCTCATCAACATTGCACACATACAACTGAGGTTTCATCGTGATGAAATGGCAATCGTATACTGCCGCCTTTTCGTCAACGCTCAGGGAGACCGAGCGCACGGGTAGTCCGTTTTCCAGCGCCGGCTCAATCTTGTCCAGCGCGCTCAGTGCCAGCGCGGTCTCTTTCTGTTCAGCCTTTGCCTGCCCCTTGAGGGTGCGCATTGCCCGTTCCCGGCGTTTCGTCAGCGTGTCGAGGTCAGCCAGCGCCAGCTCTATGGCGATGGTTTCCATGTCCGCGTCAGGGTCGATCTTGTTATTGACATGAACAATGTCTGGATCATCGAAACAGCGCACCACTTGGGCAATGACTCCCACTTCCCGAATATGCGACAGAAACTGATTACCCAGACCCTCGCCCTTTGACGCGCCCTTCACCAGCCCGGCAATATCGACAAACTCCACAGTTGCGGGAACAACCCGTTGCGGTTTGAAGATTTCGGCCAGCTTCACCAGCCGTGTGTCTGGCACGCTGACAATGCCCACATTTGGGTTAATCGTACAGAAGGGGTAATTTGCCGCCTCTGCCGGCGCGTTACTTAGCGCTGAAAAAATCGTTGACTTACCTACATTGGGAAGCCCCACTATGCCACAGTTAATTGCCATTATATCCCGCCTTTTACACTTAGTTACTCATGTTACACACACTTATCTATAAAATAGAAGAGTCCGCGAATAGCGCAACTAGATATGGTAACTGCGCCTATTCCAAAACCACCTGAAAGGATAGAAGAAGCGAGGGAAACCTGATAAGATTGTAGTTGCAAAACTATCAACAAAGAGACCCTCACTATAAAAACTATAGGTCACATCATTGCAGGAGTGCAAGCGCTCCTTAACGTCTCATACGATCTTAAAGGAGCGTTGAAGAATACTTCTCGGATGAATCAAAGCCTTCCTGCATATACTGCGGGTCATCGAAGAGCAGATACCAACCCGCACAACCTTATGCGGAAACCAGACGGATACCCTATCAGTTTACTCCGTTTATACGGAGTTTTCTTGCCAAAGGGTATTTTGGGATAGAAAAGACCTGCCGGTCGAGCCAATGGATTAAAGGGAAACCAAATCCGTGACTGTTATACGGATTTACAGCTAAACTTGACCCACGGATTCATAAACGATACTCCCGATAAGCCAGCAACATACACGGCTTCATTAACCCGCTCCATACAATAAGGCGCATACCTGTCCACGATCGTGTCTCGATCCCGCCCGCGTATGAGACACACACTCGCCCGCGTATGAGGCTCGCCACTGACCAAGAACGCCCTTATACCAAGCTGGGTTTGAAAACGGCCTTGGTGATTGAGAAAGGGAAAACTACCGCGCCATTACACGGGTTAATTGAAACTGCTATCTATGCTTATTTATCTTGGAATCTTTCTGGTAGAAGCGCTATAGTCCGGCGGCGCAGTCGGCCATGCGCTATAGAGCATTGTTGACTGGTGGTATCACAAACAGGTATCGTGAAGCTGGTGGAAAAGCCTGAAGATAAACCCAAGCAACAAACATCGTCTCAGCAAGCTCTGGTTCGTTACGCCCATGAAACGACGAGAGGTAGGCTTAAACAAGAGGAACGAATCTTTGTCGTGTTAGTAACGGCGTTGTTTATCGCGCTGGCAATTCTGGTGGTACTGCTTGTTGGCTTTGTTCGTTCACTGAGTGAGCAAGCGGCTGTGGAAGCGGTGTCTGGCGCTGGCGGTGTGTCTGGCACTAGCGGTATCTCTGGCGCTGGCGGCGTGTCTAGCACTAGCGGTGTGTCTGGCACTGGCGTATCTGACACTAGCGGTGTGTCTGGTACCCAGTTCGTATCTGGCACTAGCGGTGTGTCTGGTGCTGGCGGCGTGTCTGGCACTGGCGGCGTATCTGACACTAGCGGCGTGTCTGTCCCCAGCGGTGCGTCTGGTACCAACGGCGTGTCTGTCCCCGGCGGTGTGTCTGGCACTGGCGGCGGCGTATCTGACACTGGCGGTATGTCTGGCGCTGGCGGCGGCGTATCTGACACTGGCGGTGTGTCTGGCACTGGCGGCGTGTCTGGCGCTGGCGGCGTGTCTGGCACTGGCGTATCTGGCACCCAGTTGGTGTCTGGCACTGGCGGCGCGCCGCTGATACCCGCACCTTATCGAGGCGCCCTGGTGTTTGTCATAGACGACGCGGGGAACAACCTGTATGAGCTGGAGCCGTTTCTGCAATTCCCTGGACCGCTTACCATCGCAGTACTGCCCGGACTGCCTGAGTCCGCCGAAGCAGCGCGGCGTATACGAGCGGCGGGTAAGGAGGTGTTTTTGCACCAGCCAATGGAGGCAATCGGCGGTGAAAATCCTGGCCCGGGCGCGGTGTACGCGGGTATGAGCGCCACTGAAATCCGCGAGATTGTGGAGCATAACCTTGATGAAATCGGGCCAGTGGCAGGTATGAATAACCATCAAGGCTCGAAGATAACCATGAGTGAGGAAGCTATGGAAACGATTCTAACAATTTGCCGAGAGCGAGGCATCTTTTTTCTTGACTCAAGAACCACCGCCGACACGGTCGTTCCTATAGTCGCGCAGAGAATCAATATGACTATTGGTGAGCGCGACGTGTTTCTGGACAACATTCAGGATAAAGCGTCCATGATTGAGTATGCAAAGGAGGGGCTGCGCAAGGCAAACCTGCAAGGGAAAGCTGTGATGATTGGTCATACATGGTCTCCAGAACTGGCCGCGACATTAAGCGAACTGTACCCGACCCTCATCGCGGATGGTTATGTCCTGTCAACCATGTCAAACTTGCGCGTTGTACCGTGAGTCAATTCCATGAAAATTCTTGGTATTGAATCGTCTTGCGACGAATGTGCTGCTGCGGTAGTTGAGGATGGTAAGCAGGTTTTATCCAATATAGTGGCAACCCAGATTCCGTTTCATGCGCGTTACAACGGCGTGGTTCCTGAAATAGCGAGTCGTATGCACACTGAATGGATATACTCGGTTGTGGAAGAAGCCTTGAACACGGCGAATCTAGGTCCGGCTGATATTGAAGGCGTTGCCGCAACAGCCCAGCCAGGGCTGCTTGGTTCCCTGCTCGTGGGTCTCAATTTTGCCAAAGCCTTTGCCTGGGCGCGACAGATACCGTTCATCGCCGTTGACCACATGCTTGCCCACCTTTACGCCTCGCAGTTAACGGACGTGGAAGTAAGCTACCCCTTTCTCGGCCTGCTTGCTTCCGGCGGCCATAGCATTATCTGCCGCGTTGATGCTTTTGATATGGTTAGCGTATTGGGAACCACCATTGATGATGCAGTGGGCGAAGCCTTTGACAAGGTGTCAAAGCACTACGGGTTTGGCTATCCGGGCGGGGCGGTCATTGACAAACTGGCAAAAAACGGCGACGACTCTGCTTTTGACTTTCCCCTGCCCAGTCTGCACAAGGGGCAACATCGCTACGATGTGTCGTATTCAGGACTGAAGACCGCTGTCATAAACCAACTAGAACAGTTTCGCCGGAAGGGGACCACGGCGTCTGACACCGAGACCGCGAACATCGCCGCCTCGTTTCAGAAAACCGCTGTGGAAATCCTGCTGCGCGCCCTTTTCCGGGCTGTTAAAGACACGGGCCTGACAAGCATAGTCGCGGGAGGCGGAGTGGCTGCCAACTCGTACCTGCGTTCCCGCCTTGCCGAGTGTCGGGAACTCCGCTGTATCTTTCCGCCCCTGAATCTCTGCGGAGATAACGGGGCTATGATTGCTGGCTTGGGCTATCAATACCTTGCGCGGGGAGATAAATCCCCCCTCAACGTGGTCGTCTCAGCGCGGGTCAAGGCGTTTAAGCGCCCCTATCGCTGATTACTGCGCAATCATGCGCAACAAAAACACGAGCGCTCCCGCGAAAGCCGCGCCGCTAATAAGGTAAACCCACAGAGGCAGAGCGTCTGTGGACTGAGACCTATTCGGTACATGCTCCATAGGTCTGGGTTGCGCTGATGTTTTTGGCGCGGAATAGCCGCAGGAAGGACAGCCGTTGTCAAAAAGGCTGACCTCACCCACAAAATTACAGACAGGACAGCGAACCGAGGTAAAGCTTCTGCCGCACTTGGGACACTCACTCGCATCCTGCTCAACCTCGGCTCCACAATTATCACAATAAAACTTTGGTTTTTGTTTAGACCCTTTGTGAAACAGGCGCATCGGCATTTAGCCTGCAACTTTTTCAGCCTTATCGCTGACAGGCGTATCACTCTTAGCAACACTGGGAGCGCTGCTTTCAGCGACTACTGGTTTATCATCAGGTTTTGGTTTTGCGGGTTCACTCGCGTTTTTACCACTCTTGTCAGTAACATAGAAACCAGAACCCTTAAAGATGATACCACTTCCACCATTGATGAGACGGCGCAGTTCTTTTCCGCACTTTGGGCAGGTTTTCAAAGGCGTGTCGCTCATGCTCTGAAAGACATCAAAGGTATGACCGCACATTTTGCACTCATATTCATAAGTAGGCATTCTTCTATTCCTCTATTTAGAAAGATTTATCAAAAATATAACGAGAATCCTTTGGAAAGGGAATCACTGACCTGTAACACATTCAATAGGTCGTCTAGCGTTGAACACATGGCTTTTTCGTGAGCCGGGTCCACAAACACGCGGACAACACGCAAGGCTTTTTTGAATGAGTCAATGGTTTCAGCAGTGAAAACGCCGGCGCTGTGTTCTTTGTCTCCGTGTATGGCAAGGCCAGTTTCAAAGCTAATCGGTTCTGGTACATCAATGATGAGTTCATCGGGACGAATACGCAGTCGCGCCGCCAATTCTTGCTCAAGATGGTAACGTTTGTCGATGTCAGCAAGCTCCTGGTGCTGTTCTTCGTTATAGAGAAATTCAGCGGCAACAACATAGAGGCGTCCATCCCGCACTTTTGCCCCCAGGGAGAATAGCGGTTCGCCGTATGACGCGCCGCAGCTTTGCGCGCGCTCGGCAAGCAGGGTAAACAACCCATGGTCATCCAGGTTATAAAGCTCTTCCTTCGCTATGCGCTGGTTTTTGAGCGCGCCAGTAAGCGCCTTCTTAATCATAGCCGTAGCTGAACGCACCGCCGGATGCCAGTAGACCGCGCGGTACATGAGATATTTTGAAAACAGAACGGATTCTACACTCGGAATCGCCCGCGCATCAATGAGCAGACCCTGTTCTGAATCAGGCCATAGGCGCGAAAGGATGAAATCAACATCCTGCGCTCCATAAGGCACCCCGCAATAACGGGCATCGCGGTTCAGATAATCAAGTTTGTCCGGGTCAAGCGCCCCTGAAAGCAGCTTCCGGTAAAAATGCAGCTCCTGATTGCCGAATGTGGGTAAGCTGGTATCAATGATGGCTGCGCTCATGTACGGGTCAGCGCCAGTATCTCCAACCAGACTTTTCATCGGCTCGGTGAGGATGAGCTTGCCAGTAAGTTCCTCGTGGGAAGCAAGGGGCAGTTCTTTGAGAGAATGGGTATAGGGAAAGTGTCCCAGATCGTGAAGCAAGGCAGCGCAGAGAAAAGAACGCGCGCCTTCAGCACTCAGCCATGAGTCAGCGCCGCGTCCAGCAAGATGTATAAGCAGCCTCCTCGCAAGATGGTAGACGCCGATGGAATGAGCCGCGCGGGTATGAGTTGCGCCGGGATATACGATGTGAGTCGGTCCAAGCTGGAGAATCCGGTGCAGGCGCATGAAACATGGCGATGAACTCAGCGCCTCAAGCGCTGAACTGAGGTATATGTGTCCCCAAAGCACATCGCGGATTGGGGCATTGAAATTCCGCTCAAGCGCGGCATGGATAGTGTCATTCATAGAAAAAGTATACCATACCGCACCTATGCGAAAGACCGGCTATTGAATATAATTAGTTTATCTTTACAACAAAGGAGCTATTAACAAATGGCTAAACTGAAAGTCGGAATCGTGGGCTGCGGCGGTATCGCTAACCAGAAGCACCTACCTTCGATTAAAAAAGCAGGACTTGCCGACATAGTCGCGTTTTGTGATATCGTAAAAGAGCGCGCTGAAAAGTCCGCCAAAGAATACGGCGCTGACAATGCCAAAGTCTTCACGGATTACAAAGAATTGATTAAAGAAAAGCTGGACGCAGTGTATGTTTGTACGCCTAATCGTTCTCACAGCGACATCTCGGTCGCGGCGCTAAACGCAGGTAAGCACGTGCTTTGCGAAAAGCCTATGGCAATCAATTATGCTGAAGCTGAGAGAATGCTTGAGGCCTCCAAAACGAGCGGTAAACTGCTCACCATTGGCTATCAAAGCCGGTATCGCAGCGACAGCCAGTACCTCAAGCGCGAGTGTGATGCTGGGGAGTTAGGCGAGATATACTATGCCAAAGCCAAAGCCATACGCCGCCGCGCTGTGCCTACATGGGGCGTTTTCCTCAACGAGTATGAGCAGGGCGGCGGGCCTCTCATCGACATCGGAACCCACGCGCTTGACCTCACCCTCTGGACCATGAACAACTACAAGCCTAAGTCTGTAGTTGGCACGGTGTATCACAAACTCAACAATGAAGTTGAGTCTGCTAATGCCTTTGGTCCCTGGAAGCCCGAAGAGTTCACTGTTGAAGACAGCGCCTTTGGTTTCATTATCATGGAGAATGGCGCGACCATCACCCTTGAGGCAGCCTGGGCGCTCAACACTCTTGATGTGCTTGAAGCTAGCACTGTGCTTTGCGGAACTAAAGCGGGCGCTGATATGTACAAAGGTCTCACCATTAACGGCGTGAAGCATAACCGCCAATACACCGCCGCGCCTGACCTCAGGAAAGGCGGCGTGGCTTTTTTTGAAGGTTCCGACGATTCTCCCGAAGTCATTGAGCAGTACACCTTCCTCAACGCCATTCAGGGCAAGGGCAAGCTCGTGGTTCTGCCGGAGCAAGCCATTGTTGTAACCCGCATCCTCGAAGCCATCTACGAATCAGCTAAACAGAACAAGCAGATTGTGTTTTAGTAACCCATGTTACGCAGGAAGAAAAAGCGGTAAGAATTGGTCATCGAATGGACGCTAAGATACGCGAATATTTCATTGCGTTCATTCGCGTCATTCGATGATCTTTTTCTTTCCGGCGCGTAAGATGAGTTAGTAAAGAAACCCCGCCATGAATGGCGGGGTTTTGCGTATGCGGGGGAAATCCCCTCAAGCATACTTGGGAACCAGCCTTTGCCCGCGCCTGCTGATGTTTGGATGTTTGGAATCAAGAGCCAGAACCTGGCCTCGCATGAGGCGTTGCGCGCCGCAAGCAAACATTGCCCTGCGCGTTTCAAGACAAAAATAAATTCTTTACAGGCGCTTGCGCAATAGGTGAGAAACCGCTACACTATGTCTATGCGTTTGATTAAGGCAGGCATCACTACAAATTCGGCTCCCGGCTCCCGGCTCCCGGCTCCCGGCTCCCGGCTCCCGGCTCCCGGCTCCCGGCTCCCGGCTCCCGGCTCCCGGCTCCCGGCTCCCATTATCCTCTCATAACAACACGGTTAGTCAAGAACCTAT
>JAIRMT010000190.1 GCA_031258505.1 Treponema sp.
AGGCCCGAGGGAGGCTTGAGGGGAAGCTGGAAGGGAAGACTGAAGGCAGACTGGAAGGGAAGCTGGAAGTAGCTAGGAACTTTATAAAAATGGGCTTATCTCCTGAGCAAGTTGCTGAGACAGCTGAACTGGAACTCGAGACCTTAAAAGCACTTATCTAAGCGCAGTATCTGGTCATTTCCTTGTGGGAGACAGTTGAGCGCCCTGTTGCATGGATTCTTTTTTGAGGCTCAAGCAAAAAAAGTTCCAGACCGCATCGTTGACATTGGGCTTATTCGGCACGACAGCAACCCTGAGGGTTTTACAGGGGGAGCCATCAATAAACTCAATCTACGGCCTGGAACCATTTTCCAAAAAACAAATGGCGGGTTTGTTGCGAAATGGGCGTTTCCTCAGCCCGCCATCACGTGGGCTATGCCGCGGCTTATCTGCCGTTGGCATAGCCCTTTCTTAGAAGCCCCACCAGAACTTGACCTGAACTTGGTTGTAAATACCGCGCTCAGGATCAACTCCTGTCTGCTGGATCTTTATCTGATCACGCAGACGAATCCCCGCATTCGGGCCAAACTTGAACTCAAGAGCTGGACGAAGCGTAAAACCAATTTGGTTGTAGGCATAGGTGTCTTTCAGGTCTTGCTCTTTTTTTTCGGGATCGCCGCCCCAGATGTTATAGTAGCCACCAAAAAGAAGCGAAGCTGTGATGCTATTGGTGCCATTGTCAAGCAGCTTATAGCTCGGCGCCCACTCAACAGAAAGCTCTGTGTTGAGATTACCGTCGCTGACATAGAGCGGATCCTGCCGAATCCATGCGTATACGGTGAATGTCTCTAAGGAGAACGCGCCAAGATTGACGAGCTTGGACAGACTGAGATCAAAACGAGGGTGAAGCTGGATATTGACCGACCGTTTTTTGACGTCGTCGCCACCACTGATAGGTACCGCTTTGAGATCATCTTCGCCCTTACCGAGGTCAGCGAGCTGTAACTCTGCTCTAATCCGGATCGGTGATAAGTTGAAATCAAGAGTCGCGTTCAGGTCCATACTCTCGTTCAGAGGCTCAAGCTTGTCAGCGGTAGTCTTAGCCTTGTCAGCAGCCTCCTTTGCAGCCTTAGCAGCAACATAATCGGCCCAATCAAGAGGCTTCTCTGCAGCAAGCGCGTTAGCAGCAGCCCTCGCATCCTTCGCAGCAGTCTCGGCAGCAGTCTTATTAGCAGCAGTAGGATCATCATCAGCAGCCTTAGCAGCACTCTCAGCAGCAGTAGTCTTAGTATTGTAATCCGTCCACTTCGAGGCGGTCTTAATGGCAGCATCAGCGTCAGAGAACTTCTTTCCAGCATCCTTCTCAGCCTTAGCAGCATCAGCAATGAGCGTATCATAGGAACCACTCCTGAGTTTCAGGGCGGCGCTTATGGTGGTGTACGGGATCAGGTCAGCGAGTTTGATGCCGGCGATCATGTTCTTAAAGGAATAATCAAATTTTGATTCGGCCTTGGGAACAGGAAGGGTAACACCAACGTTCAGTCCTTTGAGGGCAGAAATGGCAATGGGATTGATGTTGAGCTGAACAGCGCCGCCGGGATCATTGCCATAGGACCAGTTATCATCCCAAGCCGTCCACGGGTCTTCGGGACCGCCCGCTCGGAGCCACAGTTGCTTGTTGAGCAACCAGAGCTTACCCCAGGGACTATCAAAATAGCCATTAAACTCGCCATCAAAGTTGTTTACACGCCTTATACCACCTCCGACACCGAAGGAGTAACCAACGCCCGGCGCGTCGCTATTGTCGTAAGAGGCGCTAAAGCTGATTTTGCCGGTATAGTCTTCGTCATCGTTTTCTACGATGCTCGTGTCCTTCACGTCCACCAACCCCTTAGTATCCTTATCGTATGTTTTGATCGGTGTGGTAATGAGAAAGCCGTTGAACACGGTTTGGACGCCGATGCTGAACGTTCCGGTACCAATGGTAACGCTGGGTGCGCTCCACTTTGTAGGCTCAGGCGCTTCCTCTTCTGCTTCCTGAGCGAAAGCCATTCCGCTTATGCTCCAGCACAGCGCGAGAGCAAAACTTATCGAAACAAAGTTCCGTGATATTTTCTTCATATTAAGATTTCTCCTTATTATTGGATTGCATACGTTAATTCACCCTGAGCAGTAACAGCGTTCTTAGCAGCCGTACCCGGACTAAGGGTGATTTCCGAAAATTCGTTCTTGTAGGGCGTTTTGTCCCGCCTGCAACTGTCAGGCGCGCCCTTCAGGCTGAGTTTTGACTTCAGCATCTGCGCCTCGTTGCCAGCGTCACGCATCCGGTGAATGTAAACCCCAATGCCAGCATGATACTGAGCATTGCCATTATACCTGCTTTGCTTTTCATGTTTCCCTCCTGAAAAAAACGCCGGAAAGGAACAGCCGACGGCCGTTAGTTCTTTCCTTTGCGTATAAAAAATGGGAATCCCGTCTATCCAAGTTTTGAACAAAACGAAATTCCCAGATTTACCTATAAGAATGGAGATATTACCTGTATCTGACAATGCAAGACGAACAGAGTTTTGACGAGAAGAAGTGCATATAGACTCTACAAAGAGAGCTTCACACCCAGCATGGGCTAAGAATGAAACGAAATTTACAGCGCTATAGGGGGGGGGGGGGGGGGGGTAAATTGTTAGATATTATCATTCTCAAAGCATTTTTCATAAACTACACCCCCTTTTTTAAGAATCGCACCCTGCCAAGCGCTTTCTGTATAAGCAGCCTTTCCAGACTGCTGTCGTTCGACCTTATCAGGAACCATTTCCTGCTATCATTGAAATCAGTATATCCTATACTCGCCGGCTTGTCAACAAGAATTTTACACCGCTGTGAAAAAACGTAGCAGGCAGTATCTGCCGCTGGTTGCGAACAAGCAAGATACTTTTCCATCATCGGATGTGTGTATAAAAAAGTTAACATACCCATAGGAGATATGTTAACCCTGCTGAGTACAGCTTGTCAAGCACTTTTTGCTCTTTGATCCAAAACAATCACAGAAAAATTTGTCTGGCCTTTACCAACTGTGCGAACAAGTCCTTAAGCGCGTTCTCCATAGCGCAGTATAAGCAGGTTATGAAAAATGTTGCGAGTGCGAAACAGGCGCGTGTTTTCACGAGTAGGATGTACGCGGTTAGTTAGCAGAATCGCATAGAGCCGGTAAACAGGATCAACCCAGAGGCTTGTACCGGTATAGCCCGTGTGCCCAAAGGCGCGCGCCGACATATAATCGCCGGCGGAAGAGCCGCGCTCCCAAACCATCCAGCCCAGCCCCCGATGCTCGCCCCGGCCTTCGGTGTAGTTCCGCGTCATCAGCTCGGCGCTTGGCTTGCGCAGAAAACCCCGACCATCAAGCGAGTCAAGCATGGCGATTGCGAAGCGCGACATATCAGCGGCAGTGGAAAAAATGCCGGCATTGCCACTGACGCCGCCCATGACCGCCGCGTTTTCGTCGTGCACCTCGCCGCGTAAAACCCTGCCACGCCACGGGTCGTTTTCAGTGGCGGCAATGCGCTTAAGCAAGGCTGCAGGCGGTCGGTACATCGTTTCTTTCATGCCAAGCGGGTCAAGTACCCGCTTTTGTATCACTGCGTCAAGCGGCTCTCCGTCAATAGCCGAAACAATCTCACCCAAGAGGATGAAGGCTTCGCAGGTGTAGACAACACGCTCAGGGCTGTCAACGCGAAGCGGCGTCCAGATGATTTCTTCCAGCAGATCGACTTTGGTGTGCGCCGACAGGTAGAGGCGGTTGCCGCCAGCAATGGGACTGGTGTGGGTAAGCAACTGAAACAGCGTGATGGACGCCTTGGGCGTACCCTTATATGACGGCAGGAAGTAATCAACCATGTCCTGAAGGCGGGTAAGGCCGTCCTCAAGCTGACGCATCAAGGCGCAGGCCACAAACAGCTTAGTTATTGAGGCCATGTCATAAATGCTATCTTTCAGAACCGGCCCTAGTCCTTGACCCAGAACGCCCACTGTACCTTGCTCAAAAACCTCAGTCTGGTTTCCCGTGATCCACGATGCGCCGGGGAAAGCCCCTTCACGCACACATTCGCTTAAATAGTTCTCAATGGTTCGCATAGTGTTTTCAGAATACTGGAGAAGGCGCTTTGTTTCCAAGACGCTTTCTCGCTTACCCGTGCTGGGCAGATACCAGTATCAGGCAGAGAATGAATAAGCAGACAAGTCCAACGCCAAACACGATGATAGCGGTGGAAAAGCTAAAGGTAATGACTGACGTGATGCTTAAAATGTTAAGCATCTTACGAAAACAAAACACCAAACCATCGAAGACCGGCGGCAATATAAACAGCATGGGGATGCCCAGGTATTTGGGACGTACCAATGAACGGAAACGCCAGCCAACAATAATGGCAAGCATCACCAGAGACAGTATGGCGAGGGGTTCACTTAGACGGTAGATAAGTTCAGCCTCAAATACTTTGGTAATATAGCCATAGTCCCCAAAGCGGCCTGAGGCGGTGAAGAGATCTTCTATCGAAAGTACGTCAAGGCCACGCCGGAGTCTTGAAAGAAGGAGAAAATCGTCATAACTCACATTCAGTATGAGGTCCGCATTGGTGATGGATGGGCGCTCCTCACCGCTCCAGATCGGATCAAGACTGGCTTCCTCCTTTTCCCGCGAAAGTGCGCGGAGCATGATGAGGAGCTTTTCGGTTTCGTCAAGGCGAATAGGCAATATCTTGACATAGGGCGTTGTGAGATCATAACGCAATGTACCATCGGCGGAGAACGCCATAAGTTCAAAGCCGATACCGTAGGAAACATCCGGCATGGTGGACAGAGAGAAAACACGCAGAACTGCGCGTCCGCCATTGTCAATGGGCAGAGAAAAGAGCGTCCCTGAGAGCATTTCACCCACACGCTCATCAACTTCATCAACAAAAAACGAACTTTTCCGAGCGCCCTCTTCGCTTAAGGCAAGAAAGTTAGCCACGTCAGGGTCAGATGGAAGCCGGGGGGCAATGGCCTTAAAAGTGTAGTAGGCGCGAATCCAGTCCCCAGCTATAACTGCCTCATAACCCTCCCGTTTCTGGTGGTACAGATAGTATGCCTCCTTTTCCTGTGCGGAAAGGGTGAAGGCGTCCAGCGCGTTCCACGCAAGGGCGGCCAGCCGCTGCGCCTGCGCTGACTCGACACTGCCCTGACGTGCGAGACGGCCTGCAAGTGTGGCGAGCCAGTGGGAGTCGTAGTAACGTTCCTCGCTAAACGCCGTATCCGCCATGACAAGGGCATCAGTCGCATTTACCGGGCCCTGGCCGAGTGGGTGGCGAGACTGCGAAACCGTTTCATCGGCGGCGTTGGGTTCATCACGAAGCGAGGAACTGAGACGCCAGCTGTCCAAGCCAAATTCGATCTGCTCCCGCAAAGACTCGTTTTCAGGATTTTCCGGCCATATCGAATCGCATACACGCATAAACTGATACGCATCAGGCCATTGCCCCTGGTCCGCGTACCTCACGGCGCTGGCTTTGGATTGCGTATAAAGCTCTCCCCGAAACTGCAATGTGGAGACGAAATCGTGGGCAAGGGGCGCGGCAAGAAGAAAGAGCAGCGTATACACCAGCGTCGCTACAATGCCTATGATGATCGGGGTCTTGAGGTAGTCCAGAAGCCCAGATGAAAAACGCTTGAACTTTTCCTGCGGGTTTTCCTGTAAGCCAAATAGGATCACAAGACCGGAAAGAACCAGCGCTGGAAAGAAATAAAAACAGTTAAGAAACCCGCCCACAAAACGCCACTGGGTAGAGTAGATGGGAAGCGGCACTGCATCCGTAGGTACAAAAAACCGGAATACCATGATCAGTAGACAGGAGGCAAACACATAAACAGAAAAGATAAACGGTTTAGTAATCTTCATTGACAGTCCACCTCTTTTTGATAGAAGAATTCCCAAAGCTAAGTAAAAGAAACACAAACCCCAGTATACATAAAGCCAGTGGAACTACCAGAAACATGGGGAAAGCCTCCCCGCTTATGGCGTTTATAAACGTCCGCACCTGCTCCGAATCAAGCAGAACCTCTATCTCTAGTACGCCCCAGAACAGGAGAGCGCCCAAAAACAGGTTTGCCAGCGGCCATGAACTCGCGTCAAACACGAAGCGCAGGGTACTCAGGCAAAACACCAGCGCGAGTATATACAGAACAAACGATAAAAAACTTTCCCGTAAACGCGCGCCGCATTGCTCGCCAGCGCGCGTGAACTTATCCAAAATCGTTTCCATAAAATACACAGAATCATTTCTGAAGAAGACTGAGGGAACACCAAGCTCCACCTGCGTGTCCTCATACCTAAGGGGCGAGTTCGGCGGGGCAATCACCCGCATACCTGGCAAATCAGGGTCTTGCAGGAGCACTTGAGACTGGTCGCCATCCACCGTGATAAGGCCCGCTCCTCCCAGATGCTGGGACATTTCGGTAGGCCAGGGCGATCCTCTCTGGATCACGCTGAGTGTCAGTGAAAAAAGCCCGATCCAGAGCAGGGATAAAACCATCACTGAGTATATGGAAGGAAAAACAGGAAACTTATACCGCGCGCAGTAGCTCAATCCAAACAGCATAGTGATGTAGATACTTAGCAACAGAGAACGCCAGCCAGCAGTAAGCAAGGAGTCGATCTTAGCTTCCTGCTGGGTAAACGAAAGCATACGCGCCAGCTCAATGCGGATCGAAAGAAAGTGCGCGAAGGTCAACACCACAAACGCGATGATAAACCAGAGACAGACAAAGCGGATCAATCTAACGGGAACAGGTAGTTTCTGGTTCACAACGCCTCACAAGCCTTTAGGATTTATCCGGCAAAGCCTTCATCTTTTCCTTGAGTTCCATAAGCATGAGATCAGCCGAAGAGTCGGAATGTTCCAGTTCCGCGAAACGTTTATCCAGACTCGCGTTTGCGGACAGGTTCTCAAGCTCTTGGGAAGCGTCAGCTTCAGCCTCCATCTGGTCTACCTTTGCCGCCATCCGGTCAAAGGCGTCAAACGCGCTCCGGTTGCCAGCTACGCTTGAGATGGTACTCTGTATCTTCTGTTGAGCTTCGGCGCGTTTGGCGCGCGCCACGAGCAGGTTTTTCTTACGCTGGGCTTCCTCAATCTTGTTCTGCAGTTCCTTCAGCGATTCCTTGAGCTTGTCAACCGAAGCTTTCTGGGCTTCCCACTGCTTCCGGTACTCGGCGTAAGCACCATCATACTCTTTCTTCCGCAGGAGCGCTTCTTTGGCTAGGTCGTCCTTGCCAGCCTGAACCGCAAGCATAGCCTTCCGTTCCCACTCCTGAGCCTGAGCGCGCTGGTTCTCAACTTCCCGTTCCAGCTTCTTCTCGTCGGCAATAGCCATAGCCACTGCTTTCTTTGATTCAATCAACTGCTCACTCATTTCAATGAGGAGCTGATTCAGCATCTTTTCCGGCTTCTCTGCCTTACTTATCATGTCATTCACGTTTGACGAAATGAGCGTTTTCAATCTTGAAAAAAGTCCCATTATTATCTCCTCTACTGGGTTCGATAGCTTGAAAGAATCGGGTAATGCTGGGATAGGGCAAGGCTGAAAGCGTCTAGCGTTGCCCTGAATTCCAGATAATCCATAGTATCATATTCAAGCGTGTCGATTAAAACAACCTGTTCGCCCTCAAGGGCGTAGGCGCCATGAACCACATCAGAAGCGTTCAACTCAAGGAGCTTAGTAAAAAATTCAAGCCGCTTCTCGGTAGGCGCTTCCATCACGAGCGCCCGAACTATCACCAGTGGTTCCGTGTACATGACCGCGATCCCTTCGAGAGCGTGTTCCGCGTCGTCAATGAACCAGAGGTTCTTCTCTACCTCACGATAACTCAACATGAGATCGATGAGATACTGTTCAATCTTGTTTTCCATTAATACCTGCCTTAAAGTTTTTATTCCAGGGACGCTAGTCCCCACTGATCAAGCGTTATGACTACCTCGGCTTTATATGTTAAATCGGCCAAATGAAACCAAGTCTTGAGATACATATTGAGCGCCTCTGTTAGCGCAAAAAAATTCACCACGGA
>JAIRMT010000019.1 GCA_031258505.1 Treponema sp.
TTTGTTCCAGTACCGCGCAAAATTACCCTTGAGCCATTGCATGATGTCGGAGAGGCACTGCCCCTGAGCCGGTTTGATGATGAGATGGATACAATTATCCATGATACAGAAGCTCACAAGCTGAAAGGGGTACTTTTTTTTAGCTTTTTTGATGAAGATCAAGAACATAGCCTTGATCTCTGCCGACTTTAGGTCCATCTCGTAACGGTTAATTTCCGAGATGACGTAATAAATAACTCCATCACGGAGTTCTCTTAAAGTTCTCATAGCTATAATAAGACACTGGGAAGGCAAAATGCCTTAGCCGTTTGGATGTTTTTTGTGTTTTTTTTTTTTGAAGGAGGTCTCTGGCACCAGGAAAGGTCTCTGGCACCGGGAAAGGTGTCGGCCCTAAGCACGGCAAACTTGGGAAAAGTCTCTGGCACTAAAGCTGGTAAAGCACGGCAAACTTGGGAAAGGTCTCTGGCACTAAAGCTGGTAAAGCACGGCAAACTTGGGAAAGGTCTCTGGCACTAAACCGGCATAAACAGAACTCTTGTAATTCCTAACAGAACTCTTGTAACTTTATCCACTAGGAGGAATACATGCACATTGACGATTTACACAAGATTGACCGTGAGCTTTGTTACTTAAAAAACGTAGCGGCGCTCTTAGGCTGGGATCAGGAAACACAGCTTCCCCCCAAAGGTGTGGAAGACCGCTCGGAACAGCTTGCCCTGATTAGTTCGCTGGCTCATGAGCGGCTGGTGTCAAAGGCGACCGGCGCGGCGCTTGACGCGCTTGGTCCGGGCGAGGAACTGCCCGCACTTGAGCGCGACTTCCTGCGCGTTATGCGCCGCACGTATGACCGCGAGGTGAAACTGCCCGCCGCGTTTGTGGCGGACGAGGCGCGCGCCGCTGGTCTCTCGCAAGCAGCGTGGCAGACCGCGCGACAGAACAATGACTTCGCCGCGTTCCTGCCACATCTCAAAACCATGCTCGACATGAACCGTCGTAAGGCTGAGTACTGGGGCTTCTCCGACGACCGCGTGTATGACGGCCTGCTTGACCTATACGAACCAAGCATGAGCGCCGCTGACATCAGCGCGGTGTTTACACCGCTTCGGGAGCGGCTGACCGCGCTTCTGCAAAACATCGCCGCAAAGCCAGCGCCAGATGTGTCGTTCCTCAATCAGGACTACCCGCTGGACCAGCAGACCGCGTTTAATGTTCAGCTTCTGGATGAGCTGGGCTTTGACAAAACACGAGGACGGCTCGACATCAGCGCCCACCCCTTCACCACATCAATCGGCGCTAACGATGTCCGCATTACCACCCGCTATTTCAGCCAAAACCTGCTGTCCACAATTTTCTCCGTGATCCACGAAACTGGCCACGCCTTTTACGAGATGAGCTTTCCGCCAGAGTTACGGGGAACTTGCCTTGCCGATGGCGCATCAATGGCAATACACGAATCTCAGTCGCGCTTTTGGGAGAACGTAATTGGGCGCAGTCGCCCCTTCTGGACGCGGCTCTATCCCATGCTCCAGAGCCGTTTCCCCAAACAACTAAACGCGGTTCCCCTTGACCTGTTTTACCGAGCAGTCAATCAGGTGAAGCCCTCGCTCATCCGGGTTGACGCTGATGAGGTCAGCTACAGTCTGCACATCATCCTTCGTTTTGAGATCGAGAAGCAGCTTTTCGCCGGAACTCTCAGGCCGGAAGACCTGCCCGCAACATGGCGCAGGCTGATGAAGGAATACATCGGTCTTGAGCCGCAAAGCGACGCGGACGGTGTTTTACAGGATATACATTGGTCAATGGGGAGCTTTGGCTACTTTCCCAGCTACGCACTCGGCAACCTCTACGGCCTCCAGATACACCGGTGCTTGCTTGCCGAGGTTCCCGACTTTGAAACACAGGTTGCCTGCGGTCGCTTTGACGAGATTCAGGCGTGGCTCGTCAAGAATGTCTACGCATGGGGCGCTCGACTCACGCCATCAGAACTACTGATGAAGATTACCGGTGAAAAGCTGTCGGTAACGCCATTTCTCGAATACATTGAGACGAAATACACGGCGCTTTACGCATAGCTCCGGTCTGTATGGGTGATTCGCCCATACAGACCGGAACCCTACGCCTCTGATTGCACGGCTTGACCCATGACCGCGTTATGCTTCCATGTTCCAATCAGCAAGTAGACTATGGTTATGAGCAAGACCCCCGCGCTTGCAACCGGCGCGCCCATGCCCACGCCGAGCAGCTTCCAGTCTAGTACCACGCCGAAAATGTAGCAGACCGGTACCCGCAACAGTACCGCAGAAAGTATACCGCTTATGAGCGTGAACATAGTGTGTCCACCGCCCATCAGGAAACCGTTAATACAAAATATGAAAGGAATGAGGAGAAAATCAAAACTGAACGAGCGGAGATACGTAACGCCATCCGCGATCATCTGCGGGTCATTACCGAACAGTTCAAGGATAGTAGTGGGGAAGGTTTGTACGAGAGCGAAGAACAGATAGCTTACACAGGCCGAGAAGATCGTCCCGATACGGCACGCTTTGACTGCGCGGTCAAGTTTACCGGCACCAATATTTTGGGCGCTCATAGCTGATATAGACGCGCTCATGGCCACAGTAGGCATGAAGACGAAACTGTTGAACTTACCCACCGCGCCAACTGCCGCCGAAGCGCTCACCCCGCCAACTATGTTGACAATAGCGGTAAGGAATAGGAAGGAAATGCTTGTTACGCCATTCTGTATACACGTTGGCAACCCGATCTTGAAGATGAGTCTGAGCTGATCCCCGTAGATTTTGAATGATGAAATCTTAAAGTCAAACTGGAAGGAATTTTTAACCATATAGATGATGCAGAGGATCATGCTTAACGCCTGAGAGATCACTGTGGCGAGCGCCGCGCCAAAGGCAGCCCAGTGAAAGAACACAACGAATATCAGGTCAAGTATGATGTTGGTAATGCAGGCCACTAGCACAAAGTAGAACGGCTGTTTTGAATTCCCCATGCCGCGCAGTATGGCGCTCAGGGCGTTATACCCAAAAATGAAGACCACGCCTATAAGCGTAACCGTGAGGTAGCGGTCGCTTTCCACCAGCGATTCTGGCGGTGTTCTGATGAGCTGCAGCACCGGCATTTTGAATACGAGCATGAGCGCGGTAATCAGCGCTGAACAGAAGAGAAGTAGGGTGATGATAGTCGCGGTAACGCGCTTCAGCGCGGCATGGTTTCCCGCGCCCACGTACTGTCCGATAAGCACCGTCGCGCCCATGCACAGACCGATCACGATGTTGGTCAGGATGAAGGTTACCTGTCCCCCGATATTGACTCCTGACATACTTTCCGTACCACTGAAGTTCCCCACGATGAGCATATCAGCCACGTTGTAGAAGGACTGTATGATGTTTGACGCGAGAAAAGGAAGAGCGAAGAGGATGAGCTTACTAAGCACATTGCCTTGTGAAAGATCATTTTGAATTTTTGCCATAATGATTCACCGTAGTAGAAAGCGGGGAAATGGACAATAGCGCTTCAGGTGTATCCTTCTGATGTTAAGAGCGGCTGCTGGTACGCGGACCCCTATTTCCTTACATCAAAACAGACAAATCTTGTCAGATGCTAAGGTATAAGCGTCTGGGTTCACCTCTGCTGCGCGCCTACGAAGAGGCGCCGTTCTGCTATTTGTTAAATCTTTGTTAAATCTTTCTTAAAAAGTGCAAAAGCAACTTGACATGGTTTTTCTTTTTTACTATAAAAAGAATATGAAAACTAGGAAGTCCCATATCTCCGCTGGACATCAGGACACATATAGTCAGATTCGCCGTTTGAAAACTCCGCAGGAGTCTGCTAACCAAAGCCATTTGCTTTGGACATACTTAGATTTTCATTCGTTTGACATGGTTTTTCTTGTTTACGAAGCTGCCATTATGAACTTTTACTCTAACGGCTATTGCTATACTTATCAGTTTCTCTCAAACTCTCATCAAAACCTCAATAGTATTATTATCCCTGCCCCCCCCCCCCCCCTGAAAAGCTTTATTGCAAGGCCGTTCCATCATATCGGAAGACTATTACAACGCATTGGAAGGCCGCTAACTCATGTATGGACTAACTCATGGACGCGAAGTGTTTATGTTCGATACAAACGCCGTCAAAGGCGGCTTAAAAGGAACTTATCTATGATCGTGAATGCGCCATTCACGATCGTGAATGTGCTGTTTATGATCGTGAATACCCCATTCATGATCGTGAACGCGCCATTCACGATCGTGAACGCGCCGTTTATGATCGTGAATACGCCGTTCACGATCGTGAACGCGCTGTTTATGATCGTGAATACGCCATTCACGATCGTGAATGTGCCGTTTATGATCGTGAATGTGCTGTTTACGATCGTGAATACGCCTCCCGCGAACTACTGGATATATGGATACGCGCATGAGGGGCGTATCAAACGCGGAAGATGTTCAGAAAACGAAACTGTTAGTTACGGGAACTGCCGCGAAAAAGTATATACGACAAGGGACGTATTCCGGCGCTTCGGCGCTTATAGAAACGTCAACGGAGTCGTAAGCTGCCGTACTATGAAGATGTATTCCATTCGGGCGTCATCTTCCTCGGAAGCGTGGAACAAGCCTTACATTGAGGAGGAGTAAATGTTTTGTGTAAAGTGTGGTAATGAAATACCTGAAAGAAGCGTATTTTGTCCGATCTGCGGGAAAGAGCTGGAGGCGGATCAGAAGGCTTGCCCGTATTGCGAGGAGCAGCTTCAGACATCCGCGCCGTCAATACTAACAAAAAACAGTGAGACGGGGAATACTTCTTTAAGCGCGGTAGATTACGTTAAGCGCGGCGATGCGTATTGCACTAAAGGCGATTATGATCGGGCTATAAGGGATTACAACAAAGCGATCCAGCTTGATCCAAGCTATGCTATTGCTTACGGCAACTACGGCGTAGTGTATTACACTAAAGGCGATTATGATCGGGCTATAAGGGATTACAACAAAGCGATCCGGCTTGATCCAAGCTATGCCCGTGCTTATAAGAACCGCGGTGATGCGTATGACACTAAAGGCGATTATGATCGGGCTATAGCGGATTACAACGAAGCGGTCCAGCTTGCTCCAAGCTATGCCATTGCTTATAACAACCGCGGCGTAGCGTATTACAAGAAGGGTATTTATGATCGGGCTATTCAGGATTGCAGCAAAGCAATCTGGCTTGATCCAAGCTATGCCCGTGCTTATGGCAACCGCGGCGTAGTGTATTACAACAAGGGCGATTATGATTGGGCTATAGCGGATTACAATGAAGCGATCCGGCTTGATCCGAACAATGCCATTGCTTATAAGAACCGCGGTGATGCGTATTATAACAAAGGTGATTGTGAGCGGGCTATGGCGGATTACAACGAAGCGATCCAGCTTGATCCGAACAATGCCATTGCTTATAAGTTCCGCGGTGATGCGTATTACAACAAGGGCGATTATGACTCGGCTATAGCGGATTACAACGAAGCGATCCAGCTTGATCCGAACAATGCCATTGCTTATAAGAACCGCGGCGTAGTGTATTACAACAAAGGCGATTATGACTCGGCTATAGCGGATTACAACGAAGCGATCCGGCTTGATCCAAGCTATGCCATTGCTTATAACCTCCGCGGCATAGCGTACTACAACAAGGGCGATTATGATCGGGCTATGGCGGATTACAATAAAGCGATCCGGCTTGATCCAAGCTATGCCATTGCTTATAACCTCCGCGGCATAGCGTACTACAACAAGGGCGATTATGACTCGGCTATAGCGGATTATAACGAAGCGATCCGGCTTGATCCGAACAATGCCATTGTTTATGGTAACCGCGGCGTAGCGTACTACAACAAGGGCGATTATGATTCGGCTATAGCGGATTACAACGAAGCGATCCAGCTTGATCCGAACAATGCCAATGTTTATGGTAACCGCGGCGTAGCGTACTACAACAAGGGCGATTATGACTCGGCTATAGCGGATTACAATGAAGCGATCCGGCTTGATCCGAACAATGCCAATGTTTATGGCAACCGCAGCGTAGTAGATTACAAGAAGGGGAAAATTATGAGCGGGCTATCCAAGATTTGGAAAAGGCTATTCAACTGGCCCCAAATCTCCAATAGTCCAAAGACCAGCTAAGGGAAATTCAGCAGGGAAGTAAACACCGTTTGTTTGCTCCCCTGAAATAGCTGTCCGCGAATTACCCGATGTAATTCGCGGACATTTTCTTACTTCTTCGCTTTTTTCCCTGCGTCAGACAAGAGCTCGATCAGCGTGTCAAACCGGTATCCTGATTTTGCCGCGCTTGCATGGAACGCCTCGGCGATCTGCTCAATCACATCGGCGCGTTCAAAGCCGCTCAACTTCGCGGCGTACTTTGCTTTGACGGGAGTTTTTACACCTGCTGGCTGGCTTGCCGCTGGAGTAAAGGCGTCAGCGGTCTCCATCAGCAGGAACAAGGGCGCATAGAATAACACACATTCAAAGGCTTCTTTGTTAAACCACGTTATGTCATTGAAGCGGTTCACCTTCAAGAGACGACGGAAGTCTTCCGCCTCGTAATTTGCGAGGACAATAGTCTCCGCCAATGGCGCGCCGTGCAAGTACGCCAGAGCAGATAGCGACGCCGGCGAGGTATCTTCGGGAGCTGTACGGGCAAGAACTGCCTTGGCTATTTCCGTTACCCAATAGGCAGTATCGCCGCTAATGCCAAATGCAGCGTAGGCTTCGCGGAGCTTGCGATCAAGGCTCCAGTGTCCCGCCAGCGCTACCGCCTCCGCACCACTTGCGCCCTTGCCGATAATGGCGCGGAGCGTGGACAAGAGCGCGTAACCCAGGGCAAACGCCGCTATGTGCGGCGTATCAACGGCGGCGGCGCGCAGGCTCTCAAACAGCGGGAGCGCTGTGGTATCGGTGGTGTTGGCGTCAGACACGCCAGTGTCAGTGCCAGACTCAGCAATAGCTGGCTTACCCGTGCCAACAAAGCGCAGGAATCCGTCCAGATGTGCCACAAAGCTGGCGTAGACATGCTCGATGTCCATGGCTGGATATTCCGCGCGGGTATTGAACGGCTCGTACTTGCCCTGAGCGCCGCCGATGTAGGCAGTGGCGGCAGCGGCAAAGGCGAGTAGCGGCTCGCGGAGCGCAGCGCTGAAACGCCCCTCTGCATCGTCCTCAATGACGCCACTACTGACGCGCGGTTTGCAGAACGTGAAAAGGGCGTTCATCTGCTCAGTGGCGCAGATACGCATAAATGGCGCGTAGAGTTCGTCGAGGAAGAAGTCCTGAATAGCAACGTAAAGGTCAGGAACGCCACGACCGCCGAGTTCCGCATTGAGTCGCGCCCAGCGCCCACTGGCGTCTTCGACCTCGTAGATGTCCATAAAGATTTGGGCTTCGTAGCCTTTGAGGGTAACGAAGATGCCTTTCTCTGCAATTTCCTTGGAAGAACGAATGAACCAGAGCTTGGAGTGGTGTTCACGCAGAAACGTGAAGTAAGGACCTTCGTAGTGAAGCGACAGCGCCCGCGATAAGGTGTCCTGTTTGAAGCCCCCGCTCTTTTGCGGAATGGCGACAGCGCCCCGGTGTATCCAGCCGGAGGTCGCAGAGTAGGAGTTGTTGTAGAACACCAGCCCGCGGTCGTCGCCAAGGCGGTTCGAGTAGGCAAATACGTTCTCGTTCACATAGCCTTCAACAGTGTAGAAGTCGTAGAGGCAGAAATCATTACTGCCGGAAAAAATCATCCGGCGCTTCATCAGCGGGAAAATGTCCCACTCATGGCGGTCAACAAGGCTCTGGTCCGGGCGTTCGTCACGGTAGGCGCGGCGGTATTCCATGCCGTACTTCTCCTCAAAGCCTTCAATCTGCCCATGACCAAACATCGGTAAGCCCGGCATGGTTACCATCAGCGTACAGATGCCAAAATACTTGTCGCCCTTGCCAAACTGAGCAACAGCAGTATCTTCATCAGGGTTGTTCATGAAGTTCACGAAGCGTTTCAGTATCTCCGGGTCGAACTCCAGCGTGTTCTTAATGGTGGCGCGGTACTTCTGGTTCTCTTCGTTTTTGAGCATATTCATGAACGCCGAGTTATACACACGGTGCATACCAAGAGTACGGACAAAGTAGCCTTCCATCATCCAGAAGGCTTCGGCTAACAAGAGCGTATTCGGCGCTTCAACAGCGCAGCGGTCAACAACTTCGCGCCAGAACTCGTTGGGGATACGGCGGTTGAACTCCTCGTTAGTGATAGCGTGTTCGGCGCGGCTGGCAATGTCTCCGCCATGACCGGGTTCTGGGTACCAGAGACGCTGTATGTGGCGCTTGGCGAGCGTCATAGCCGCGTCAAAACGCACGATGGAGAACTGCTGGCACACGCCAATAATGGTGCGAATGACAGCTTCACGCGCTTCAGGGTTAAGAAAGTCGATCTGAGCGGTATCGTTCCACGGCATGGAAGTGCCATCGTTGCCGTGATAGATATAACGGGTTTCGCCAGTGCGATTATCAACGCGCTTGAACACCACTGCCGCATCGCTGCGGGTGAAGTAGTGTTCCTCAATTTGCACAGTAATATCGTCGCATCCCGACAGATTGTCGCAGTTGTAGTTGTAGGTGGGGAACGGCGGATACGACAGTTGCAGAAAGCGGTCGGGGTGTTCGATGACCCAGCGGCTATCAATGCCGGTGTGGTTCGGTACCATATCTGAACCCAGATGAATACCGCGGGCAGCGCAGCGTTCACGCAGGTTAGCCAGCGCGCCCCAGCCGCCGAGTTCACCCGCGATGTCGTAATCGTAGAGGCTGTATGCGCTGGCGGCAGCTTCGGGATTGCCTGTCCATTGCTTGATGGTGCGAGAGGCGTTACTACGCTCCCACAAGCCGATCAGCCACAAGCCTGTAAAACCACGACGCGCCATCGTATCAAGTTCCTCATCGGGAATCTGGTCCAGTGTTGTTATCTGCCGACCATACTTCTGGGACAACTGGTAAAGCCACACCAGCGTACTTTTTGCCAGCAGTACTGTGCGCGGCATCCAGTCCTGATCAGGGCTGAAATGCTCGTACTCGTCGAGACCTTCGTAGGTATACGCCTGCGTGGGTCCGGGACCAAAGAACGACGGCTTGGTTTCTTCCTTAATAACATCAAGGCTCGTCAGCAGACGGGCAAGGAGCTTACCCAGGAACAGCGCCCAGCGCGTCCGTATAAACTGAAGCTGACCATCAAGCGTGTCTGAAGCCAGCATCGGCGCCTGTAATAAATCCCACAGGTTCTGCCCATCGGGTCCAAACAGCGGCAGTGAGGCAAAATAGGCGCGTAATTCAGTGAGAGCGTCGCTATAGATCGTTGTTGTAGCCAAATCAGCGTCATCAAACAGAAAGGTAAACGGCTTAAATGCAGGGTTCAGGTTGGCGAGTGACAGTAAGAGCAACTCCTCAAGGGCAAGATCGCGGCAGCTTTCACCATTATCAGCGCTGTTGAGGTATTCATTGATGGTGATTTCCCCAGCGTAAACCTTTTGCGGCGGGAATAAGTGGCAAAACGTCTTCAGTAAGGCGTCGGTTTTGTCCTTACCTAAGCGTTTCTCAATTCTGGCAATGGCGCTCGTAAAGATGTCAGGCTGCACCTGTTCACGGTACAGAGCAACGATATAGTGCAGTATCTCGTCAATGAGACCCATCGCGTTCAGTTGCCCCGCCTTCACGAAACGTTCTGGCCGGTTAGCTTTGGCGTTGAGCTTGGCGGTAAGCTCCCGTACCTGACGGAAGTCGATGAAAACAACATTCCCCGTCAAAGAGAACAAGGCGTGTTCGAGGCTGTGTTCTTCACGTACGGGACGGCGTATGTGAAACTCCATCGTTGCTTTACGCTGGGATGCAAAACCTTTACCTGGCGTTGCGCCTTCAAATGCGGCTAGTCGTATTCGGAGCTTCATTTTTTCCCCCTTGTGGCGACTTTCTTCTTTTCAAGCGGCGGTATTGCCGCTAGTTCTTCGACACCCTTAACAAAAACCTCGTCCTTAGCCAGCTCGTCAATAGTCGCTGGTAAACGATAGGTCCAGTTGAACGAGTTATAGGTGCCGGGAACATTGATACGCTCGGCAGCCGGGTCCTGGGCATACCACTTCTGCGACAGGTGCAGTAAATCCTGAATCTGGAACACCCGAAACCGTGACGCCGCGCCTGCCAGTCGGTGCAGGATAATCTTGGCAACACCCGGATTGTATACCGGCGGCAAAAACGGCTGCCCAATAAAGTCTGTCAACGCTTCTTTTTCAGCCTCGCGCTCCCACCATTCGCGGACAGTCGAGCTATCATGCACTGCCGGCGTACACACGCTGAGTTCAGGGTAGTCCTCCAGCGGAATGTACGGTTGCCCCTCCTTATCCCACAAGCGGTGCCAGCGCAGCACCCGTAAGCCCAGTATCCTCAGCTTCGTCAGTACCCGCGGCACACAATCAGGCACCTCGCCTAAGTCTTCCGCGCATGGCAGCATTGCTGTTGACTTGGCCAGTACCGACAAGAGCTTCTCGCCCAGCTTCTCCCAGGCTTCCTCAGATTCAGCCTTTCTTTCAGCAAGCAGCTGCTCAATGATTTTGCGCTCACCATCTGAGAGCGACCGATACGCCCGTGATTCATGGTACTTCCACGTGGGGAAGTAATGGTCATCCTCGTACTGTAGGAAGAGCCGGTTCTTCCACACATCCAGCAGGTAGTTCTTCACTGCTGGGTGCAGTTGCAGGGCGTCAATGTCTTTTTCACCTTTAATCGAATCCTTAAACAGCCAGAGTTCTTCACTACCAATGCGATCCAGCGCCAGCATAAAAGCGCGTTTTGCCTCATACTGAATATCGCTTTCAGAAAGATAACCATCGAGTCTGAGGCTATCCCAGACCTCGCCTGTCGGCACATGGGGATACGACAACCAGCGTATCCGATCAGCGTCAAAACCGCACAGCACCAGGTCTTTCTTCGTAATGGCCGCGTAGGGAATGTAGCGCCCCAGCAGCGAATTGTTGTCCTTCTCAGTACGCGCTGTTGCCCATATACGGAAGAAGCCCAGCACATGGTCAATGCGATATGCCGCGTAATACTTCGCTGCTACCTTGAGCCGGTCCCGCCACCATACATAGTTCTCATTTTCCAGCGCGTCCCAGTTGTAAGTTGGGAAACCCCAGTTCTGACCATCAGGACTGTACATATCCGGCGGCGCGCCAGCGGACAGTTCAAGATGAAAGTATTCCGGGTGCGCCCAAGCGTCGCAGGAATCATCGTTGATGAGAATCGGCAGATCGCCTTCCAGCAGAATACCATCGCTCTTGAGACTCGCCGCGGCAGTACTGAATTGCTCATCAAGCGCCTTCTGTATCCATGTCCAGAACAGATGTTCAGCCTTGAGATCAACATCGTCCCAGAGTGCCGCCAGTTCCGCGCGCGTAACGCTGCGCTGAACGTCCCACTGACGCCAGCTCTGCTCTTGATTCGCCTGCTTGAGCCGCCGGTAGACCGCGTACTCCTTCACCCAGCTGTTATCGGCAATCCATGTTGCTAATACCCCGCCGTCCTGCGCTGAGGCGTGTATTGCCGCCTCATTCGCGGCAAAAATCTCGTGTAAAAGCTCCAGCTTCGCCTTCATCACCTCGTAGTGGTTAAAGCGTACATCAGGCTCAAAACGTAACTTCATGGCCGCGAGCTGCTTCTGCCATTGCGGGTCTTGCGCCTCTGGCAAGTCAGCGATACGCAGATAGATCGGGTGTAAGGCAAAAGCGGTAAGAGCGCTGTACGGAGAACTTTCATACCCAGTATCGTTCACCGGCAGTATCTGAATAAGCCCGACGCGCATCTTCTTACATAAATGTCCGAAGGTGATTAAGTCAGGGAACTCCCCAACTCCCGTACTATCCACTCCTCGCAGAGCGCCGACCGGCACAACAACGCCAATCAGCCGTCGTTCCGTATCCAGTTGAGTAGTACCCATAGTATCCTCCAAATAGAATGATTGAGCTTGCAAAGCAAACTCCGCGTCCGCGCCATAGTGGTCGAACTTTCGAGTAGTATAGTAGAAAGCCGCTTCTCTGTGTAGCCCTATAGACGTTCTGTGATTGATACAAGCCAGCCTCTCTGATAGACTTGCGGCTATTCTATTTAAGGAGAATTTATGGAACAACGACACTATTTCTTTACCTCAGAGTCAGTCGGGGAGGGTCATCCAGACAAGCTCTGCGACCAGATTTCCGACGCTATTCTTGACGCCTGTCTCAAGGATGATCCGCAGAGCCGTGTTGCCTGTGAAACATTTGCATCAACCGCGATGGTACTCATCGGCGGTGAAATAACCACCCAGACCTTTGTAGACTTTCAGGGCGTAGTCCGTGAAGTCGCTAAAGAGGTTGGCTATACTGATCCCGCTTATGGCCTTGATTTCCAGTCAATGGCAGTGCTGGACATGATTCACAGCCAGTCGCCGGACATCAGCCAGGGCGTTTCCGGTGCAGGGCTTGACGAGTACAGGGGACAGCAGGGCGCCGGGGATCAAGGCATGATGTTTGGTTTTGCCTGTAACGAAACTGAGGAGCTAATGCCCCTGCCCATCACGCTGGCGCACAAAATCCTTATCCGCGCCACTGAACAGCGCAAATCAAAGGCCATAGCCTGGCTGCGCCCCGACGCCAAAAGTCAGGTAACGGTTGAGTACGAAGGCCACAAGCCTGTGCGTATCGACGCGGTGGTCGTGTCTCACCAGCACGATGACAACATAGCCTACGCCACCATAAAAGAAACGCTCATTGAGCAGATCATCAAGCCGATCCTTGAGCCGACTGGTCTGCTTGACAGCAAAACTAAGTACTTCATTAACCCCACTGGTCGTTTCGTAGTTGGCGGTCCCTTTGGTGACACGGGTCTCACCGGCAGGAAGATCATCGTGGACACCTACGGCGGTATGGGCAGACATGGCGGCGGCGCGTTTTCCGGCAAAGACCCGACCAAGGTTGACCGTTCCGCAGCCTACATCGCTCGCTATGTTGCAAAGAACATTGTCGCAGCGCAGTTTGCCGAGCGCTGTGAGGTAGAGCTTGCCTACGCCATCGGTGTTCCGTTCCCGGTTTCGGTTATGATTGACACCTTCAGCACCTCAGCCCTCCCTGAATCGCGCATTGAAGAGGCGGTCAGGAAGGTATTCGACCTCAGCCCCGCTGGTATCATCAAAACTCTCGATCTGCGCTGCCCCATCTACCAGAAGACCGCCGTATATGGTCATTTTGGTCGGACTGGGTTCCCCTGGGAAAAGACCGACAAAGTCGATACGCTCAAGCAGGCCATAGAATAAGAAAATCATAACTATTCAGCCGTATGCCGATTCTATCCACGATCATAGCGCGCTCAGGCGCACAATCATGGGGCGGTTGAATGGTTATAAAAATGTTTGAAAAACCGCTTAATACGATTGTTTACCCGTGAAAGAATAAAGCTATGAACTAGAGGGAACGTACAGGGGCCGCAGGCTTCACGGGTATGTACAGCTTGACATCTTATCTTTACTATGAACAACTCTTCGTGATGGAAAAGTATTTAATTATAGCCGATGATTTTACCGGAGCAAACGATACAGGTGTACAACTACGCCGGCGAGGTATTCCGGTAAGCGTGGTTTTTTCATTTGCGCTCATTACAGGCGAGGAATCATGCGTTCTTGACACGGAATCACGCGGGATTTCGGCAGAGGCTGCCTGCGGAAAGGTTGAGGCCGAAGTAAAAAACATTGATTTTGGGCAATTTAACCATGTTATAAAAAAGATTGATTCAACTCTGCGCGGCAATGTGGGGTCGGAAACAAAGGTTCTGGACAACAAGTTTAGGGCAGAACTGGTGATTTTTGCCCCTGCTTTACCTGATTTAGGCCGCACCACAGTAAATCGTATTCAGCGCCTTAACGGAAAGCCGCTCCTGCAAACCGAACTTATCCAAGACCCGAAAACGCCAGTAAAAGAAGACAATATCCAAAAACTTCTTACCGCATATTTTCTGGGTGAAAATATTTTTCACATCGAAATAGATGCTATCCGAAATGGTAGAATCAATTTTGAAGGTTCCCGTGTTTTTACCTGCGATGCTGAGACAAATGTAGATTTGCAGAAGATTATAAGCGCGGCGCTTGCAACAAAAAAACGCACGCTCTGGGTAGGAACAGCCGCAATCGCGGATAATCTTCTAAGCATAAAGCAGCCAATTCCACCGGCATTAGGTATGGCGGCAAGTTTAAGCTCTGTTACGAGGCGCCAAGTACAATATGCCGAAAAACAAGGTGTTGCGCTTGTAAAAGCAGCGCCTTACGACATCTTGGAGCAAAATGCGTGTATTGAGGATATTGCGGCAAAGGCTGTGTCCTTTTTGCAAGAAGGTCGAGATACCATCGTGCTTTCATCTTCGACTTATAGTGTCGAAGAATATGAAAAGGCCGAGTCAGCGGCAAAATGGGCGGGATTTTCCAGAGAGCAGATGAGCGCTTTTACTGAAAAAACGATGGGCTGCCTTTCGATGCTCATCTTAAAAAAAGCAAGGATTTCCGGCCTTTTTCTTGCTGGTGGAGATACGGCTATGGCTTTTTTTGAAAAGGCCGGCGCAAAAGGTTCAAGCATTGTAACGGAAATTGCCCTGGGCATTCCGCTTATGCGACTTCGCGGCGGCGTTCACGAAGGCTTAAAAGTGGTAACAAAGGCCGGTGCTTTCGGAAATGAGGATGCAATTTTCTACGCCCTTCGCAAACTGCGCGAGGCGGATGCTTAAAAGGAGTTAATATGAAACCGATACTTGGCATAACTATGGGGGATCCTTCTGGCTGCGGGCCTGAAATTACCGTAAAGGCGTTTTTACATGAAGGCATTTACGAGAAATGCCGCCCTCTTGTTGTAGGAGATGCGGCAACAATAGAACGCGCCGCGTGCGAGGCGGTTAAAAATGACAGCATAAAAGTGCGCCGCGTCAGTTCCGTGAAAGAGTGCAGGTTTGAGATAGGTACTATCGACGTATTTGATCTGCATAATGTAGAATTTTCAAAACTTAAGATTGGCAAAGTTGACGCAATGAGCGGGAATGCTGCGTTCACATCAGTAAAAAAAGCGATTGAGCTTGCCCTTGCAAAAGAAATTGATGCAACAATTACAAACCCGCTGAACAAAGAAGCGTTGAACGCGGCAGGACACCACTATGCAGGCCACACTGAAATCTACGCTGAATTCTGCAAAATAAAAGATTATTCGATGATGCTGGCCCACGGCGATCTCCGTGTGGTGCATGTTTCAACTCATGTCAGCCTTCGTGAAGCCTGTGAGCGCGTGAAAAAAGAGCGCGTCTTAAAAGTGATTGAACTTGCGGAACATATATGCAAAAGTCTCGGTATAAAAAATCCAAGAATTGGCGTCGCTGGACTTAATCCGCACGCAGGGGAAAATGGTATGTTTGGCCGCGAAGAAATCGAAGAAATCGCCCCGGCCATTAACGCGGCAAAGGTAAAGGGGATAAACGCGGAAGGCCCAGTTCCACCTGACACGCTTTTCCCAAAGGCGCACGGCGGCCTGTTCGACATTGTGGTTGCCATGTACCATGACCAAGGCCATATCCCGCTTAAACTGCTGGGTTTTCAGTACGATAAAAATGCCGGAAGATGGCAGACGGTGAATGGCGTGAACATCACCCTGGGCTTACCTATTATCCGAAGTTCTGTTGACCACGGCACTGCCTTCGACCGTGCATGGCAGGGCAGCGCAAACGAATCAAGCCTTCTAAGCGCCATTGAGTACGGGGCACTCCTCGCCAAAAATAGAACATAATATAAAATTATATCAAGATTTCGCCGCGCAGAGGTTTTCTCTACGCGGCGTTTTTTACAGCGCTCGTTTATTGTATACGGTTCGCTTCATTGATGATGGAGTTCCATGACTGGGAAACTGATTCGATCAACTGAGCAGGGTCTTGACCCTCATTCCACATATTCCACGCAATGTCTCCTGTGTTTAGGCCGGGGATAAGGGTGGCGTACTTCATCATGCTGCGTGAGGGATTGCGCATCAGTTCGAGCGTTTCATCAACAGCGCGGGCATCGCGGTAACGGCTATACTGGCCGGCTTTCCATGCATCAGGCCCGTCATTACCAGGCGCCGGGGTTGACCACAGGATGAATGCCTGCATGATTTTATTCGCATCTGCTGCTGAAAACGTGCGGGGAATCACATACACGTTTTCGTCCTCGCTGTACTTATAATCAGACACATTCGGGCCTTTGGGGAATAACACAAAACCCCAGTCATCCGCCATGTCGCCCAATTCACCGGCAACATACTGAGCCGATACGCGCATTGCCACACGGCCATCATGGAACATGGGCTGATACCAGTTCCACTCCGAGTCTGCCGGACGAGGCATGAGAACACCCTCGTTTTTCAACTGGACGCAATACTGAAGCGCCTGTAAAAATTCAGGTTTACCAGTGGCGTTGATGAATTTACCAGTCGCGTCTTTGTCCACATATTGCGCTCCATTACTGGCCACAACCGTTTCCAGTATGTCATTGGATAAATCAGCGGTGAGCGCGTAGGTGTCGATGATGCCATCGTTGTTAATGTCGCGGGTCAGCCGTTTGCACAGGTCAAGGAAGGCGTCCCAAGTCCAGGTTCCGGCTTTCTGCATATCATAGGGGAGCGCCGGGTCTATACCAGCTTCCTGAAAAATGCGTTTATTGAAGTATACGCCGCTTCCATGCTGACTCGTGCCATAGCCAACGGCAAAGGCATAGACTTTGCCATTGAACGTGAAAGTATCTTTCACAGCCTGATTCCATTCAACCGGTGATGTTGAAGAGAAATCAACGCCCGTGTCGCTCACCGGATAGAACAGACTTTGATTATAGAGCGCCAGCGCCCAGTTTGGCTGAAGCACAAAGATCGACGCCATCGGACTGCCCGCCATGATCGATGTGGACGCAAGCTCCTGCATCTCCGCCCAGCCAGCAATGTTTGCCTCGCGCATCTTGAAGTTATAGTCATTCTGGATTTTCCTACGCCACTCAAGCGTCCGTTCTTCCTCGGCGCTTGCTGGCTTGCGCGTGTTTACGTCCCAATCGTCCCACCAGTTGCCGACGACGACATTCAAACCACTCAGATCTACCCCCGCTACTCTTGGTGTTTGTGTAGTTGATGGTTGAGTCCTCGTTGTTGCTGTGTTTCCGCCAGCCCACACTGAAACCGTCAGCGCAAGCAGAAACAGACCGATTACCTTTGTTCGTTTCATAATCCTCTCCTAATGATAAAATAGAATGAATTAGTCGCTTAATTTATTAAGTAACTATAAACAGTCTATAGCAGCTATTTTCGTTTGTCAACAGTTTTTAAGCATAGACAATAGAGTAATCTTCCCATACCATGCTTTCATGCTTGAGAAACCAAATAAAGATGATACCGTGGTGTCAGACATCAGCGTTCTGGTCTCTGGCACCGACAATAAACAAACATATAAGGAGTTTTGATAATGTCTATCACTTTTGACAAAGAAACGCGACAGTTCCACCTGCATAACGGAAGATTCAGTTATATCATCCAGATACTGGGGAACGAGTACATCGGCCAGGCGTACTGCGGCGCGCCGCTCAATCCAGCGCGGGCATATCCGTTGTTGAGCCTTCCGTTTAACGGTTTCTCCAACGCGCCCAATATCGCCCGCTTCGAGTATCCCGCCTATGGAAACGGTGATTACAAACTGCCCGCTCTGGCAGTCGTGTTCAGCGACGGGTCAGGCGTGATCGAGCCAGCGTATAAGGCGCACCGCATCACCAAAGGCAAGAACAGTATTGCTGGTCTTCCGGCAACCTATACTGAAAAGGATGACGAGGCGGAAACGCTGGAGATCGACCTTGAAGACACGCCGTCCGGTTTGAGAATTACGCTGTACTATACCATTTTCACAGCGTATAACTGCATAGCCCGCCATGCGCGAATCGTCAATGCCGGCGCTCAAAACCTGACGCTTAAAAGCGCCATGAGCCTCTGCCTAGACCTCGGCGATGCAGACTGGAACCTCATCACATTTACCGGCATGTGGGCGCGTGAGTTTCACAGTACCGACCAGCGTCTGAGGCCGGGAACCCAGGGCGTGGAAAGCACTCGCGGCATATCTGGCCATCAGCAAAACCCGTTTCTTATTTTGAAGCGCCCCAACGCCAATGACTTTTCCGGCGAAGCCCTAGGATTCAGCCTTATCTATTCAGGGAACTTTTACGCAGGCGTTGAGGTTGATTCTTTTGACCTATCGCGGGTGCGCCTCGGCATTAACCCCAATACCTTTTCGTGGGAACTTGCTGCGGGCGCGGCGTTTGATACGCCAGAAGCGGTACTGACGTATTCAGGCGAAGGGCTGAATCATTTATCGCAGCAGTTTCACGGCTTGTACAGAAACCGGCTTGCCAGCGGCCTATGGCGCGATAGGGAACGGCCAGTTCTACTCAATAACTGGGAAGGCACTTACTTTAACTTTACAGAGAAGAAACTGCTTGAAATGGCAGCTATTGCCAAAGACCTGGGTATCGAGCTGTTTGTTCTTGACGATGGCTGGTTCGGCAAACGTGATGATGACCACACGTCGCTTGGCGACTGGTTCCCTGATACGCGGAAACTGCCTGAAGGCGTCAGCGGTCTTGCCCAAAAAATCACAGCCCTTGGCGTCAAGTTTGGTTTATGGATAGAGCCGGAGATGATCAGCGAGAAGAGCAAACTCTTTGAGGCGCACCCAGATTGGGCTGTTGGCATTGAGGGCCGCGTCAGAACCGAGCAGCGCCAGCAGTACGTCCTTGATATGGGACGGCCTGAAATCATTGACTACCTCTTTGATACCCTTTCAAAGGTAATCGCCAGCGCTCCCATATCCTACATTAAGTGGGATATGAACCGCTCCCTCACCGAGCCATTCAGCCGCGCGCTTCCGCCAGAGCGCCAAGGCGAGTTCTTCCACCGCTACTGCCTAGGCGTCTATAACCTGTACCAGCGCTTCATCAAAGCCTTCCCAGACATCCTCTTTGAGTCCTGTTGCAGCGGCGGCGGTCGTTTTGACGCAGGCATACTGGGTTTCGCGCCCCAGGGCTGGCTATCGGACGACACTGACGCGGTACAGCGCCTATCCATACAGACCGGCGCTTCGTTTTCATACCCGCTCAGTTCCATTGGCGCACACGTTTCAGCAGTACCGAATCACCAGACGGGCCGAAGCGCACCGCTCTCTTTCCGCGCCATGACTGCCTTTTTCGGTGTGCTTGGCTTCGAGCTTGACCCGACAAAGCTCACAGTGGAAGAAAAGGCTGAACTTGCCCGCTGCATTTCCTTCTATAAACAGCACCGTTCCCTGTTCCAGCGCGGTCGTTTTTCACGCCTCCACAGTCCCGCGTCGCATCTATACGCCGCATGGCAAGTCGTTAGCGAAGACAGCAGTCAAGCCATTGTCGGCTTTTACAAACTGCTTACCCAGCCCGCGAAACAGCCTCTACGTCTTTTGTTAAAAGACCTCGACTCCAGCGCTCTGTACGAAGTATCAGTCTGGGAAGACGGCAGCTTTGACGCGCTGGACAAGCGGCTTAACTGCGGACAGCGCGGCGGCGATGAACTGATGCGTAGTGGTCTCCTGCTAGACATAGCGTTTGGCAGCCGCGCCGGCGACTTCCGCTCAGAACTTTTCCTGCTCAGGAAACTGTAACCCATGCTGCGTCATTGAAGCGGGTGTCTGACACTTACCGCCCGCGTTGATAAGAAGAAATAAGAAGGGGGAGCGCCGCTGAAGGAAAAAGTGCGCATATATTCTCCAATGCTGCGCCTCTTTTTCCGCTGCTCCCCCTCGCTTCAAACCCGCTTCGCGTGTTTTCCGCTACCCCCACTTCTTTTCTCGGCTCTATGGCTGCTCTTCCGCCTATGTATGCGCCGCTCCTCCGCTGACGTTTGACACCGCCGCGCAGCACAGCGCCCGGCATCAGACCCGTATCGAGTTAGGGTG
>JAIRMT010000050.1 GCA_031258505.1 Treponema sp.
TGGCTTCAAGAACAAAGGCTTGTTCATCACCAAACGCCGCCGCTACCGCTATACCCGCCATAAGAAGCAAGCCTATAGCAAATCTACCATGTTTCATTCTCTACTCCTTTTTATATAGGAAATAATTTAAAGTTATCATACTGTCTTACGCAAACTTTGTCAAACCCCCAGATCGCCTTTCAAAGCAAGTTTATCTTTCTAGTTAAACATTTTGTCGCGTACCTGTTCCAACACTTTTCTATCCGCCATTCTTTCCGCAGGAAATACCATTTCCGACGGAAGCGGCGCTCCCTCCTTTCCCATCGCTCGCGCCACCTTGATAAGAAGCGCCCAGGGAGAATCATCAAAAATCACTGTAACCGCCTGAGATGTCAATACCGGATCTACCCAGGAGAAAAGGATTACCGGGATATTGAGATTCTGTTCAAGAAATGCTGTCGCCTGCCCGCTCATAACAACACAAACGACATTTTGAGTATCGGAATAATCCTCAGTAACACTGAGGTATTTTGGCTCCCTTTCAAAACCTTTTTCTCGAAGACCAGCGAGAAAAGCCCCAGACCACTCTACAGGAATCGGCTCTCCTTGAAACACGAGAACCTCTCCCGCAACTTGCCGCGCATCCGAGGCAATAAGCGCGGCGCATAAGCCAGCGCGGTAGAAATCCGTCGCTGAATCTGTGCTGACAAAACCCAGAGGCTCGGTATCCGCCTCCCGACTCCGGCCTCCGAGAACAAACACTGGCGTTTCAGGAAACGCTTCCGCGTAACGCCGCGCCCCTTCCAGATACCGGTAGGGAAACAGGACAAGATACGGCGACCGAGCCGCCGCCTCCACCGCAAACGCCACAATGTCAGAACCAGTATCAATAGGGACACTCACCGGCTTCACCCGCCGGAACAGACGCAGGGAAGCCTCAACCCGTTTTAACAAAGCCCGGTTCCCGCCATAAAGCGCGTCAAACGGCGCGTCAGTAACAAGCAGCGCAGGCGCGCGAAGCAGGAACACGCCGCATAGCAGGAGAACAAGAGCAGCTATTATAAGGAAGAAAACGCTTCGTTTACCCAGCTTCATGCTTGCACCTTAACCAAGCGGACGCATCGTGTAAAGGGTACGATAGACCCATGCCTTGCCTCGCTTGCCGCTCCGCTGCACAACGCCCAACTTATGCAGCACATACAGGGCTTTGCGGGCTAACGCAGCCTTGATGCCCACGCGCTCGCCCATGTCTTGTGTGGTAAACGCTTCTCCTTCCCCAAAGGGAATAAGCCGCCGGTAGTCGTCCACTCCTGCAAGGATAAACGAACCGTGATAGGCAACAAGGCTCTTGTTGAGAATACTGACGCCTTTCCGCCGCCATGAACCAAGACCATCCTGAATACGCATTTCGGTAATATCCACCAGGGCGAGTTCCACGCTCACTTGGGGCAGTAACGGCAGGCGCGGCGCGTGGACAAGCGCGTTAAACAAGTCCCAGACCGTGCCTTTGCAGGGGCTTTTCCGGCTGGAAACCAAGGTTCCCGCTGTGTCGTATAGCTCAAGCTGTTTCTGAACAATGATGGGGTGGACGATTTTTACCCGGTTACATTGAGTCAGCGCCTGAACTTTGTCCACAAGCGGGCTGAAACTGCCAATTTGTACCTCAATGATTTCCCCGCTTGCCGTAACGCCGTCGCACATATAGGTATCAATGGGAACCTCGATCCTGCCGCCTTCCCCGCTATAGAGGATTTTAAGCGTATGGTGAAGGCTGCTTTCCCTGCAGTCCTTAATGCAGGCGTTATGGCTTGGCATAATCAGGCGGCGTTTCAGCCACAGCGGATACTTCTGCGCTGTCGTCCATTGCAAGCAGCGCCAGGGACTTGCCCACGCGCCCGTCTCCTTGCCCACGCGCCAGCGGCGGCTTATTTGACAGCGCCTCTGACACTGCAGCTTTGATTGCCAGCGCCGTATGCTCGTTAAGCGCGGCTGCGGCTCTAATGTCTGCAACACTCGCGGCAGCTATGGAAACAAGGCTGCGATAACGCTTCATAAGCGCGGCGGCTTTCTTTGGACCAACGCCCTTCACCATTTCCAGCCGCGAAAAGGACAGGTCTTTTGAACGCAGCTTCTGGTTTAAGGCTGTGGCAACACGGTGAGTTTCATCACGCGCGAACTGTAACACTTTAAGCCCCTCCGACCGCTGAGGAAGCCGTATCGGTTCTGTTGTATGGGGAAGATAAAGCTCCTCTTCCCGCTTGGCAAGCCCCACAATGTCGCAGCTAATCCCCAGTTCGTCCAGTACGCCCTTAGCCGCGTTCACCTGACCGATACCGCCATCAATAAGAATAAGGTCAGGCAGTTCCGCGCCTTCCCGCAGAAGCCGCGAGTATCGCCGGCGAACCGCCTCCCGCATAGCGGCAAAGTCATCAACCACGCCTACCACAGTCCGCAGTTTGAAGACGCGGTAGTTCTTCTTGTCTGGCGCGCCATTCTTAAACGAGATGAGCGACGCTACCGGGTGTTTGCCGTCAAGCTGGGCAATATCAAAGCCTTCAATACGAACAGGCCGCGCGTGCAGACCCAGTGTCCGCGCAAGTTCGTCCAGCGCGGGTCCAGCGCCGCGCTCCTTGAGTCGCCGCCGCAGGTCATCAAGCGCGTTCTGCCGCGCCATAGCCAGCACCGCCTCATGCCGCTTTTCGCTGGGCGCAAGCAGCGCCGGCACTCGGCCAAAGGTTTCGGTAAACCAGTTTTGCAGAAGTACGCGGCTGGACCAATCGCTCTCCTGACCAAAAACTTCTTTTTGGATAAAGATGCGGGCGGGCGGCGGACGTTCCAGCGTGTAATAGGCTGCGATAAACGTTTCGAGAGATTCTGCGTCTGCAGCGGCAGAACGGGCGCGGAAGAGTTCCCGGCCGCGCATCTTGCCGTCGCGCAAAGAAAAAACCGTGAAAGTGGTGAGCGTACCTTCACTTGCCCAAGCGATGTAATCCCGCGCTTCCGGGTCAAAGTCAAGCACTGCGTTTTCCGGCGAAAGGCTTTCAATAGCGGCTATCGCGTCGCGGAAGTCCACCGCCTTCTCAAAGTGAAGGGCGGCAGCCTCTTGGTGCATCTGAACAGTAAGGTCTATGACAAGCGCCTCCATATCGCCTGAAAAAAAGCGCATGGCGCGGCCAATAATCGTTTCATAGGCTTCTGCGCTGATTCTGCCGCAACAGGGTCCACTGCAGCGGCCAATATGATAGTACATACACGGGGTTTTCCTCTTACGAAGTATCTGACACTTCCGCAGCGGATAGAGCTTTTCCACAAGCGTCAGTAAGGTATCCACAGCCCTGCCATTAGGAAACGGGCCGAAGTAACGCGAGCCATCCTCAATGACGCGCCGCGTCTTGGATATACGCGGGAAACACTCGGCGCTAATCCGTACCATAGGATAGGTTTTATCGTCCTTGAGAGCGATGTTGTAGCGGGGCCAATACTGCTTAATGAGCGTATGTTCAAGCAGCAGCGCCTCATACTCATTAGTCGTGATGATGGTTTCGATACTGGCGGCGTGTTTCAGGAGTGTAGCGGTTTTCACGTCTTTCTTACCCGCAAAGTAAGAGCGCAGACGGTTCCGCAGTACCTTTGCCTTGCCAATATAAATGACTGTATCGCCGCTGTCCTTCCAAAGATAGACGCCCGGCTCAAGGGGCGCGTCATGGGCAATGACTTTGAGAGCCGCGTATCGTTCAGCGCTTTCACTTTGTTCCATAAGATGTAACTTAACACAGTTATAGCGCTTTCACTAGGAAGCCTGCGATGGTTTGCGCCAGCTTCCGCTGCCCTTTGCGGGGAATCCGCCAGCATTGCCGCTCATTTTTGGCATAATCAGCATAAATCAATACGCCTCCAGCATTTTCAGACGTATGTCTAGCGTTTCCAGATATGCGTCTAGCGTTTCAGACATGCGTCTAAAAGTTTCAGACATGCGTCTAGCGTTTCCAGACATACGTCTAGCGATTCCAGACATGCGTCTAGCGATTCAAGACATGCGTCTAGCGATTCAAGACATGCGTCTAGCGTTCCAGACATGCGTCTAAAAGTTTCAGACGCATGTCTAAAAGTTCCAGACGCATGTCTAAAAGTTCCAGACGCATGTCTAAAAGCGCAATATGGGCGCCTGTAAACAGGCGTCTAAGAGCGCCAGACACGCGTCTGGAATTCCGCATTATGGCTGTATTGTCATAAAACAGACATAATACTAGAATAAACATAAGGAGAATTTGTGAAGGTATTGCTTATTGGAGGCGGCGGACGGGAACACGCCATTGCGTGGAAGCTCGCCGAGTCAGAGCTAGTTGAGAAGGTCTTTGTCGTGCCCGGAAACGGCGGTACAGCGCTTGAAGCAAAGTGCGAAAACAGGCCGCTCGCGGGGGAAGAGGTCATTGCCTTTGTTCAAACTGAAGGAATCGCGCTCACAGTCGTGGGACCTGAAGCGCCGCTGGCCGCAGGAATCGTTGATCAGTTCCGTAAGTCTGGGCTGGCTATCATTGGACCGGATAAAAACGCGGCGCGGCTTGAAGCTAGTAAGGTCTTTTCAAAGGATTTTATGTCCCGCTATGGAGTTCGCACCGCAAAGAGCCGCGCTTTTTCTGAGTACCGCGAGGCGCTTCTGTACTTGGAGACGCTGGCTTTGGAGCAAAAGCTCGTAATCAAGGCTGATGGGCTGGCTGCAGGCAAGGGCGTTCTTATCGCGGAAACCATTAGCGAGGCGAAGGCTGCGCTCAGAGCTTTAATGCAGGAAAGAACCCTGGGCGATGCAGGTAAAACCGCGCTTATCGAGGAGTTCCTTGATGGACGGGAAGTGTCGGTGCTGGCGGCAGTGAGCGCGCATCCGGGCGCGCGCGGGGTGATCCGGCCCTTTGTCGCGGCGCGGGATTACAAACGCCGGTTTGATGGTAATGCTGGTCCAAACACTGGCGGCATGGGAGCCATCGCGCCGGTCCCGGACTTTTCCCCGGCTGTGCAGGAGGACTTTATCAGGCATATTCTTGAACCAACGCTTCAGGGCATGGAAACCGAAGGCTTTGATTATCGGGGCTTTATCTTCTTCGGTCTTATGATAAACAGAGAAAAATCTTACCTGCTTGAATACAATGCGCGGCTTGGCGATCCTGAAACACAGGCTGTTCTGCCGCTCATGGACGCTGACTTTGCGCGACTCTGTCTTGCCATGCTGGACGGCAGTCTTGCTGAGTTTCCCCTGGCGTGGAAAAGCGGCGCGGTCTGCGCCCCAGTCGCGGTTGCGGATGGATACCCAGGCGCATATCATCAAGGCGAATTCATCAGCATAGACCATGCGCGCTTCGCCCATACTAATGCGCGGCTCTTCGCTGCTGGCGCGGAACTGCGAGGGACAGAGTTATACACCGCTGGAGGCAGGGTCTTCACGGTATCGGCTTATGGACAAGATGCGTTTACAGCGCGGGAACAGGCATACACAGCGCTTGAAGCGTTCAACTTTGACAGCATGACATTCAGAAAAGACATTGGGAGCGTACTATAAATGGAGGACCCGCTTTTATGGCAGCTGCTTTTGCAGCTTGTTCTTATCATGGTAAACGCGGTTTTCGCTTGCGCGGAAATCGCTCTGCTTTCGGTTAATGAAACCAAACTTGAGAAACTTTCCAGCGGCGGAGACAGACGCGCAAAGCGGCTCCTTGACTTAACCAGAGAACCGGCGAAGTTTCTCGCCACTATACAGGTCGGCATCACCCTGTCGGGCTTTCTCGGCAGCGCCTTTGCCGCAGACAACTTTTCAGAAAAGCTCGTTGACGCGCTTGTGGCTCGCGGCGTTAAGGTACCCATAGCCACGCTGGACGCAATATCTGTGGTACTCATTACCTTCATTCTTTCTTTCTTCACACTGGTACTTGGAGAGCTTGTGCCGAAACGGATTGCCATGAAGAAAGCCGAAGACCTGGCGTTTGTCATGTCGGGCCTTGTCGCGTTCATCTCCCGCGTCTTCACGCCAATAGTGTGGCTCTTAACCAAATCGACTAACTCGCTGCTGCGCCTGATTCACATTGACCCTGACGCGGAGGAGGACGAGATAACTGAGGAAGGCATCCGTATGCTCGTTGACGCGGGCAGCGAAAAGGGCGCTATTGAGGAACAGGAGCAGGAAATCATTCATAAGGTATTTGAGTTTAATAATAAAACCGCTGGTGAAGTGATGACCCATCGGCTTGACGTTATTCTGCTCTGGCTCAGGGATGATGATGAAACCTGGGAAAAGATGGTCATCCAAAACCGGCATAGCTGCTATCCCATCTGCGCTGATTCGTGCGACGAGATTGTCGGCATCCTGAGCGCGAAAGACTACCTCTACCTCAAAGACCGCTGTCGAGAAAACGTCCTTCGGCAGGCGGTTCGGCCTGCGCAGCTTGTTCCCCGCTCGGTACGCGCCGATGTGCTGTTTAACAACATGAAGAAGAAGCGCAACCATTTCGCGGTGGTGCTGGACGAGTACGGCGGCATGAGCGGCATTGTTACCATGAGCGATTTGCTTGAAGAACTGGTCGGGGATTTGGAGGATGACAGCTCGGTTCCACCAGAAAAGCCGCTTATTGAGCAGATTGAGCCGCGCCTGTGGCGGGTGAGCGGAGCCGCGCCGCTGGAAAAGCTGGCCGCTGTCGTGAACTTACCCCTGCCTGTTGATGAATACGATACGGTTGCCGGCTTTGTGTTCAGTCTGCTTGGGCAGATACCTGATGACGGCCAGACCCCAATCCTTGAAAGCTGTGGTTTACGCATTGAGGTTCTGGCGATTCGGGAACACCGGCTTGAAGCGGCGCTGGTCTATCTGCTGTGAAGAAGCCAAACGCTCCCCGCGCTTGGCTCTCCGTATGATAGGTATTACGCCGTCATGCCTAAAGGCGGGGGCTTTACAGCGCTTTCGGTAACAGATCAACTTCAACAACAGTATCTTTGGGATCGGGCAAAGGGTAGTTGTCGGAACTCCACGGGTTGAGGAAGAAGAATGTATGCTGAGGGTATTCTACGAGGTTCCAGTGCTTGGCGATCTGTATCTCACTGCCGTCGGCAAGGAGGCGGAGCTTTTCTATCTTCCCGGCTAGGTTGGGGAGACAGAGGCCGCCGGCCTGCGCTTCGTAGATATGCGCGTAGAGCGTGTCGCCTTTGCGGGTGAAGCGTCCCCATTCTGGTTTAGCAAGATCGGCGGCGCCGCAGCCGTAGATGCTCTCGCCGTTGTCGTCCAGCCAACGGCCTACGGTTTCCAGTATCTCAACCGAGGCGCGGGGAATTCGGCCTTTGGCATCAGGACCGACGTTGAGCAAAAGATTGCCGTTCTTGGACACACATTCCACCAACATACGGATCACCATGTCAGCCGGCTTCCAATGCTGGTCAGTGGAGCAGTAACCCCAGTGATTGTTAAGCGTGATACACGCCTCCCACGGAACTGGATCGCCCAGTTCGTTACGGATGCCTTCTGGCGGAATCATTTGCTCTGGGCAGGCAAAGTCGCCAGCAAAGAGACTGGGATTTGCGGTACGTATCGTGCCGGAATTCTCGCCGGAACCCTCAAGCCGGTTGTCCACGATAAGGTGCGGCTGGAGCGCGCGTACCATTTGCATAAGCTCAGTCGCTTTCCACTTTTCACCAGCCATATCCCCGTACGAAAAATCAAACCACATGATATCAAGGCGGCCGTAGCCGCTGAGTAGTTCCCGAATCTGCCCGTGCATGAACTCAAGGTAACGGTCGAAGTTTCGGTTTTCGTTGCCATAGTCCTTATTATCACGCATGGGGTGCTGGCGGTCGCCGTAATGGGGAAAGTCAGGATGCCGCCAGTCAATGATGGAGAAATAGAGGCCGACTTTCAGGCCTTCGGCGCGAAACGCCTCGATATACTCTTTAACCAGATCGCGCTTTGCCGGCGTATTCGTGGCCTTGAAGTCCGTGAGCGCTGTGTCCCAGAGACAGAAGCCGTCGTGGTGCTTGGCTGTGAGTACCGCGTACTTCATGCCCGCCTTTTTTGCCAGCCTTGCCCACTCACGCGGCTGATACTCTTTGGCGCTGAACTCATTGAAGTAGCGCAGGTAGTCCTCATGCGGCATCCGCTCCGAACTGCGCACCCATTCGCCCCGCGCTGGAATAGCGTAGAGGCCCCAGTGGATAAACATACCAAAACGGGCGTCCGTGAACCACTTGGTTCGCGCTGCCCGTTCCTCGATTAGTTTGTTTTGCATTGTATCTCCTTATTCTTATATTTCAATCCATGCGCTCTCATGGAGCGCAACCTAGTACCTTGTCCAGACTAAACAACTTGTTACCGCAACGGCGAGTAAGAGCGGTTTCCCTTCTTTTCACCTGCGGTCTGTTATTGTACCCTTCCGTTTAGTCTAGTCAAGGCGCTAACTAAAGGAGCCTGCTCCGCTTTGTACAAGGCGTTTGCGCTAGACCTTCAACCCACACGCTCATGCGCTGGGGGACAGACACCACAACCACGCTCACGCGCTGGGGGATAGACACCATAACAAAACTGAGGTCGCTTAGTCTGAACCATGTATTAGATGAAGGTGTCTACACCGCTCGGTACAGACACTTTGCCTCGCTAACCTTTAACCGCGCCAATCATAACGCCGGTTACAAAATATTTCTGCACAAATGGGTAGATGATCATCACTGGTACCGAGCCTACGATGATCACCGAATACTTGAGCAGGTCGCTTAAGCCTTGTTTTGCGGCAAGTTCACGCGCATCGCTAATCATGATCGGGTCAATCTTGCTTAACACCAGTATCTCTCGCAGGACAATCTGGAGCGGCGCAAGTTCCGCCTTGTTGAGGTAGATAAGGGCGTTGAAGTAGGTGTTCCAGTGCGAAACGCCATAGTACAGGGCAAGTACAGCCATGATCGGGGCGCTTAACGGCAGCACAATGCTTATCATAAACCGGAATGGCGAACAACCCTCCATCGTCGCCGATTCATAGAGGCTGTCAGGAATCGTGGACACAATGTAGGTGCGGCAGAGGATGACGTTCCAGACGCTCAAGGCAACTGGAATGATCATTGCCCAGCGCGTGTCAATCAGCCCCAGCTTCCGCACCACCATGTAGGTGGGAATCATGCCGCCGGAAAAGTACATAGTGAAAACCATAAGTACCGATATAACATTGCGGGCGCGGAACTCCTTGCGGGTCAGGGGATAGGCGCAGAGCACGGTCATAATGAGATTCACGACCGTGCCTACAATCATATAGAAGAACGAATTAAAGAAGCCGGTCATAAGTTTGGGGTTCTTGAACACAGCCTCGTAGCCGCGCAAGGTCGGACGCACTGGCCAGAACCATACATCCCCACTGATAACCGCTTGGGGGTCAGAGAACGAGGCGGCAATGATGAAGATGATCGGCACGATAACAATGAGCAGGGTCAGGCTTAACATGATATAAATGAAAATCACAAAAGCCCGGTCAAACGCCGTGTCCCTGATTCGACTAGGTTTCTTGTTTCCCATGCGCTACTCCTACCAGACACTCGTGTCAGTCAGTTTCTTTGACAACTGATTTACGCTCATCATCAGGATAAACGCGACGATTGAGTTAAACAGTCCAACCGCTGTTGAGAAACTGTAGTTGGCGTTTTGCAGACCTACCTTATAGACAAAGGTAGATATGACTTCAGAGGTGGACATATTGATAGAGTTCTGCATGAGATACACTTTCTCAAAACCAATGCTCATAATGGAGCCGCAGTTAAAGATTAAAAGGATCACGATGGTGGGGCGAATACTCGGCAGGTCGATGTGCCAGATACGCTGTATGCGCGAAACGCCGTCAACAATGCCCGCTTCCTGTAGTTCCTTGCTGACACCAGAGAGCGCAGCAATGTATATAATAGAAGAATACCCCATGGTCTGCCAGATGCCGCTCCACACGTAGAGGTGAGGGAAGATGCGGGCTTCGCCAAAGAAGTTCAGCGCTTGCCCGCCACAGAGAACGATAATCCGGTTAAAGATGCCAATACGCAGGTCAGTCAGCTGCATCAGCATACCAACCATGACCACGACTGAGATGAAGTACGGCGCGTAGGTGAGCATCTGTACGAACTTCTTGAAACGGATAGCCCGTATCTCATTGAGGCCAATGGCAAGCAGAATGGGAACTGGAAAACCAGCGATCAGGCTATAAAACCCAAGTCGCAGCGTGTTGAGGATGACGGTGAGGCCGGACGGCGTGGTCAAGAATTGCTGAAACCAGCGCAAACCTACCCACTCGCTCTGCCAGATGCCTCGACGCGGACTATAATCCTTGAACGCCATTAGAATACCGCTCATGGGAACGTAACTGAAGGTGATGATGTACGCAAGGGGCAGGGCAATGATAGCCCAGAACTGCCAGTTACTCGTTAATAGCCGCTTGTTGGACTTGGGGTTCATAACCTACTTACCTTGCTGACGGTTCCACGCGGTCTGCTGTACCTGAAGGTACTTCGGCAGGCTGAGTTGATCAAAGCCGCGGACGTAGGCGTCCCATTCGGTGTCAATGTTTCTGTTGCCCATGATGAAAGCCACCCGGTTCTCGCTGATGTACTTGTCAAGTTCAACCGCGATAGTCTGTACGGAGTTTGCTTCGTCTGCGGTCAGCTTGAGTCGGTTTGGCAGTATGTCGTACTGTCCGGGTTTCTGGGAGTACGGCTCGCACTTGGTTTCGGTCTCAACAAAGAGCAGTTTCTCAAGGCCGGCGGACGCGCCAATATCAATGTTCGCGGCAGTCGCTTCGCCCAGCCGTATCTCAGCAGTGGCGTAGATGAGGCCGATGTCCTGCCAGTCGTGGTTCTGGGGTTCGGCGGTGTACTGATTCAGCACCTTGAACAGGGCGGGTTTGCCGTTAAGCCCAACTTCACCGGGTGGGTTGAGGATGAAGTCCTTGCCGTCGGTGTTTGCGCCATACTGGTATTGCAAATATCCTTCTATAGTATAGAAGTGATCTGCCCAGCGAAGCACAGCTTCGGGGTACTTGCAGCGGTCGGTTATGACAAGCTTGTTTTCCACGAGGCTGTCGTACTTGAAGTTGGTGTTGATCTGCGTACCGTCAGGGCCTTTGAGCGGGGCAATGGCGCGGAAAGCGCGGTAGAGCGAGTTATTCGTATCCGCGTCTACGCTGTTTACAATGGCGCCGGAAGCGATGAACAGTATCGGCGTGCCGGAGTTCACGAGACTGCGGTACTGTTCCGCGTTCTGAGTGAAGCCGCCGTCATAGATAGCGCCCATCTTATACAACTCGTTGAGGAAGCGGAGTCCCTCACGGTACTTGGGCTGGTTGGCCTGGGTAACTACCTCGCCATTGGGGGAAACGAGGAGCCGGTCGCCAGCGCTTCGTTCGCCCGGGTCGGTGATGAAGGAACCCATGAGGAAATCAACGAACTGCTCACCCCAGCCGCTGGTTGAACCGGTTACAGCAATGCCATTGGGATAAACTTCGAGGAAACGCTCACAGACTGCCTTAAATTCCTCAGTGGTAGTGGGGACAGCCATGCCAATACTCTGTAAGAGGTCGTTGTTCACCCACATTTTAACGTAGTGAGTGCAGTGATAGCACTCATTGAACGACGCCACGCCATAGATATGACCATCGGCCTGGCGCTGTTGGTTCCAGAGGTCGGGGTTGGCCTGCATAAACTTCCAGTAGTTGGGCATATACTGGGGGATCAGGTCTTCAAGCGGGATGAGAATGTGCTCCTGCAGCCCATACCGCGCCACATCCGGCGTCCTAAACATGAAGGCGTCGGGATAATCATTGCTGGCCATCAGCAGATTGATCTTCTCGGTCGTGGCGTCAGCTCCGGCAGTGGTGAAGTTCCACTTGACGTTGGTCTTCCCCTCCAGATACTTGGTGAAGTCATTGGTTTGCAGGTCAATGACATTTGGGGCGCTCATGGCGAACATCGTCATGGTAATCGGCGTTTTGACAATGGGGTACTGGCCTATGGGTGTGTAGTCAGCCGCCACAGCAATAGCGCCGCGCTGGGTATTACCGCCAGCGAACGCAAACGGTAACAGGGCGCATATTAATGCGCCAAAAAGAAATAACTTTTTCAAAGCTCCTCCTAAACGAAATAAGTTACTTACAAGTATAACATGACTTGGGCTATTTTGTCGACGACCGCGCAGGATATATCAGCAATTCAAAGTATCACCCGTCAGGCTCATCTCCCCAGACAAAAAGGATAAAAGCCTCCCCGTTTTCATGGAGAAATCGGCAAAAGGCGTACTTCAGCGCCTGACCTAGCCGTACCTTCAGCGCCTTATCTACCGTATATCTGGAACTTTTAGACATGCGTCTGGAACTTTTAGACATGCGTCTGGAACTTTTAGACATGCGTCTAAAACTTTAAGACATGCGTCTGGAACGCTAGACGTATGTCTTAAACTTTTAGACGTATGTCTGGAAACGCTAGACGTATGTCTGGAACTTTAAGACATGCGTCTGGAAACGCTAGACGTATGTCTTAAACTTTTAGACGCGCGTCTGAAACGCTAGACGTATGTCTGGAAACGCTAGACGTATATCTGGAAACGTCAGACGTATCGCCAGCGCTTGACCTACCTGTACCTTCAGCGCTTGACCTACCGTACGGCAGCGCTGTGAACCCAAACACGGTTTCCAGGTTGTTCCTTCATCTGGCGCTGGTAATCCAGCATCGACTGGCGCTGAAAGAAAAATATGCCGAAGGCGCTTTTCACGAAAGCGGCGATGTTGCAGCGTTCATTGTGTCCGGGTCGCCTGGAATCAGGCATTTGTTCGCGCTCCCGGCTAAACGTCTCTATGAGTCTCTTAAAGATTCCCTGTCCCATGCCTCTGGTTAGCATGAAATTTCGATACTGTGAATTGCTGCAGGAGATATAGCCGATAAACAAGAAAGAATAGGGTCAGCCCCCTTTGACTTTTTTGTTTAAACAGTATTTAATAGATGAAACATTATGGTTAATGAGTATTCCCGATCAGATTACAGTACTCGTCTTCATAGGCAGCAGGCGTTTCAGTCAGCCTTGCTGGTTATCTTTATTGTAATCATTATAGCGCTTTTGTCTCTCTTCTTTATCGAGTGGAGGAAGAGACTGGGGAATAACCGGGCTAACCTGCTCCAGCTTTGGGAGTCAGGAACCTATAACGAGGCTTTTGCTCTGAGCGGGGAACTGCTTGAAAGCAAGCCCATGGATCATTTTCTGCTGACTGTTCGCGGGTTCGCGGCTTATGAGCTTGCCCTTGCCCAGATAAACAACATTGATACCCAGACCTATATTGACGAGTGTATCTGGTCGCTCAGAAAGGCGATGCTCGTCGAAGATACTAAGGATGGGCGGATTCAGTACGTTCTGGGGAAGGCTTACTATAACAAGGGCCTTGCCTACGCGGATATGGCGGTCAAATTTCTTGAAGAGGCGCGTGAAGCCTCGTTCAATGCTGGCGATATACCGGAGTACCTGGGTCTTTCTTACGCAAACCTTCAGGATTACCGCAACAGCGTGGTTGCTTTCAGTCTTGCCCTTAATCCTTCGGAGAATACTACCAGCCCATCTGACCTATTGCTATTATCCATCGCTCACTCCTATATTGAACTTGAAGAGTTGACTACTGCCCGCGCCTATCTCATCAGATGTGTGGAAACATCAAGAGATTCCAGAAAGGTTGCTGCGGCGCGGCTTCTATTGGGCGATATTTTAAACAAGAGTGGAGACGCGCAGGGAGCTGAACAGGAGTACCTTGCGATTCTCAGTGAAGACAGTGAGAACGCCGAAGCTCATTACCAACTGGGTGAGCTGTATGCCGCGAGTAACGACACGACCCGCGCCCGCGCTGAATGGCGAAAGGCGGTCAGGATCGATTCGGCGCATAAGGCGGCGAGGGCGCGACTTAATATGTAGTTAATCTGTGCGGCAACAGACACTGTCTGTCGGCACAGTAAACCAGAACGCGGATGGTTTTGCTTGTATAGCAAACCGGCGCGTATAAATCTTGCGCGCCGGAACCTACAGTGTTTCGGCGTATATAAGAGGAGGAAATATGTTTGGAAATGGAGCTTCTGATATTGGCATTGATTTGGGGACGTGTAACACCCTTATCTATATACGGGACAAAGGCATTGTCTTGAACGAACCGTCGGTTGTGGCGGTTGAGCGGGGAACCAAGAAGGTTGTGGCAGTCGGGGCCGAAGCAAAGAAGATGCTGCACAAGACCCCAGGCAATATCATGGCGATTCGTCCCATGCGCGACGGCGTTATCGCGGACCTTGAAACCACTGAAAAGATGATTCGCCACTTCATCTCAAAGGTGCTTCCTAAGTGGCGCATGACCAAGCCCCGCATGGTCATTGGTATCCCCTCGTGTATAACTGAGGTGGAACGCCGGGCGGTTGAGGAAAGCGCCTACAAAGCCGGCGCCAGAGAAGTCATCGTTATCGAGGAAAGCCTCGCTGCGGCCATTGGCGCGGATATTCAGATTTTCGAGCCTATCGGCCACATGGTCTGCGACATTGGCGGCGGAACCACCGAGATTTCCGTTATCTCTTTGGGCGGCATGGTTGTTACCAATGCGATACGTCTGGGCGGCGATGAATTCGACGAGGCCATCGTCAAGCAGATACGCAGCATCCATAACCTCATCATTGGGGATCAGACTGCTGAACAGCTCAAAATGCAGATCGGCAACGCAGCCCCTGACAAGACTATCGAAAAGATGGAGATCAAGGGAACCGACGCTATCACAGGTCTGCCGCGCCGTCTGGAGGTTGACTCAGTGGAAGTGCGGGAAGCGCTTAAAGACCCCATCATCCAGATTGTGGATGAAATCAAGAAGACGCTGGGGCAAACCCCGCCGGAACTGGCCGCCGACATCGTGGAGCGCGGCATTGTTATGACCGGCGGCGGGTCTCTGCTCAAGGGCCTGCACAAACTCGTATCCAAAGAAACAGGCGTGCCGGTCATACTTGCGGAAAGTCCCCTGGACTGCGTTGCTCTTGGGGCTGGAAAGTATTTTGAATACGCCAACAACTTTGCGAGTACCCGCAGCGTCTACGACAGCTTGAATAATTAGGGTTAGGTATGGACGATGCTAGAGATGGCAAGAAGCAGAAGAGCCGTTTCAGCGTGGAGGCTTCTGTTTTTCTGATTTTAAGCCTGATTTCTTTCCTGACCTTGTATTTTTCAAACAACAGTTTTATTGTCGATTTCAAGGACGTAGGGCTGTCGTTTTTTCTGGGCGCGCGCAACGTGATCTATGAGGCGTCATCGTTTGTGTCTCGCACGGTTCTTTCTATCGGAGAGCTGGCGAGTCTGCGGCGTGAATATGCTGAATTAACCGACCGCATGACACGGTATGAACAGCTTGAGCGGAATGCCGCTGAAATACGTCAGGAAAACAGGCGTTTGCGGGAACAGCTTGGTTTCTCTGAAGCGCTCGAATATAAGCACATCGCGGCTGAAATTATTGGTCGAGATCCGGATAATTTATTTTCCGCTTTTGCCATTAATAAAGGCGCGCTGGCTGGAATTGCCGTGAATATGCCGGTTATTGCCTATCAAAATGGGGTGCAGGGGCTGGTTGGGAAAGTGGTGCAGGTCGCGCAGTTTGAAAGCCTCGTGATGCCGCTGTATGACGTGAGTTCTTTTGTTTCGGCGCGGCTTGCGGAACAGCGTTACGAGGGAATTGTCGAGGGACAGGGCGACACTGAGTCGCCTCTGCTCATGCGATTTATTAACAAACGGGCGCGGGACGAGATCAGTCAGGGCGACCTGATTATTACCAGCGGCATGGGGCGGCTGTTCCCCATAGGTATTACTATCGGACGGGTGAGCCGGGTATTATATCAGGAATATGAGAGTTCCATGGAGCTTGAACTGGAGACTTCCATAGATTTTTCGCGGCTTGAATATGTATTTGTTCTTGATGCCGCAAGCATAGAAAACGCGGAAGAAACAGGAGAAGCTGCTAATACGGTTGAAGGAACCGTTGAAAATGAGCAAAATATTGATTAAAAATGTTGTATGGGCTACTGTTTTTGCTTTGGTGGCCGCCATACTGCAATCAACGCTTTTATCGCGCCTCGCGGTTTATTATCACGCGATTCCAGATTTTGCGCTGGGAATTGTCGTGTATGTTGCCTACAGCAACGGAATTATGACTGGTCAGCTTACGGGCTTTTTTTCCGGTTTGCTGCTTGATTTTCTGTCATTTGCGCCACTCGGATTAAATGCTTTTATTCGCACGCTGATTGGCGCATTAACGGGCCTTATGAAAGGTATTTTTTTCCTGGACATTTTTTTCTTGCCCATGGTATTATGTGCGGCAGCAACGATAATCAAGGCCGGCTTGCTCTTTGTTCTGCATATTGTGTTCACCAATGGCGTTCCGTCGTACTCATTTATCGAGCCGGTATTCTGGGTGGAAATCATACTGAATACCATAACAGCGCCATTTTTATTCGCTTTTTTAAAGCTGTTTAAATCATTACTTATCAATGGGAGGAAAGCCTGATGCCCCCTGCAACACCTCCGCTCCAGCCGGGAAACCCTCGTCCTGAAAAAAGGATTATAATTCTGGGAATTATCTTCATACTCATTTTTGCCGGTTATACGGTAAAATTGTTCAGTATGCAGATTTTAACCGGCGAAGAATACCGCATACGCGCAATGAATATTTCCAAACGGGTTACAGTTATTCCGTCGCAGCGCGGGGAAATATACGATCGCAATTTCGATCAGCCTATCGTGATGAACACCGATTCTTTCGCGGTGAATATCACCCCCGCCGAAGTCCCCACCGGCGAAATGTTGAACATCATCGCCAAAGTCGCTGGGATATTAAATATTCCAGTTGAGCAGATTGAGCGGAAAATCCCGCCGCAGTATTATTACCTGTATCAACCGCAGGAAGTGGCCACCAATGTCTCGTTTGAGACAATTTCGGCCCTAGCCGAACGGGTGGACTCTTTGCCCGGGGTTTCGTGGCAATTAAAGCCCGTGCGCAATTATGTTGACACGCGGAGCCTTGCCCACATCACAGGCTATGTCGGTAATATTACCCGTGATGAGCTTACCGTGCTGTACAATCAGGGCTATCATCAGGGGGATATTATCGGAAAAGCCGGCATTGAACGGCAGTATGACGAGCTTTTAAAAGGAAAAGAAGGCAGCGAAACCCGCACGGTTGATGTGCGCGGGCGGCGCGTGGCTGGCGAGCAGGTCATAAAATCGTCGCCGCAAATGGGCAAAAATCTGCTGCTGACAATAGACCGCCGCATACAAACCCTGGTGGAACAGGCAATCGGTAACCGCATGGGCGCGGCAATAGTGATGCGCCCCGCGACCGGTGAAATTCTCGCCATGGTTTCATACCCGTGGTATGACCCAAATATTTTTAATCATACCGACATGAGTTCCCAATATCAGGCGCTGATTAATGATCCGAATAAGCCATTTCTCAACCGCGCCATCCAGTCAAGCTATCCGCCGGCATCCACGTTCAAGATTATTATGACTACCGGTATTCTGGCGGAAAAAGTTTTTTCGCCAGATCAAAGGGTACTGTGTCAGGGTGAAATCACCTACGGCGACCGGCTCTGGCGCTGCCATATCCCAAAACCAGGGCATGGCAGCCTCACACTCCAGCAGGCGATGGCGCAGTCATGCGATATTTATTTCTGGGTTGTGGGAAGGGATAACCTTGGAGTTGACCGCATCGTAACGTATGCGCGGGAATTTGGTTTGGGCGAAGATACCCACATCGACCTTCCCGGCGAAATTGCTGGTTTTGTGCCAACGCCCCAGTGGAAAGACCGCACTTTTCACGAAAAATGGCTCGGCGGCGATACTATGAATATGTCCATTGGTCAGGGGTATACCCTTGTTACTCCCCTGCAAATGGCCAACGCCGTGGCGATGGTTGCCAATGGCGGGGTTATTTATGAGCCGCATATCCTCAAAGAAGTGCGCGACCCGATTACCGGCGCGGTGGAAAGCGAGGTTGAGCCAAAAATTCTGCATACCAGCAACATTGACCCCAAGGTACTGAAAGCCGTTGGCGCGGATATGCGCTCGGTTGTTACCGAAGGAACCACCCGCTATGTGCTTAACCTGAAGTCGGTTGACATCGCGGCGAAAACCGGCACGGCGGAAATCGGCCTTGCCGACCACTGGCACTCATGGCTGGTTGCCTACGGCCCCTACGAGACTAGCAATCCCGCCGAGCAAATCGTAACTGCGGTTATTATTGAGGCGACCAACACCTGGGAATGGTGGGGAACTTACGCCACATCCATTATTTATCAAGGCATATTCGCCAATCAAAGCTACGAGGAAGCGGTACGGACACTGGGCTTGCAGCACCTCGCTCCAATTCAGGGGCGGCGTGAATGAAAGCGCAAAATATTCTGGGCGTTGATTATTTACTCTTATTCGCGTCCGTAACATTGACCGTATTCGGAGTGTTGTTTATTTATTCATCAGGAATAAATTCTGCCGGTGTGCAGAGTTCAACTGAATATTCGCGGCAAATTATCTGGGGTCTTAGCGGTTTGATTCTTGCCATAACACTTCTCGTGATTGATTATCACAAACTGCATAACATATCATTTTATTTATACCTTGGAACCCTTGCGTTACTTCTCTACACCTGCATATTTGGGAAACTGGTGAGCGGCGCACGCGCATGGCTGGGGATTGGGGACTATGGCGTACAGCCGTCAGAATTCGCCAAAATCACGACGATTCTTTTTCTAGCGCGTTATCTCGACAATACCAAACGCAAGGTTGTGGCTTTCACGCGCTTTCTGATTTCCTGCGTCATTGTTTTTGCGCCCATGCTGCTTATTCTTGTGCAGCCTGACTTGGGAACCGCGCTTGTTTTTATACCCATACTCCTCATCATGACTTTTGTCGCTGGCGTGTCAGTGAGATATGTGGTTTTTCTCGGCGCGGTTATTGTTCTGGCCGCTGTTCTCATGGTTTTACCCCTATGGCAATCGTATATTATGGAAAGCGCGTTTCCGTCGCTGGCGATTCTGGTCAACGGACAATTTATCGGCCTTGCTATTCTCGCCATGTCCGTGGTTGGCGCGCTTGGCTTGCTGGGATTTTTTCTCTATAAAAAAAGCTATTTTTTCTGGATTGTGTACGGCGCCGCCATTCTGATTTTATCGCTTGGCCTGTCTTATTTATCGCACAAGGTACTCAAGGATTATCAGATCATGCGTCTCATTGTATTTCTTGATCCGAGTGTTGACGCCCAGGGCGCGGGCTGGAACATCAACCAGTCTATCATTGCTATTGGTTCCGGCGGAATGCAGGGCAAGGGTTATTTACAGGGAACCCAGAGTCATTACAGTTTTGTGCCTCAGCAAAGCACTGATTTTATTTTCTCGATTTTCGCTGAGGAGTGGGGTTTCAGGGGCGGCGTGGTTGTTTTCGGACTTTTTTTGCTGATTTGTTTCAGGCTTTTGCGGATTATAAAACTCGCGTCCGATACTTTTGGCGCCTACATATCTGCTGGTCTGTCCGCAATGTACATTTTTCACTTTCTCATCAACGTTGGCATGACCATGGGTATCATGCCGATTACAGGCATCCCGCTTTTGTTCATGTCCTACGGCGGCTCGTCGATCATCTCCGCCATGAGCGGCATTGGCCTTGCCCTCAGCGTCCACCTCCGCCGGTATAACCGATAGGCATTGAACAGCGGTATCTAGGGGCATAATTAGAAAACCATGGGTGTTTATGAACTTTGCGACAATATCAGAGAATAGACGGATAATTGTTCCGAATGGCTTATGATGAAAAATTGAAGCGATGTGTAATACAATATAAAGATTCCAGACATACTCTTGCCGAAGTCTATGAGGCTTTGGGCGTTAGACCGCGAAGGTATTATGTCTGGAAAGCGGAACTCGAAGAAAAAGAGAAGTCTGAAAATCATTATCCCAATATTATGCGCCTGTTTTCTGTTTTATTTATCCATAATGTTTCTTTATTGTTTCAGGTATTCCTACAGCCAATACATCATCAGGAATGTCTTTTAACACAACTGCTCCCGCTCCAATAACACTATTTATGCCTACTCGAATATCATTGGCAATATTTGCCCCCATGCATACCCATGTGTTTTTTCCAATTATACAAGTTCCCGCGACAACCGCATTTGGGGATATTCTTACACCGTCTTCAAATTGGCAATCATGCGCTACTATCCCACCTATGCTTATGACATTGGCTTTTCCCAATACGGCAAACGGGCCTATTACCGTATTTGCGCATATAACTGTTCCACAATTTATTGTTGCAAATTTGCTCACCGATGCGTTCGGGTGTATAATAATTGCGGGCTTTATTCCGGCTGAAATATATTTTTCCGTTAAATCTAATCGGGCTTTATTATTTCCAATAGCAACAATTAATTCATCAAAATTCTCTAAAATGTATTCCATTGATGTTTCTTGTTCAAAAAGAATAGGATAATTATCTATCTTTTTTGCAGTAAAATCATTGGTCATAAAAGCTATTTTGTCATAATAGCCTTCCGCACAATCTAAGACAACTTTACCTTGACCACCGGTTCCAACAATCAATAGACTTGTTTAAGAACCGTTTAAACCATCCTATCATAGTTTATGATACCACAAATCAATGTCATTCTCAGAGAATGCCGGTTGTGGTAATGTCCCCGATAAGGATATGACATACATC
>JAIRMT010000126.1 GCA_031258505.1 Treponema sp.
TGCCCCAAGAGATGGCGACAAGAAAAGTAGAGCAATTCCGCAGGTTCTGTCCCGAATACAAGAACCATAAGCTGTACTTGGGGATAGCCGGGCTGTCGATGGACGGAACGGTTGTGGAACATGCGCGGAACTTCGGAGTTGGCGTTCTGAAACAGGACGGTGACACGATAGAGTCTTTCGATGTGCCGCTGAAGGCGTATTAACTCACCTTACGCACCGGAAAGAAAAAGATCATCGAATTACGCGAATGAACGCGAATGTTCTTGAGAGAAATGAACTATTCGCGTATATTAGCGTCCATTCGATGACAAATTCTTACCGTTTTTTCTTCCTGCGTAACATGAGGTATTAAAAGAACAATGCCGTTGCTATTCCGCTTATGGCTTAGAGCGGGACAACAGCTCACCGTTAAACAAGCTCCGGGAAATACGGTCGGAGTTCAAGCTCACCGCGCAAGGATATTACAAATCTCATCAGGCTTTATATATCAAATTCGCATCTTCTGATATATTGTAAGTCTATGGATTTTAATAAAGTTACAAAACAAGAGAGGGTCGCTGAACAGGTATACCATGCGCTTCATCAGGCGATCCTTGAGAAGCGCTTTACCGCTGGAGAAAAACTGCCTTCAGAGGGTGCTTTGTGTGAGCAGTTTGGTGTGAGTAAGGCGTCGATCAAAAGCGCCCTCTATCGGCTCTCCACGCTGGGACTTATCGAAACCCGCGTTGGCCAGGGGAGTTTTATTCTTGATCCTAACGATAATCTATTTTTGACCCAGCTTGGCGAGATTCCTCTGAGTGATTGTAATGTTTCCCAGATCAACGAATACCGTCTCTACTTTGAGATGGACACAGTGCGGCTTGCCATGAAACGGGCTACCGACGAAGATTTCAGAAGATGCGAGAGTATACTCAGGCGAATGGACGATTCTATCATGGCTGGCGATATCGCGTTGCATGATAAGATGGATTATGAGTTTCATCTGGAAATTTGTAAGGCTACCAAAAACCGCGCCTTTGTATTCGCTTATGAAACCGTTGGTAAACTGCTCCGCCGCCATGCCGCTCACCTTAGCGAAGGCTATTTCAAAAAGATAAGCGGACAACAGCCCGGAGAGGACATACACTGGAGACTGCTCGACGCGATAAAAGCCAAAGACATCGACGCCTGTAGGAAATGTTACATCATCTTGTTCTCGGTTTTTGAAACTCTGCAAGAGGCTGATTTCCTAGACTGCTGAACACTATTTTTTATCTTTCTCATCGGGGTTTTGAGAAGCGCCATGAAAGCGCGAATGTCCAGTCGTCCGGGAAGGCGGGCGAGGCTATCTCAAGACTGAGACGGCCTGGTTTGCCCTGTATTGAAGTGCGGAAGCTGGTGTTCCAGACAGCGGCTTTGTCTTTCGACAGGGTATAGCTAAGGGTAGCCCTGAAACGGGCTATGCCCAAACCCCAGGAAAGTACGCCGGCGACTTTGGCTGAGGCGAAAATGGTGGAAGAATCCGACAGGGGGAAGAGCGCGGGCTGTGTATCAGCGACAGACAGAAAGACGGCGTTGCCTGATAAGGCGGCGTGTATTGGACCAACATTCAGACCAAAGGATACTTCGGCTTTGTCTTTAACTTTGTCCCAGTTTGTGGCGTCACGGCTGAAACCAAGTGAACAGAAACTGGGGTTCAGCAGCACGGGACCGAGTTTGATGCTGAACTTTGTGGGAAAACGGTAGGCAATGAGGCTGGAACTGCGGTCAAAGGGAAGTCCGGTTTTTGGCGCGCGAAGAGCGGCGCTTAATGTGATATTACTGCTTCGTTTCCAAAAATACTCAAACCGTGATCCCAGTCTGAAACCCGCGCTGTTTGTGTCGCCGTCGCTGCCCACATAACGCTCGCCAGCGCCATCCGCAGATAGAGATACGCGCCAAGGACGGGAACCAATACCCAGAGCGAGATTGCCGTAAACATCTTGTCCGTAGGCAAAAGTTTTGGATAAGGCCCAGTCTGAGGCAATGTCAAAAAATGTGGAGGTATAAACTGCGCTCAGGGCATAGAGTTCAAAGTCTCGCACGGGCAGAGGCGGTGAACTGGAAAACCATGTTGCTGAGGAACGCGGCGGCAGCTCCTTTCTGGTATAAAAACCTTCCAGCCGGAATGCAGTCTCCTTGTCAAAACAGAGGTCAATGCCGCCAGAAACAGCGGGATTAAACGCTTCGTCCAGTACCAGCGATGCGAAACCGATCAGAGCGCCCAAGCGGGGCGTACTGAGAAAGAGCGCGGTACCTGGGCTTTTGGTTGAAGAAGGCGTGGTCGCAAGCTCAAGCGAGGAAGGTTTGTGGTTTTCAACAAAAGGCGCAGCGTGTAACCAGAGTTTCCTCAGCCGCGCTGAAAGACCGCTGTCGTCGAGAATCCCGTACAACAGTCGGGAACCGCTTTCTTTATGGTAAAGACCGCCGGAAAATGCGGTGTTAGCAGTGTCTATACTTTCACGGCTGTCGATAAGTTGCGCCCGTAACGAAAGTTCCCAGGGCAGAAACACGCCAACATCTTCCCGCGTAACGAGTTTCCCCTCGTATTCCCAAGAACCGCTTGAGAGCAGACTCCATTCCAGCGCGGAAACTGAAACTGGTATTGCCAGAGCTATAATCCAGAGCAGAACACATAAACGCTTCAATAGATAACGCATACCCTTTATACGAGACAGAGGTCATGCGTTGCTTCAAATGCGCCTACATTTTCGCTTCTGGCACAAGGTTTGAGTAATACCGGATCGCGTAAGGTTTAAAATTGTTTCGTAACAAGACCCGTGAGAAGCCCTCATACTCAACAGGCAGATCAATACTTAACATGGCCGCGTCATGGGGAGCGAACTTTTCGATAAAGCGGGAAAGCAGTTCTTCCCCAATACCCAAACTACGGTACTCGGCTTTAACCTCAAGAGCAGTTATATAGAAGATTTCGTTGTTCTGGTCCCGCGCCGCTGATATGTATGCGGCAAAGTCGCCGCTGCCGGTTTCCGCGATAAAGACGATGCACTCCGCTATGTTCCGCTCCGCTTGGGGGAAGGGACGCTTGCCGTTGGCCTGATATTCCTCAAGGCAGAGCCGGTGCAGGAATGCGGCTTCAGCTATATCTTTTTCTTGAACAGGGCGAAAGATAAAGTCTTCAAGAATAAGGTCATCAGTTTCTTCCGGTTCAGTACCTATGCGCTCCATGCCCCACTCGTCGCGGAGCGCGTTGTACCACCTGATCACTTCCCGCTTCATCTCGCGTTCTTTGAACGAGAACCAGCGCTTTTCAATCGTGGGATAGGCGTGCAGGACATTTTTGAAAGCGCGAAACACGCCTTTACCGCGATTGAGCGCGGTGGAAAGTTCCTCCCGCACTAGCGGGTTTCTGACACCCACTGTAAAACGTTCCATAAGTCTGAAACCATCGGAAGAATCCCAGTCAGGCAGGTTAATATAACGGTTCCTGTTATCTTCAAGATTAGCGCTTTCCACTATCATAGCGTCTTGGGTATCCATGTAGAATTCTCCTTCTTGATCTTCCATTGAAAACAAAAGGTCATTGATAAGCGCTTCAGTCAGTTCAAACGTATTCATCATAAATAAAGTATAGCAGAGATTCAGTATTTTGCCGATAAGAAGGGTATGATGGGTGTAAAGAGTATAGCAAGAATAGTCGCGATCATCTCAAGCGGTTTGATGATGGTCGCTTTATGTAACGCGCAAAGTCAAGGGGGCAATACCGGAACTTTGAGAGCTGGCGTTGGCACGGTTTTACCGCAGAGTCAGCCTCCGAGTCCGGTCGTTGAACAGCCGAAGCCAGAACCTGAGCCAGTTGATACGAGCCCTACTGTGATAAAGCCGGGTATACCGCCCAAAGAAATGGGTGGAACTTACCGTATTCAGGTGGGAGCGTATACGATTGTCCTCAACGCGGTAGCGGCGTTTGATAAGGTTAGGGAAGCGGGGCTTTCACCTCTCTATGAGCGGAATGGCGAATACCTTCGGGTTGTGCTGACCAATGTCAAACCGGAAGAAGTGTCGGCTATCGCGGAAAAGCTAGGTAAGGTCGGGTTCAGAACAGCCTTCATCCGCGCCGAAGGTGAAGAATGGTAGACTAAGGAGAAGTATTATGAAACGAACATGTATGTTAATTGTAAGCAGTTTTTGTTTAACCCTGATATGCGCTGCTCAACAGATATCTGGCGGCGCTGCTGACGGGATATATCGGGAAGAAGGTATCGCCTCCTGGTATGGGCATGAATTTGATGGACGCCCCACAGCATCAGGAGAAATCTTTGATGCTTCTCTGTTTACCGCCGCTCACCCTACTCTACCCTTTGGAACACTGCTTACGATAACCAATAAACAGAACAATAAACGAGTCATGGTTAGGGTTAATGATCGAGGTCCAAACAAGGCAGACAGGGTTATTGATGTTTCCCGCGCCGCTGCTGATCAGCTTGATATGATTGCTACTGGTACTGCGTCCGTGCTGATTGAAAGCATTGGTACATTAGTGATAACACCGTCAAGCGCACCGATCGCTCCTGCACCGGCGGCAGCTACACAGGCTGCGCAAGCGGTTCCGCCGACAACGCCTGCAGCGCCAGTAACTACACAGGCTGCGCAAGCGGCGGCGCCGACAACGTCTGCGGCGCCAGTAATAACACCGCAACCTTCTTACGTTATCCCAGCCGAGATCAAGCCGTCTATGCCGCCATCTGGAACTAACAAACGTTATCGGCTCCAGGTTGGGGCCTATCGGGTTGATAAGAACGCGGTTGAGGCTTTTGACAAGCTGAAAAACGCGGGTCTTAATCCCAAGTATGAACGGTTCGGAGAATACTACCGCGTCGTGCTTCCAGATGTGAAAGCTGAAGAAGTACCCGCCATGGCAGAAAAACTGGGGGCGCTTGGATTCCGCGAAGCGCTAGCCCGCGAGGAACCATGACTGCTATAACAAAAAAGCACACCAAAAGGTGTGCTTTTTTTCGCTTGTTTTACCAAGCGACTTGCAGAGCAAGCGCTGCTTATTACTTGCTTTGAGCGCTGGACGCGACTTCAGTAGCCTCACCTGCGGCTTCTGTGGATTCGGCCTTTCCAGCACGGGCGAACTTCACGATTGCCACAACCTGATCCGCGCCTGAAATAAGGCGAACATGCTCGCCCAGGGGAAGATCGTGCGCGTGGATTGACTGATTCACCCTGAGTTCACTTACGTCTACATCAAGCCGCGGCGGTAGATACTGAGGTAAACATTCCACCTCAATTTCGCGCAGGGACGTTTCAAGAATACCACCTTCGCGGACACCGACCGGATTGCCGTGTACATGAACCTGAACCTTTGCCCGCAAAGCAACATCCTTTTCAACTTCATAGAAGTCAACATGAAGGATATTTCCATCTTTGATATTCCGCTGCGTATCTTTTACAAAGGCGTCGAAAGATCGATCTTCAAGCTCAATCTTTACGATGGTACTTTCCGTAACATTTTTGATACTGTTCGAGAATTCACGCGCGTCCAGATCAAGGGAAAACGCCTTACCTGAACGTCCATACAAAACACCCGGAACACGGCCTGCGCGCCGAAGCCGCCTCGCTACGGCGGAACCAGCGCCATCCCTGTTTCGGGCTTTTAAAACAACCTGACTCATAACTTCCTTCTCCCTTATTAGGTTTAATCTGGGACGACAGGGTTCGAACCTGTGCATGCCGGAGCCAAAACCCGGTGGCTTACCACTTGCCTACGTCCCAAAGAAACTACTATATCTCAACAGAAAGATCATCGGGTCCATTACCGGAATCATACTGTTCCAAGATGCGTTTCTGCAGTTCCAGACGAAAGTCAGGGTGGATGGGATGAGCCACGTCTTTGTATTCACCAGCGCGTGTTTTTCGACTTGGCATAGCGATAAACACACCGGTCTTTCCTTCAATGATCTTGATGTTGTGTACCACAAAGCAATCATCAAAGGTAATTGTTACATACGCCTTCAATTTCCCCTCACCAACAACCTTTCGCACTCTAATGTCGGTTATTTCCATGACGTACCTCCTATGGAGCCAAGAATATCTTATTCTAATACCCCCTCGTCGAATACGCAAGCAAAAATGTTAAACAAATCAGTAACCCCATGGCTAATGTCAGGGGCTTGTAGCTTAGACCAATCGCTCGACTTGCTCTACAAGTTTTCTGCTTCTTCCCGTTTCCGGTATTCCCACAGTGGTCTCGCCCTTGTCGCCGAGAACCAGAACCCTATATCAACAGACGTTGATTCCCCGCACTGCACGGGTACGAGCCTGTATACTAAGCTATCTTTATCTCAATGTCAACAAGAGGTTTCCCATCTCATCTTTTGCCGTTGCGCCGCCTTATATCCCCATGCCTAAAGTCAGGGGCTTTACGACGGTTTTGATAAAACCTTCACACCCACGAAACGTTTCCACCGCGCGACTCGCCGCGCGCTCATCAGAAAAAATCCCGAAACAAGTGGAACCCGAACCCGACAAAGCAGCAAAATCCGCGCCAAGCCGTCTCAGTTCCCCCAGCAAATCCCCATATACCTCCATGCCCGCTGCCAAAAACACCGGTAAAAAATCATTGTGATACGGCCAATCAGCGGGTTTGCCGCCTAAAGCCTGTATCAGTTCCTCGCGTGACCATGAAGCGCGCCGCTCATGGCTGTCAGCATCCAGCAAAGCAAACGCAAGCCGCGTGTTACTCACAAAACCCGGATACACCAACACGACACTCAAACCTTCCGGCACAACAAGCGGTTCTATCCGCTCCCCGCGCCCGCTCACAAAAGCCGCCCCGCCGCTGAGGAAGAACGGCACATCGCTTCCCAAATCCTCCGCCAGTTCTCGTAAAGCCGCCAGAGGAAGCTCCGCGCCTGACAGTCGGTTCAGCGCTAACAACGTAGCAGCCGCGTCCGATGAACCACCACCCAGACCCGCGCCTAAGGGGATGCGCTTGGCCAGCCTGATACGCAAGCCCTGCATAAAACCACTCCGCTCCCTGAAAAGCGACACAGCCTTGAACACAATGTTCTCTTCAGGTTGAATCACAGCCCCATCAATGGGAATGTCCCATGTGGTCTGTATGGCGCATTGAGCCTCAGCGCCGCCACAATCAAAGCACAGACTGTCTCCCCAGTCAAGAGCCAGAAAGATGCTTTCCAGATCATGGAAACCATCAGGCCGCCTGCCCTTCACCGCAAGATGCAAATTTATTTTCGCCGGCGCTTTAATGTTTAACACTTTATCTACTTTCTCAAAAGACCTTACCGTTTATTGCCTTGAGAGTCAATGGCAATACGCGACTAGACAGTGAAATAGAAAGCTCTTTATCATGTTAAAAAGGACGGTAATCATAGTGAAAGAACTTTTGACAGGAAACGAGGCCATAGCGCGAGGCGCATGGGAAGCCGGAGTCTTGTTTGCCTCAGCATATCCAGGTACGCCAAGTACCGAAATTCTCGAAAACCTCGCAGGCTATAAAGAAATTGAAGCTGAATGGGCGCCCAATGAAAAAGTGGCGGTGGAAGCAGCGCTGGGCGCTTCGATTGCTGGTGCGAGAAGCATAGCTTCAATGAAGCACGTGGGGCTGAATGTCGCGGCTGACCCTCTCTTCACCTTCGCCTATACCGGTGTAAATGGCGGCATGGTATTGGTAAACGCGGATGAGCCAGGACAACACTCGTCCCAGAACGAGCAGGATAACCGCAACTACGCCAAGACCATGCGGATACCTATGCTGGAACCGAGTGATAGTCAGGAATGTAAGGATATGGTCAGTATTGGGCTAGACCTGAGTGAAACATTCGACACGCCCGTTCTCATACGCACCACCACTAGGGTCAATCACTCCAAAAGTATTGTTGAATGTGGCGCGCCAAAAAAGGCCGTTATCAAAGAATATAAAAAAAACGCAAGCAAGTTTGTGTGTGTTCCGCTGAACGCAAGGCGTTTACGCGCCAAGCTCGAAGCGCGAACTGCGAAACTGCGCGCCTATTCCGAGAACAGTCCCCTGAACCTGATCCAATGGCATAAAGACTGTCCAGTCGGGGTGATTGCTTCGGGTATGTGTTACTACTATGCGAAAGAGGTATTCGGCGATGCCGTCTCCTACCTCAAGCTGGGCTTCACCTGGCCCTTACCTGAAACCCTAATCCAGCGTTTCTGTGAGGCGCACGAAACAGTCTATATAATAGAAGAAACTGATCCGTATATCGAGGAAGCGGTGTGTATGCTGGGCTTTGGCGACAAGCTGCGCGGCAAAAACGTCATGCCCCGCTTTGGAGAACTGACTCCCGACGTGATTCGTACAGCCTGCTTTGGGAAAAATGCCGACACGGTGGATTGCTCTGGTCTCAGTGTCGTACCGCGCCCGCCCGTGCTTTGCGCAGGCTGTCCACATCGAGGTTTTTTTTACGAGCTGGGTAAAACAAAAAACATCATGGTATCGGGCGACATCGGCTGCTATACCCTCGCGTATGCCGAGCCTTACAACGCCATGGACCTCACTATCTGCATGGGCGCTTCGTTCAGTGCAGGTCATGGGGCGCAAAAGGTCTTTAAGCGGGGAAGCGGCAGACGGGTCGTGGCGGTTCTGGGCGACTCGACCTTCTTCCACACGGGTATCAATTCCCTTGTGGAAGTGGTATACAACAACAGCAATACGGTTTGCGTGGTTCTCGACAACGCCACCACCGGCATGACCGGACACCAGAACAATCCGGGCAACGGCCTCAACGCCCGTGGAGAAATCGCCAATCGTACATCCATTGAGGCAGTGGCAAGGGCAATCGGCGTGAAACACATCGCCGTGCTTAACCCCAACGACCTCAAAGCCGTGCGGAAAACCCTGGATGCCATGCTGTCGCTGGATGAGCCGTCGCTGATTATCACGCGCTGGCCTTGCGTCCTGAAACGCATCACTCAGGCGGAAAAAGAGGAATTCGCTAACCCCTTCACCGCATCCTGCAAGGTCAATGAGGAGCGCTGCGTGGGTTGCAAGCTCTGTCTGAAATGCGGCTGTCCAGCGCTTTCGTTTGACATGGCGCTGAAAAAGGCGCGGGTCGACCCAGCGCACTGCGTGGGCTGCGCGGTCTGTAAGCAGATATGTTCCCAGAACGCTATCACCATTAGTTAAGGAGAAGACTTTATGACTAAAAGCATTTTACTAGTAGGAGTCGGCGGTCAGGGAACCATTCTGGCAAGTAAGTTACTGACCATCGGCCTTATGGAAGCGGGTTTTGATGTGAAGATGAGCGAGATTCACGGTATGTCCCAGCGCGGCGGCGCGGTTTCGTCGCAGGTACGCTATGGGGAAGTAGTGTATTCACCGGTTATTGAGCGCGGCGGCGCGGATATACTGGTTTCGTTTGAGCTTATGGAGGCTCTGCGCTGGCTGGAGTACCTCAAACCCCAGGGGCAGGTCATTGTGAATGACTACCGCATCAACCCCATGCCCGTAGTATCCGCGCAAGCGGTCTATCCAGAAGGCATTGCCGAAAAACTTGCGGCAAAAGTCCCCACCATTGTGGTAAACGCGGGAAATGAGGCGCTTAATCTTGGGAACGCCAGGGTTATGAACATCATCCTGCTTGGCGCAACCATCAAACGCATGGGGCTTGAGGCCATTGACTGGAACCGGATTATCAGAGCCAATGTCAAAGTCGCATTTGTCGATATTAACATACGCGCCCTGGCGCGAGGTCAGGAACTAGTCGCTTAAAAGGAGTTTATATGCCCATAGCAAACGCCATTCGGGAGACGCTTAGTTCGTCCTCAATGATTAGAAAGATGTTTGAAGAAGGAAACCAGCTTAAAAAACAGTACGGCGATGATAAGGTCTTTGACTTTTCCATCGGCAACCCGGACATTGAGCCGCCTCCGGCTTTTCACGAGGTCTTATGCCGCCTGGCTGCTGAAGACAAAAAAGGCTCGCATGGTTATATGCCCAACGCGGGTTATGCTGATGTGCGGGCAGTGCTGGCGGAAAAGGCTGGACGCGAACACGGGGTAAGCCTCGACGCCTCCCACCTGATCATGGCGGTTGGCGCGGCGGGCGGACTGAATGTCGTGTTAAAGGCGATTCTGAACCCAGGCGATGAAGTGCTTGTTTCCTGCCCTTACTTCATGGAATACAAGGCGTATACGTCGAATCATGGCGGTCGTCTTGTCGAGGTGGACGCCCTGCCCGACTTCAGCCTTGATATACCAGCGCTTGTGGCGGCGCTTTCGCCAAAAACAGCGGCAGTGCTTATCAACTCCCCGCACAACCCCACAGGCCGCGTCTATCCAGCGGCAGACCTGGCGCGACTCGCCGCCGCGCTGCGTAAACACGGCGCGGCGCAGGGCCGCTATCCATACCTCATTGCTGACGAACCCTACCGGGAAATCGCCTATAACATCGAAGTCCCGCCGGTTCTCTGCGCTTATGATGAATCCATTGTGGTAAACTCGTACTCTAAAAGCCTTTCTCTGCCCGGCGAGCGCATTGGCTACATTGCCGTCAGTCCCACTGCCAGCGACAAAGAAGCGCTCATCAACGCGCTCATCTACGCTACACGGGTTCTGGGCTTTGTGAACGCGCCTGCGCTGATGCAGCGCATTGTGGCGGAACTCACCCATGCGCGGGTTGATGTTGCCGTGTACGAGCGCCGCCGCGACGCCTTCAAACAGGCGCTTGA
>JAIRMT010000155.1 GCA_031258505.1 Treponema sp.
CTTGCCAGTATGAGTTTCCATGAGGTTGCCTTTGAGACCATTAAGCCCTTTGTTACCCCTGATATACCAGATGCGGTTCTGGAAGACCTTGTTCATACCGCGTATCCATTTTCCGCGCCGCTTGTTCAGGTGGGAGATCGGCTGGTACTGGAGCTTTTCCACGGGCCGACTGCGGCGTTCAAGGATTTTGGCGCGCGTTTCATGGCGCGGGCTTTTTCCTACCTGCGGCGGGGTGAGGATAAGCCGCTTCACATTCTGGTTGCCACGTCGGGAGATACGGGCGGAGCTGTGGCGGACGGTTTTTATGGCGTGGAAGGCATTTCCGTTACCGTGTTATACCCCAAGGGGCGGGTTTCACCTTTGCAGGAACGGCAGATTGCCGGACTTGGCGGCAATATCTCCGCTGTCGCGGTTGAGGGGAGCTTTGACGATTGCCAGCGCCTCGTGAAAGCGGCCTTTGGAAATGAGGAATTCAAGAAGCGATTTACGCTTTCATCGGCTAACTCAATCAATGTAGCGCGGCTGATTCCCCAGGCCGTGTACTACGCTGCTGCTGCCGGTAAAGCTGCCGCTGGTTTGTGCGATAATGATGAGGAAGCCACGCCGCGGGTGGGCAAGGCAGCCGGTGGACAGATGTTTTCACCTGGCTCCAAAGGTATTATCTTTTCAGTACCGTCAGGTAACTTTGGGAATCTGACTGCTGGTCTCTATGCCATGAACATGGGCGCCCCGATTCGCGGCTTTATTGCAGCGACTAACATCAACAAGGCTGTGCCGGATTATCTTGAAAGCGGGTATTACGAGGCGCGTCCTTCTCTTGCCACGATGTCTAATGCTATGGACGTGGGCGCTCCCAGTAACTTTGAGCGTATGATTAGTCAGTGGTCGCTGACGGAACTGCGCAATTTTGTGCGTGGCGTGTGGGTAAACGAGGATGAGACCCGCGAGACTCTGAGGCAGGTGCGCGAGAAAGCCGCCTACTTTCTTGACCCGCATGGCGCGGTGGGCTGGCGGGCTGTGGACAAGCTCTTTCCACAGCGCCAGCCCAGGCCCTTGGCGGTGCTTGCCACGGCGCATCCCGCGAAATTCGCTGAAACAGTGGAGCCGCTTGTGGGTCAGGTTCCGATTCCGCCGTCGCTTAAAAAGGTGATGGAACGAGATGTTAAAGCAAAAACTATTGGCGCGGAAATAGCCGCGCTTTTGGAGGTTTTATGAGTTCTATAAACAGTTGTCCTTGCGGCTCAGGCCGCTCTTACGCCGAATGTTGTGAACCTTATATCACGGGAGCGCGCTTGCCACACACTGCTGAGGCGCTCATGCGGAGCCGTTACTCCGCTTACGTGGAACATGCCATTGACTATATCCTTGAGACGTGTGCTAAAGATAACAAAAATCCGATTGATCTCAAGCAGACAAAGGAATGGAGTGAACAGTCCAGATGGCTAGGGCTGAAGATACTTTCAGTGGAAAAGGGCGCGGTGTCTGACACTGAGGGAAGTGTGGAGTTTGAGGCTATTTATGAGCGCAACGGTCTCAAGGACGTGCATCATGAAAAGGCGCAGTTCAAGAAACAGGACGGCAAGTGGTTGTATGATGAGGGTAACATTGTTCCAAAGACCATAGTCCGTTCCAGTCCCAAAATAGGGCGAAACGATCCGTGTCCTTGCGGTAGCGGCAAAAAGTACAAGCACTGCCACGGTAGAGTCTCATAGCCGCAGGCGCGAAGCACGCGCCGTGGTAACGCGCTTATGGCGATTTATATAAAAGGGGTATGCAATGTCTATTGAGTATATTGATCCTTCTCTGACTAAGCTTGATCGGTTTATACCTGAGCAATTCACTAATGAACAGAAGGCGCGGTTCAAGACCCTGTTCTTCAAAAAACTTTCGCTTGAAGCGCATCGTTTTTACGGCGGAAAGATTCAGTTGGTTCCCAAGTGCGGCATCTTTAGCCCTGAGTGGCTCAATGTCTGGTATACGCCGGGTGTATCGAGCGTTTCCACCACGATCCGTGATGATAACGATACTTCGTTTGCCTTGTCCAATCGAGGGAATCTCGTGGCAGTGGTCTCTGACTCTACGCGGGTCTTGGGTGATGGGGACTGCACGCCCGCCGGAGGTCTTGGCGTTATGGAAGGCAAGGCCATGCTTATGAAATACCTTGGGGGCGTGGACGCGATTGCGCTTTGCGTGGATTCACGGAACGCTGAAGGCAAGCATGATCCGCAGAAGCTCATCGACTTTGTAAAAATGGTTCAGCCGTCTTTTGGGGCTATTAACCTTGAGGATATAAGTCAGCCCAACTGTTTCAGGGTACTTGATGAGCTAAAGGAAGCCTGCGACATTCCAGTATGGCATGATGATGCCCAAGGCACGGCCTGCATCATACTGGCTGGCCTCATCAATGCGCTGAAGCTGGCTGGAAAAGACATGGGCGACGCGAAGATCGTGCTTTTTGGCGCGGGCGCGGCGAATACCACAGTGGCTACTCTCATCATGGCTGATGGAGGAAAAGGTGAAAACCTGATTCTCTTTGATGGGAAGGGTGCGCTCCATACTGGACGCGCTGATCTCCAGAGCGATCCAAACGCATACAGGAAGTGGGACCTCTGTCAGAAGACCAATCCGCGCAAAGTTTCTTCTATTATAGAAGCTGTTTCTGGCGCAGATGTACTCATAGCCCTGTCCAGACCCGGGCCTGATATTGTACAGCCGGACTGGGTACGGCGCATGGCGGATCGGGCCATAGTGTTCGCGTGCGCCAACCCCGTGCCGGAAATTTGGCCATCAGTGGCAAAGGAAGCTGGCGCTTTCATCGTTGCCACGGGGCGCGGCGACTTCCCGAATCAGCTTAACAATTCGCTCTGCTTCCCGGGCATATTGAAGGGCGCGCTCATGGTTCGCGCCCGTAAGATAAGCGACAGCATGGCTATCTGTTGCGCCCATAGCATAGCGAAGTATTCACAGAAAAAACACTTTGGACCAGAACACATCATTGCTACTATGGATGAAATTGAGCTTTTTGCCCACGAAGCAGCAGATGTGGCGATTAAGGCGATTAAGGAACGCCTTAATCGCGTGAGCATTTCATGGACTGTTGCGCACAAACAGGCTTTGGCTGATATCACCGCTGCGCGTACACTAGTCGATGACCTGCGGGAACTCGACTATATCCAGGAGCTTCCGCAGGAAATACTGGCCCGCGTCCTTGAAGAAGCGCTGAACGGTGTGTGATTGTTCAGCTTGACGCAGCCCGAGCCGTCTACTGGCGGCGTCTCCAGCGAAGTTGGGGCGCGCCACTGACAGCACAATCTGCGGGTTATCCGCCTTGCCCATGTCCACGATGTTTTCGTCAGCCACGGCTCCACTCAACTGGGTGGCGTACTCCGCCTGCACCGGTTCCAGAGTCGCGGTACGAGGATACACTGCATATTTTCCGCTCCTGATAAGGTTGATGGACAGAATCTGCGCCGAGTGTCCGCGACACGTTCATCAATATCCTTGCTGCCCAGCGTAACCGGCAGTACCGCCAGTTTTTCAAATTTTGATGAATCTAGCTGAACCGCGTTGATGATATTCCGCACCATTGCAGGCAGTTTGTCCTGTACATCCTCAATTCTCCCATACGTCTGGATATCGCCCGCTACCTGCCGCAAGTTGTCTATCTTTAGAATAGAAATAACCAAGAGGTTGCGATTGCCCAGTTTCGCTATGCTTCCGTAACCTCATACTTGGCGCCAAGTTGTTGATCAATAGCCGCAATGGTGTCTGGGTCAGTCATGCCCGCGCCCAGTTGAAATTGTTGCTCACTGCTGATAGCCCGTGAAATACTGGCGCGCGGAATCACGGTGAACGTCTCGCTTAACTCCTTGTCCGGGCGGCCCATT
>JAIRMT010000036.1 GCA_031258505.1 Treponema sp.
ACGCAGGAAGAAAAAACGGTAAGAATTGGTCATCGAATGGACGCTAATATACGCGAATATGTCATTTCTCTAAAGAAGATTCGCGTTCATTCGCGTAATTCGATGATCTTTTTCTTTCCGGCGCGTAAGGTGAGTTATAAACTTGCTATGCGAAGAGGAGATTATGTCAAAGATTACGTTTATGGGTGCGGGCAGCGCTCTATTTGCCCGCAATGTAGGAGACTGTATGTGTTCTCCGGTTCTGCGCGGCAGCGAGATTGCGCTACGATATTGATGGGGATGGCTTCAACAAAGCGAAGCCATTCTCAACGCCATTAACGCGGGGCAAGGCGGCAAGGCGCGACGATATGGCGCGCTTTGCATTGACAAGCTCGGCTACTACTGTACCGAATCAAGCGAACACAACGCTGAGTACACATTGACAAACTTCCCTGTATTCGATAGTATTTTATCCAATGTCTTAATCAAAATTTTTAGGAGGCCGTTTATGGCAAGATTTACATTACCCCGAGACGTTTATCACGGCGCGGGGGCTTTGGGAACGCTGAAAACCCTTAAAGGGAAGAAGGCGATTGTGGTGGTTGGCGGCGGAAGCATGAAGCGCTTCGGTTTTTTGGACAAAACAGTCGATTACTTGAAAGAGGCTGGCATGGAGGTAAGTCTTTTTGAGGGGGTAGAACCGGATCCGTCTGTGGAAACGGTCATGAAGGGCGCTGAAGCCATGAGAGCCTTCAACCCAGACTGGATTGTGTCGATAGGCGGCGGTTCTCCCATTGACGCGGCCAAAGCTATGTGGGCTTTTTACGAGTATCCTGACACAACCTTTGAGGCGCTGACAATTCCGTTTAACTTCCCGACTCTTCGGACCAAGGCGAAGTTTTGCGCCATTCCCTCGACATCGGGAACCGCTACAGAGGTTACGGCTTTTTCGGTAATTACCGATTACGCGAAGGGCGTTAAATATCCCCTGGCAGACTTTAATATCACGCCTGACGTGGCCATTGTTGACCCGGAGCTTGCCTTGACTATGCCGCCGAAACTCACGGCGCATACGGGTATGGATGCCATAACCCACGCTATCGAGGCGTATGTTTCTACCCTGCACTGCGATTATACTGATCCGCTCGCGCTTCACGCCATCAAAATGATCGGTGAATACCTTGTCGCTTCCTACAAGGGAGACGCTGAGGCACGCGCAAAAATGCACAACGCCCAGTGTCTCGCGGGAATGGCGTTTAGCAATGCTCTGCTGGGGATAGTTCACTCCATGGCGCATAAAACCGGCGCGGCTTATTCCGGGGGACACATTGTACACGGCGCTGCCAATGCGATGTATCTTCCCAAGGTGATCAAATTTAACGCAAAGGAAAAAGCCGCTGCTGACCGTTACGCGGAGATTGCCCGGTTCATAGCTCTGCCTGCAAAGGACCCTGACGAGGGCGTTGCCTCGCTTATCGCCCACATCAAAAACCTCAACAAAGTTCTGGACATACCCAGCGGGATCAAGGACTACGAAGGAGGGATCATCAATGAAAAGGAATTCCTGGACAAGCTGCCCAAAGTCGCGGACCTTGCGGTCGGGGATGCCTGTACTGGCTCAAATCCGCGGAAGATTACTCCCGCTGAAATGGAAAAGCTGTTACACGCCTGCTACTACGATACTGAAGTAGACTTTTAACTTATGTTACGCAGGAAGAACAAACGGTAAGAATTGGTCATCGAAGGGACGCTAATATACGCGAATATGTCATCGCGTTCATTCGCGTAATTCGATGATCTTTTTCTTTCCGGCGCGTAAGGTGAGTTTTAACTTAGCGTCTCCGGAATCGCCTATAAAAGCGCGGGGACGGCGGTGAAAACTCGCGGATAACGCGCGTCTCTGACACCGCCACTGGCGCGCTTCCAACTTTCTTTGATACGCTTCCGTCTCTGACACCACGTCTCAAGAAGGGCTTCCTGGTCCGGTGGTTTCCGGGAAGCCCTGTTTACGGTGTTTCTACCTTACGCGGCCCTTAGTAATCGAGGGTAGCGCTCTCGTTATCCTTGCTGCTTACGCCGTCGTCGGTTTCGGTTTCGTTGGCAATCTTCCCAGTAACGTTTACAGGAGCCCTGTTGTCAGCGAATACAAGATACGCCTGCATGTAGGCGGAACTGTCGCTGGACGATATATGGAACATGGTGATGAGCTTATCGCGGCTCATGGGAGCTGGCTGCCGGAATTCCTTGATTGAGAAGCTATAATCAGCGGTATAGCTAACAAAAGCCGGCGCATCCCGCTTGTGGAATCGCCGGCTACTCTGAAAACGGACACAGTTACTTACGCTTTTTCGCTTTTCAACAAAATTCCTTTCTGTTTAATAGCGATAAAGGGGATAAACAGGGCTAAAAGCGCAACGGCCAACACAAGCCCAATGATGAGTCCCACCACGTAGGTAATGTTGGGGTTGCCGGTGGCCGCAGTGATAAGCGGACCCAGACATTCATTGCCCATGAAGAAGTAGGAAGTGATCACTACCGTCATAAATACGGAGGGCAACAGCGTGATCCAGTACTGCCTGCCGACCTTGGCGAGATAGGCGCTCGCCGCCCACAGGCCGATGGTTGCGAGGGTTTGGTTTGACCAAGAGAAATACCGCCAGATGATGTTGAAGTTCTGCGCGCTTTGCAGGGAGAAAAAGACCAGAACAACACCGGCTGCGAAAAGAGGAATTGCGATGGCGAAGCGATTTTTGATGGGCTTCTGACTGAATTTCATCACGTCGGCAATGGTCAGGCGGGCGCTGCGGAAGGCCGTGTCTCCCGATGTGATGGGGCAAGCCACCACGCCAAAGACCGCGAGTATGCCGCCGATCCAGCCCATATAGTCAACGGACGCCTTAGTAACGATGACGGGCGCGGCAACAGCTGTTTCGACGCCGACGACATTGAAGTGAGCCATGGTAACTGCTGCCCAGATCATGGCGATGACGCCTTCGAGTATCATTGCCAAGTAGAAGACCCTGCGCCCTTCTGTTTCATTTTTGACGCATCGCGCTATGAGGGGCGACTGAGTGGCGTGGAAACCGGATATGGCGCCGCAGGCGATGGTGATAAACAGGAAGGGGAAGAGCTTGCCCATGATGTTGGTTCCCTTGTCGGGCCTGAAGTTGGCGAAGGCGAATTCAGGAATGTTGGCGATTTCGCCGGTAACGAACATCATCAACGTAAGGCCGATCGCCATGATAAGAAGGCAAGCGCCGAAAATCGGGTAGAACCTCCCAATGATCTTGTCGATGGGCAGTATCGTCGCCAGAACGTAGTACAGAATGATAACGGTGATCGCCACATAATAGAAGCTGTTGCTGTCTGGGGCGAACATCGTCTTCAGCACCTGCGCTGGGGTGGTAACGAACACCACGCCGACAAAGATCAGCAGTACCACCGAGAAGACCCGCATGATGTAGAGCGCGGGCTTGCCCAGGTATTTGCCCACGATCTCCGATATGCTGGCGCCGTCGTTTCTCATCGAAAGCATACCCACCATGTAGTCGTGCACTGCTCCCGCAAAGATACAGCCAAAGACAATCCACGCGAAAGCCGCTGGTCTGAACAGGGCTCCGGCAATCGCGCCGAAAATGGGTCCTGTTCCGGCGATGTTGAGGAGCTGGATCAGGAGGGATTTTTCCAGTCCAGCTCGACAAAGTCAACACCGTCGCTGAGTCTCTTGGCTGGGGTTTTTCTCTCCGGCTGAATGCCGAAAACCTTCTCCGCCAGCTTGCCGTAAACGATATAACCCACGATAAGGGCTATAATACCGATAATAAAAGAAACCATAATGTTCCTCCTATAATAATGATCGAAAAAGCGCATAGCGTTCTATATTAGCGTATACCCTCCTCATACGTAGCGCAACATAAAACATCGAATGTTGATGGTCAGATTGTGGTAATGATGTTAAATGTTCCGCCGGTGATGCTAATATCGCCGTCCGCGCTGTCAATCAGCCGATTCGCCGTTCCCCTTCAACAAAGCCCTGAAAAACTCCTATAGCAAGAACAAGCGGAAGCGTCGCCGCTTACGGAATAACCGCCGACACAACAGGCCTCCAGTCGCTGACATCCCGCTGGCGTCAAAGCGCCGGAAGAGAAAGCGTCCGAATATGGTTGTGTTTTTGGGGTAGGCGATATGCTCGCGCTTGTTCAGGAGCGGCTTAACAAGAAGTTAAGGAATTTTGTCCGCAGATTA
>JAIRMT010000160.1 GCA_031258505.1 Treponema sp.
ATAGTACGCGCCGCGTTCCGGGTTTGGGGGCAGCAATGCTACCAATCGACCAGTCTCACCCAGCTTGCCCGCGACTTGGGGGTTACCAAGTCTGCGCTCTACCGGCACTTTGACTGCAAGGAGGCGCTGGAAAACGCCATGTACAAAACGTACTATGACGAGTATGCGGCGTTCCTCAAGCCGTACTGTGATAAGGCGCTCAATAGCTCTGACAGCGATTTCGCTCTGCTTATCATACTCCGGGCAATGGTTGCTTACTATGCCCGCAATATCGACGCTTTCCTGTTTGCGTTGGTTCAGGTGGATGGCAGGCGCAACGTAATGAGCGTGATAAAACAGCTTCAGGAGCGCGGCATTGATATACTGAAACTGCGCGCTATGTTTACGCAGAATCAGGGCTGTCCGACGCAGATACAAGCCCTCTTGGCAACCACGACGTATTGGTTGGCGCAGTTTCACCGGAACCGCGCTTGTCTGGATACGGAACCGGACGACGAGCAGGTCAATAAACTTGTCATGTTTATAGAAGAAAACGTTACAAAAGGCCTGGGCTATGAGCGGACGACTGTGGCGCGGCTGGACTACGAGCGGCTTGAGGCATTGGCGCGGCAAAGCGCGGAGTCAGCGCCGTCAGTATCTGGCAATGGCGATGCGGTATCTGCCATTGCTGACCGTCTGCTCAAGGCTGCGGCGAGTGTGGTCGCGGAGCTAGGGCCTGACGCCTCAATGGACATGGTTGCCCAGCGAGCGGGTATGTCCAAAAGCGGGCTTTACGCGCATTTCAAGAATAAGCAGGATATGCTCACCCAGCTTTTTCTCACGGAGTTTGACCGGATTTTTGCCCGCACTGAGGCTGCTATGCGTCTCGTTGATACTGTTGAGGAAAAGCTCTACATGAGCATTGTCAGCATTGCGGATTACCTGCGCTCATACCCAGAGATATTGCTCGCCATGGACTGGGTTCGCACACGCCAGCTTAAACTGAACTGTTCAGTGCCGCCGCGCCTCTACCGTATCTTCGACGAGTTTCACTTTGACGAGGAGCGTTTTTCTCATGTAATTGAAGAAACCAACAACGACGAAGGGCGCTACTGTACTATCCGCTGGATAGGGTTTCTCATCATGAATCTTCTGATGTCCCGTCCAGAGGACATGGATTTTGTTGATATACCAGATGAGAGTGTGCGGCTCTTGTACCAGGTCATCACCTGTGGCATGGGAGGCTTTAAGCAATGAAGCGATTCAGTAAAAAACGACACGACCGCAACTAGCGATTTTGTCGAACAGCCGCGTGTATACGGGCTGAATAGAGCGGCGTTATGCCGCAACAATGCTGTTGGGCTTTGGAAACTGCGGTGCATCACTGCTGTTTCGCGGAATAGAGTTTCTGAAGGGTTCGGTGAGAACACGTTCCTCAAAGACCAGAGCAAGGAGTGTTTTATGGTACGATGTTTTAACGGTGAGCAGGTCTCTCGCTGGCGCATGGCTCGTGGGGCTAATGCACGCGCGCCGGCATTACTGCTCTTCATCATGACGGGCGCTGTCGCGCTTGCACAGAACCCAGTGTCTGACACCATGCTGCTGACTCCGAGTATGGCGGTGGAGCTTGCCATAGCGAACAATCTCAGCCTTGAGTCAACGCGGGTAGCAAACGAGACCAAGAAGCGCAAGTCAGATTACTCGTGGAACCAGTTTATCCCGTCGGTAAGCGTGGCGGGAAATCTCGCGCTGGACAATAAGGCGACTACGCAATCAGGGATAACACTGGTTCCTACCGGTCCCTATAGTTCGCCTGTACCAAACTTGCCGGCAGGTACGACTGTTGTTAGTGTGGCAGGGATTCCCTATTCCGTAACCCTTCCCCAATGGCACATCGTCTCATCCATTCAGGTTTCGCTGACTTTGAGCATTGCCATGATTGAGTCGATGAATCGCCTGCGCCTTGATTACGAGAGTGGACTGCTCTCCTATGACAAGGCCGTGTCCCAGCTTGAGCGGGATGTGCGTAAGTCGTACTACCAGATGCTGTTGGTGCAGGAAAACATCAAGCTCCAGAAGGAAAGCCTTGTTGCTGCCGAGCGTCAGGAGGCAATGGCGCGAGCGAATTATCTGGCTGGCCTCGCGCCGGAACTCAGTCTCTTGCAGGCGCAGGTTTCCAAAGAAAACCTCATGCCCACGATTGAAGAAGCGGAGAATAACTTTAAGCTGCTTATGGCGCAGTTCGCCATGAACCTCGGCCTGCCTTATGACACTAACTTCGAGTTTGAGTCGCTGGCAACGGATATTTCCTTTGTGCCGCTTGATGTGCGGGAACTCATCACACAGGCGTCTGACAGCAAACCAGATATACAGGAGATCAGACAGAACATTTTGTTACTGCAAAGCGCCAGAAAAGCTCAGGTTCAGTCCATGTATCCAGGGTTAAGCATAAGCTGGGGACTCAACAACGCCTTTATGAAAGACCCGTGGAAAGATAGCTGGTTCAATGGGGATGACTGGAGCCAATCCGGGTCCCTCACTATTTCCCTGGGCTTTCAACTGCATAACCTGCTTCCCTGGGCTTCCAATCGCCAAGCAGTGAAAGATATTGATGACAATATGCGGAGCCTCAACATCGGCCTCGCGCAGGCGATACGAGGCACGGAGCTTGAGATTTATAACACTGTGCTTTCCCTGCAAAAGGCCCAGACTCAGATTGCGGCTTTACAAAAGACCGTGGAACTCGCGCAGCGGAGCTATGAGCTTACCGAGCAGGCGTACCGAGCCGGTTTTCAGGATTTGCTCCAGGTGCAGAACGCGGAGCAACAGCTTAATCAGGCGAAGGTTGGCGTACTGGCGCAGAACTTTACCTATTTACAGGGTCTTCTTGACCTTGAATATGCCATTGGGGTTCCCTTTGGAACCCTGTCCGGGAGTATCCAATGATGTTTCTTAAAACTTGTGGTAAAACCTCCATTGTTCCCAAGTGGGCGATGAGTGGAATGGCGCTGCTGTTTATCGCGCTCGGGCTGGGCGCGTGTAACCGGGAGGAAGCGGCAAGCGCTGCTGTTGCGCCAGAGACGGATGTCGTGCCGGTTTTCGCGGTAAACACCACGACGGTAGTGCAGGGACAGATTAACGACTATATCGCCCTCGCAGGCGACATTGTTGCTGGCTCAACGGTCGATGTCTATTCTGAAGTGGCAGGCAAGATAACGCGGGTCTACACTGCTGTTGGAAGCCGGGTCTCCAAAGACGCGCAACTCGTCGAGGTTGACCCTTCCCGTCCAGGTATGAATTACATTCCGGGCATGGTTAAAGCGCCGGTCGCTGGTACGATTGTGTCGCTCAATGCCCAACTCGGCCAGACTGTTAGTCAAGCAATGCCTGTGGCCCGCATTTCCAGCAGTGGCGGCGGACTGGAAATCAAGGTCTATGTTGCCGAGCGCTTTGTCTCGAAAATCAGTCCACACTTGCCCTGTGAAATCATACTGGATGCCTATCCAGGCGATGTGTTCAGGGGCAGTATCACTGAGGTCAGCCCAGTGCTTGACCCTGCGTCGCGCACTATGGAGGTCAAGATTAACGTTGATAATGCGGATAGCAAGCTCAAAGCAGGTATGTTCGCCAAAACACGAATCATAACTGAGCAGAAGAGCGGCATCGTCAAGATACCTTACACGGCCTTAATCGAGCGTTTTGGCGAAACCTATGTCTTCACAGTCGCCACTGACCCGACTGACCCGGAGTTCCGGGTGGCGCGGCGCAGGGTTGTTACCAAAGGCATACTGGTTGACGGCGTGCAGGAGATACAAAGCGGACTTTCCCCAAATGAGGAAATCGTGGTTCGGGGACAGAGCCTCCTTGAGGATGGCTCCCGGATTAATGTGATTGAGCGTGTCGCGCCTTTGGCTGCGGCAAATTAGGAGCCAAAAATGAGTTTTGCTAAAACAGCCGTATCACGGCCTACTACTATCTTTATCATCTTCGTTCTCTTACTCTGTCTGGGGGGCTTCGCACTGGTAAACCTGCCTATTGACCTCACGCCGGAAATCAACCCGCCGTACCTCGTAGTTATAACCACCTACACTGGCGCGGGGCCTGAAGAAGTCGAGCGCAGCATAACTCGCCCGATTGAAGGCTCTTTGTCAAATGTGTCAAACCTCGAAAAGCTGACGTCAACATCATCCAAGGGCACGAGTATGATTATCATGCAGTTCACCTATAAGACCGACCTCGCCGAGGCTTCAGCTTCCGTGCGCGACAACATGGATATGATTAAGAGCTATCTACCAAGCGGGGCCGGCTCGCCGCTGCTCATTAAGTATAACCCGTCAATGATACCCATTATGGGGCTGATGGTTACGTCGGCGAATCGCACCCCAGATGAACTGCGCGAAGTGTCTGAAAACACGATTTTACCGCGCATTGAGCAGACTCCAGGCGTTGCTACTGGTTCAGTATCAGGCGGGCGCGAGAAAATCATCCGCGTGGAGATACCGCAAACGCGGCTTGAGGCGTATGGGCTGACCGTAACCCAGCTTCAGGCCATGATTTCCAGCCAAAACATGCAGGTTGCCGCTGGTTCCATCACGGATAACGGCCTGTCGTACATACTGACAACCATGGGCGAATACACCTCGCTGGACCAAATCAAGGACACCGTGATTGCGTACAAGGGCGGCGGCGTGGTGAACGGGCAGGTGGAACTGCCAAAAACCGTGCGCCTGCGCGACATTGCCGATGTGTTTGAAGGCTTCCGCGACGAAAACAGCGTGGTCTATGTGAACGGCGTTCCCGCTATTCAGATTACGGTGCAGAAGCAGAGCGGCAAGAACTCGGTGCAGACCGCCAGAGACCTGCGGACGCGGCTCGCGCAGATCGCCCGTGAAATACCCAACGACATTAAGATAACCGAAATCTATAACACCACCGACCAGATTGAGAATTCGATTAACCAGGTGGCAAACGCTGCCATTTCCGGCGCATTGCTGGCCATCATCGTGGTCTTTATCTTCCTGCGCTCGCTCAAGCCGACGCTGATCATTGGCGTCAGTATTCCAGTTTCAGTGATCATTACGATTATGCTGATGTACTTCGCGGGACTCACGCTCAACATTATGACGCTGGCTGGCCTCTGTCTCGGTGTTGGTATGCTCGTGGATAACTCCATCGTCATTCTTGAAAACATTTATCATTACCGTGAAAAAGGCGCGAAGCTATCAACCGCATCAGTCATTGGCACTCAGGAGATGCTGGTTGCAATTATTGGTTCCACGCTGACAACAATCTGCGTATTTGCGCCGCTGGTCATGTTCCAGAACCTGCTTGAGATGATTGGTGAACTCTTCTTCGGCCTTGCCTTCACTGTTGTCATTTCGCTGGCCATGTCGCTGTTCGTAGCCATGGTGCTAGTGCCGGTCTTGTCCAGCCATTATCTGCCGCTGGTAACCCGTAAACAAAAGCCCCTTCGCAACGCCTTTCTCGTAGGTATTGATAAAGCCTTCGAGGGTTTCTTTGATATGCTGGGGCGCGGGTATAAACGGGCTGTAAGCTGGGTACTGAGACACAAGGCTATCACGATTACCGTGATTGTTTTGCTGTTCATCGGCAGTCTCACCATGATTCCCACCGTTGGACTGGTGTTTATGCCAACACAGGAGTCTGATTCAGTGTCAGTGTCAGTTACTCTGCCGGTTGGTTCGCCGCTCTCCGATACCGAGTCAGTCTTAAAACAGCTTGAGGCTATTGTTCAAAAGGAAGTGCAGGGTTATGAGCGCATCACAGTAACGGTAGGCGGCGGCGGCGGCATGGCAATGTTTGGCGGCGGCGGGTCCACCAACACCGGCTCCTTGCAGATTAACCTACCTCCTTTTGAAGAGCGAATCGACACTGACGAGGTCATTCAGGCAAAGCTGCGCAACCATTTCAATGATTTTGCGGGCGTCTCATTCAACCAGAGCAGCAGCGGCATGAATATGGGTATGGGCGGCAATCCCATTGACATCATTATTAGGGTCGATGATTTGACTAAGGGCAAGGCCATTGCCGAGCAGATTGCCAACGTGCTGCGGGATAAGACCGTGTTCCCTGAAGTAACCGAGCCAGACATTAACCTTGACGACGGTTTGCCCCAGATTGAGCTGCAGCTTGACCGCGAGCGACTCTACGCCCTGGGTCTCAGCACCTACACGGTTGGTAATGAGATTAAGGCTGCGGTTGATGGTCTCACAGCCACTCGTTATAAGGAGAACGGCGTTGAGTACGATGTAGTGCTGATTCTGGCGGAAGCAGACCGGGATGAGCTTCCTGATCTTGACCAGATTTTTGTAAACAGTCAGGTCGCAGGACGGGTACCTCTGTCGAACTTCGCGTCATACAGTAAAGGCACTGGCCCTATCTCCATACAGCGTGAGAACCAGAGCCGGGTAATTCACGTAACTGCTGGTACGCTTCCCGGCGTGAAGCTCAATGACCTGCAAGCCAAAGTACAAGCCGCGATAACAGCGGCGATTCCGGCGGAAGACGATGTAATCATCGAATACGCTGGGGATTACGCTGAACTGATGAAATATATGCAGCGCTTTGCCCTGATTATGGCGGTGGCCGTTCTCCTAGTCTTCGGGGTTATGGCGAGTCTCTTCGAGTCTTTCAAAGACCCGTTCATCATTATCTTTACGATTCCGCTATCGGTTATTGGCATTATAGCGATTTACCTCATCTCAAACGAGCCGCTGAACATCCTGTCCGCCGTTGGTCTGCTAGTGTTGGTCGGCGTCATTGTAAACAACGGCATTGTGCTGGTGGACTATACGAACATGCTCCGCAAGCGCGGCTATTCCCTGCATGACGCCTGCGTGGAGGCTGCCGGCAACCGCCTGCGCCCCATACTCATGTCCACCCTCACCACGATACTCGGTCTCGTGCCAATGGCATTCTTCCCCGGTGAAGGTTCCGAAATGACCGCCCCCATTGGCAAGACCGTACTTGGCGGCCTGTCCTTTGGCACAATGATGACGCTCTTCCTTATGCCCACAATTTACTTTATTATGAATCGCGGTACTGACAAATGGAAGGCAAAACAGAACGCGAGGCGCGAGCGTGTTGCCGCTGGCCTCACCCGCAAGCAGACGCAGGAACGACAGACCGGCGCGGCTTCAGTGGCCACAGCGAAAACGGCGGAGCGGGCAACGACAAAAGCGCCATTTGCTGGCAGCGACATTATTCTTGAAGGGGAGGCGGGTTTATGATCCGTGTTGAAATCATCGCAAACCATTCGGTTGAAGAGAACATTCTGGAAGCGTTTCAGGCAGAGGGTGTTGCTAAGTATTATACCAAGTTTCCCACAATCTTCGGCGTAGGCTCATCAGGACCGCGCATGGGCGACGCGATATGGCCCGAAGAGAACTTCGCCATAGTAGTCTGGTGCGAAAAAGACGAGGCTGAGAGCATAGAACGCGCCATAGCTGCGGTTAAACAGCAGTTCCCGGACGAAGGCATCAAGCTGTTCAAGATGGAACCGTCATCCGTGTCAGAGGTGAAGGTCGTAACCGCGCCGCAAGTCCTTGTTGTACCACCAGTTCCGCCAAGCGCTGGTCCCGCGTGGACATCGGCAGATGCGTTATCAGTATTACCCGAGGCAAGCGCTGAACCAGCGCCGCTAGTAGAATCAGCAGCCCCGGCTGAATCACTCGTTGAGACGCTTGAGAGTGATTCGCCGAAACCCCTGGTCAGTACAGACTTTGCCGCCGAGGAAATGACATTCAAGGCATCCACACCGCCGCCGCTTAAACCGACAGACAAAGCCCCGTCTGAGGAGCCGCTGTCTCGGTCTAATCAGGAACAACTATGGATTTCATCGCCGCCGGCTCGCGGGATGGAGGAAGAGAACATCTAGTAAGAAAACATAAGAGGAGTAAAGTCCGCTGATTTTCGCAGATTAAAGAGGAATAAAATCCGCATTAGTCTGCGCAATCTGCGGACTTTTACTTTAGGGTTAGTCCCGAAGGTGTTTAACTGCGGCCTTATGCCGGGCGGCGCGGGGCTGCGGTTTCATTCTTGGGGAAGCCTGAGCAAGCGACTTACGCGTCTCCGTCTATGCTCAGAGCGTCTCCGTCTATAAAATTGTATACAACCTCTGTCGTATATGCTCTTTTTCGCGGCGGTTCCCGTAACCTACGGTTACGTTTTCCGAACACCTTCCGCAAAAAGCGCGGGCAGTGCGGGCATATCCCTGCGCCCCGCCTATTTTTTTGTTCTCCATGTATGCCGTCCACCTTTATTGCATACGCCGTCAAGCGGGTTTGTTTACACCGCTTATAAGCAGTCCGCATTTTGTGCATTTCCACAATCCCATACAATCATCCCTTGGCTTAAATTGTATACCTGTTTCAAAACGCGATCGAGTTTTGAAACAGGCTCTACGCCGCTCCAGAACCATTGCCGCTTTCAATATCTACTTTGATATAAATAGGTAATGACACGTTAATTTTTGACAAACGGTTAATGTCTTTTTCAATATTCCCAAGCATGGCGTTGCCAATATTGCTAATATACTGCAACGCTATTTTTTTATCGTACGAAGCTTTTATCCAATAGTAGGCTTGGACAGTAAACAGGAGAGTCTGCCATTTGGGATTAGTATTATATTTCTCCCAAAATTTGTTATTGACATTGTCAAGGCTAATTTTTTCAGGCGACTTCTTATCGAATAGTTTTCTTGGAATTTTAATCGCCCCCAAAATTTCCTCTATGATGGATTTTGCAGTTCCAAGCCAATCTTTAAGAGTTTGTTGCAAATTGTGCGGATATTTTGACAAATCTTCATCATCACTAATATGAAATGAATCAAAAATAATTTTTCTGACATTAGACATTGATAAATCAGACGTTCTTCTTATCAAATTGAGAATCTCTTCAATGAATGGGTTGTTTGATGAATATGTCGAATCCGGATAAAAGGACATTACATAAAACTGCGGGATTCTACTGTTGTCGCTGAGTGTTTTCTTAACGCTGTCAACATAGTTTT
>JAIRMT010000173.1 GCA_031258505.1 Treponema sp.
CTTGAATCTGCCTAAAAATAGACCAAGCAAACAACAGGGAGGGCAATATGTCAACAAGTATAGACTCGCTGCCTAAGACGCAGGAGTTATATAACACCATACAAAACAGGATCGATGACGAACTGGACAATCTGTTTGCCATCGCCCATTTTCTTTACGAGAATCCAGAGCTGGGGAACGAGGAATACAAGGCGCATAACATCCTCACCGAGACTCTTACGGCGCGCGGCTTTGTCATTGACGACCAGTTCTGCGGTTTTCCCACTGCTTTCCGCGCTACTTACGACAGCGGCAAGCCCGGGGCTTCCATTGCCTACTTCTGCGAATACGACGCCCTGCCGGATATTGGTCATGGCTGCGGCCATAACCTCATCTGTACCATGGCGCTTGGCGCGGCCTTTGGGTTACAGGCAGTCCTTGACCGCATTGGTGGCAAGATTGTGGTATTTGGCACGCCTGCTGAGGAAACCTTTGGTACAAAGGTCGCTATGGCTGATCAGGGGGTATTTGATGACATGACGGTTGGGATTATGACGCACCCCAACGGCGTTACCAGAGAGAGCGGCCCATCAATGGCGCTGCGCCCGCTCATCGTGAGTTATACAGGACGGGCGGCTCACGCTTCAATGGCGCCGGAAGCTGGCGTCAATGCGCTTGACGCCCTGATCCTGTTTTACAACGGCGTGAACGCGCTTCGTCAGCACGTTACCCGCGATGTACAGTTCCACGGCATTATTAGCGCTGGCGGCGCAGCCCCGAACATTGTCCCTGAATACGCGGAAGCGCGTTTCTACATACGCGCCGCAAACATGGCGAACCTCACGCGGGCTGTGGAGCGTTTCAAAGAATGTGCCGCTGGCGCGGCAAGCATGACTGGCGCGACGCTTGCCGTAAAGCCGTTTCAGACGGCCTATGCTGACATGGTAACCAATCAAGCCCTGTCCGCTGTGTATAACAAGCATCTGCGCGATCTGGGTGAAACCGTATTGCCGGCGGAAGTAGGCGGGTCTATTGACATGGGCAATGTGAGCCATCACATTCCCTCGGTTCATGGCTGGCTTGGCTTTGGGGACCCGAACCTGATCATTCACACCAAAGCCTTTGCGGAGCGCACCATCACTGACAGCGGCAAGGCTCTGCTCCGGCGCGGCGCTCTTGCCATGGCCTTCACTGGCCATGACGTTATTGTGTCAAAGGAATTGCAACAGCAGATTGCCGCCTTATAAGACCTTCTTCCCGCCGGAAACCGACAGGGTCTGACCGGTCTCGTAATTCTGCTCAATGACATAGTAAACCGCGCGCATTACGTCCAGCACGGTACACGAGCGTTTCATCGGAACTTGCGCCTCATAGTGGGCTTTTACCTCGGCGAGAGACCTTGCGTTGGGAACCTTGCCGGCTTTGAGGTGTTGCGCGAAAAGACCAGTGTCAGGGTCTGTCCAGAAAGGGTGATTAAAGTCGTTACTTGGGCAGATCGTGTTTACCTTTATGTTGTACTTGATTAGTTCCAGCGCAAGACTCACGGCCAGCCCCAGACATTCCTGATTCTCGCCGTAAAAATACTCGCTAACCCGAATAATATCAGTTATCCATGAAGGGGCAGTACGAAACTGGCGTCTGAATAGAAGCCCCGCATATTTGGCTATGAGGAAAAATGCGGTATTGCGCGTTTTAAACTCATCAAGACTCCGCTCAAGCAGATTTCCCTGCTCAAGCGTGTTCTCAACATAGATACAGATGTCCAGGCCCCCAGCGGTTTCCGCTATGGTACGGAACAGAGCCTCGACTGAAGCTTCATCGGTATGGTTCACTTGAACCGGGATGGCTGCTGTCCGCTTTGCGCTGATGTTGATGCTGTTGGCGAGTTGCTGCACTGCTTCCAGATTAGCATCTGCGATAAAGACCAGCGCGCCGGAACAGGCAAGGCTTCGCGCAATGCTTGCCGAATTCCGTATGTCTCCTTCAAGCAGGGCTATTTTGTGCTGTACAACGTCAGCGCGGGTGGCTGCGTCAAGTTTCGGTTCAGCCAGCAGCGGATGACTTTGGGGAGCTTTTCCTTCAAGCATGGAGGCTGTTTTGCTATACATGCGTTTTCGCGCGGCGTCAATGTTTTTATCGATCCAGTAGAACGCCTCAATAGCGCTGGCGGCGTTCTCAGCGCCGCGTTTCAGTACGATGCAGGACGGCTCCTTTTTCGCTGCCTCCTGCTTCATGGCAGCTTCCACACCACTGGGGGCTTTGTCGAATTCCCAGGCTGTACAGGCTTCCTGAAAAACCTTTGCCGCAGCCTCTTCGTCCAGAACGCCTCCCCGCATAGCTGGGGAGATATCAACCACAAGCGCATCATCTGGCGCAGTTTCCTCGTTACGTTCACAACGCTCATGTACAACAACCCAGGGATACCCCGCTGTGTTGATAAACAGCCCCCTGATGATAGTCGCAATAGCGGTATATTCCTTGTATTCCATCTGTTTCCTTCCTCCGATGTATCAATGGTAGCATAGACTTCAAAGTATGAAAAGTTAATGAGCTTCCATTTCCATAACTCTAATATATGCTATAATAAGAGTAGAGGTATAAATTATGAAGATTGGTTGCTGTTTGGGTCCTTTGGCAAAGGACGAGGCAAAAACAGGTGTTACGATTATCCCTATGATAGCGGAGCTTGGTTTTGATTACCTAGAACTTCCGCTGGCTCAGATAATGAGCGCCACAGAAGCTCAACGGGTCGAGGTGGTCAAAGCGGTAGAGGCTGGAGGTATTCCAGCCCTGGCGTGTAACAACTTCTTTCCGGCGCGAGTGCGCTTGACTGGCCCGGAGGCAAAGCTGGAACTGGCGCTTGAATATGCAAAAGAGGCGTGTGAATGGGCTGCATCCCTAGGCGTTAAGATTATTGTGCTGGGAAGCGCCGGCGCAAAGAATCTGCCTGCGGGCTTTCCTTACGAAGCTGGACGGGAGCAGTTCACTAAACTGCTTCATAACCTTGAGAATCTAGCTGGTCCGCTGGGGCTTACCATTGTCATTGAGCCGCTCAATTCTGAGGAGAGTAACTTCATCACCAGCGTTGGCGAGGGCCTTGCTCTGGTTCAGGAGCTTAACCTTGCCCACATCAAACTACTCGCCGACTACTTCCACATGCGTAAGGAAGATGAAGACCTGGCAGTTATCACAAAGACGGGCGACGAACTACGCCATGTGCATATTGCTGCGAAGCAGGGACGCCTGCTGCCGCGAGAAGGCGATGGTGAGAATTACGGACGTTTTTTCCACCTTCTCGAAAGCGTGGGCTATGACGCGGGTATCAGCCTTGAAGGGGGTGTGAGTAGTGATGCGCTCGTGGAGGCAGGCGCAGCGCTCAAACTCCTGCGCTCGTTCTGTATTCCCACGCAGTTCAAGCGTTGAGTTACTTGGTACTCCTCATCGCTGAACAAAAAGATCGTTGGGGATGCCAAAACCTTTACGGCGCTTTTCCTCGCAGAGCTGGATCCCGGCGTTAAAACGACGCTCGGATTCCAGCGACGATGGCGGGCCATGTCCGGGAAACACCATGCAATCATAGGGCAGGGAAAACAGTTTGCTTCGCAGGGCAGCAAGCTCGGTCGCATCGCCATAGTTACTGGCTGTTTTGCCGATCAGACCAGCGGAAAGGGCATCGCCGGTAAAAAGCATACGTCCGATTTTGAAAACCACGGAATCAGGGGAATGACCAGGGATGGAAATCACCTCAACTGCGAATGAATCAATGCGAAGCGTTTCACTGTCGCGTATCAGCGTGGCCTTATGTTCCATAATAACGTGATTGACCGCGTATAGCTCGGCGTCGTATATCCGTTTCAGGGTTCGCAGCCCCTGAACGTGGTTCTTGTGATCATGGGTAACGAGTATAGCCCGCAGATGATAGTTGTTATTCTCAATAAAATTGAGTATTCCCTTAGCCATGTGGCTGGGGTCGATGAGGATAGCCTCACGCGCCTCATTACCCAGTATGTAAGAATTACTATAACCAAGTGCTGAATAGTGAAAGAACAGTTTCATTTTAGCTCCATTGGACTGAAATCAAACACGGCTTCAGCGCTGTTGGATGACTTGAAAGACACTTCTTCCAGATGGGCTTTGATAAAATTGACTCGCTGCAGGTTACAGTCAATAAAATTTGAGAAAAGGATACTCGCGTTAATAAAACGACTGTTGTACAGATTCGACGATTTGAACTGGCTGTTCGTGATAGCCACGCCGCCGAAATTCAGATGAAGCGCCTCGACTTTCTCAAAGACGCAGTTCTGCATGACCGCACCCGCGAAGGAAAGGAATTGCAGATCGCCTCCGATAAAATTGCAATTAAAAAATTCGGCAAAGTCAAAAAAAACCATACGCATACGCACATCGGTAAAAACACAGCCGGTAAAGGAAGCGCCCTTGAAGGTGCAGCCGTAAAAATGCCTTTTAGAAAAGTCTACGTTCTCGAAACGCCCTCCTCCGGCAACAAGGTCTTTAATGATTTGCTGTTCCTGAATCGTGTTCACAATTCGCGCGATTTCCGCGTCAGGGTCAGCCGCATGAGCTATACAGAGCTTGGAACCACTCAAGGCCATGCGCCCACAGCCTGCGGCGCAGGAGTTTATAGTAAACATTGGCTATAGATTGATCACGCTTCGTGCAATAACCTGAGCCAGCGTATACTTGCGCGTTCTGGTCATTTCCACATCAGAACGGAGGAAGCTGTCAAACTGGGCGTGGAACCCATCAGGCAATACCGGCAGCTTCAGCGCCTGCTTGTAATAGGCGCGGTGGGACGGCTCAAAACGATGGTTTATGCAAAACAGGGTGAGACAGACAGTCTTGATAAACAAGGCCTCGGAAATGAGGTAGTGGAAATCATCCTCTTCAAACAACGCAGCGCCCAGATCATTCAAGAGGTGTTCCATCTTTGACTGATTCACGGCGCGCATCTGGTCCCAGAAAAACTGGTCAAGCGCCGACAGCCGATTCCGTACTGTTGTAATCCAATCGTTCCGCTTGAAGAGAATGTCCCCGTTGACTAAACGGTAGAAGCCATAGGTTCCAGAATCCTTGATGAGCCATAAAGACTCGTACTTCGTGTCAGCGATGGACACAAGCTCATCGATCTTCTCGGTTGACTTGTATTCTAAGCGCACTGGAATCTCTCCGATAAGAAAACGGTCTTTATTCGAGTGGGATTCAAACACCATTGCGTCTTCCTCAAACAGGCGGCGTCGTTCCTCAAGAGCTGGTATGGAGCCGGCATAAAACACATCAAAGATGAGCGCGAAGTAAGGATGAAGAGTGTCAGCTAACGCGGTCTCATTAAGGGACACACATTCCACACCGGGCCAGGCCGATAGTATCTTGGTAAAGCGATCAACAAGCAGTTGGGTCTTATATTTCATCATGTTCTCTATCATAATGTGTCTATGCCATTATCGCAAGCTGGGTCGTTCAATTTTGTTGTGCTTATCCCGCACCGCGACAGCGCGCGGGCGCTTGAACCATACAGCCGCAAGCTCTTTCGCGCTGGTTTCGCGGGCGCATATTCCTTTCCTAATGTTGCGCCGCTCGCGCTTGTTTCCCGCGCCTGTTCCCGAAGCGAACTCAAAGCCCTTGCCCTAAGTCAGCGGAACCTCAGCGCCTGCGGGCGGGACGGAAAATTGCGGGCGCTGTCCCCGCAAACCGTGTCCTGCCCATCGCCCGCCTTGACCCTGTTCGGTCCTTTGCTGGACACGCCGGTTCCCGCGCCTGAAACGTTTCCCGCTGACGCGGCATTGTATTGCTTCCCCCGCCTGATCCTCTGCGCCGCGCTGCTTGGTCCGGACGATGAGGCGCTTACGCGACAGGCTATTCTGCCAGAGCCGGCTGTCCCTCCATTTCGGGCTGCGATGCTGGCAAACATGAGCCTCAGCCCGCTGGATAGCGGAGCGCCGGCATACTCTTTTGCTTGGGAGATTGGGGAACCGGTATGGTTACCCGCGTATAAAGCGTCTTAGGTAACTCATGTTACGCAGGAAGAAAAAACGGTAAGAATTGGTCATCGAATGGACGCTAATATACGCGAATATTTCATTTCTCTAAGAAGATTCGCGTTCATTCGCGTCATTCGATGATCTTTTTCTTTCCAGCGCGTAAGGTGAGT
>JAIRMT010000051.1 GCA_031258505.1 Treponema sp.
TCGGGGTAGAACGTCGGGCGGTCTTGGGGGTTCGTCGGGCTGTATGGGTATGCTGTCAGGTTGTTAGGGCAGAGCTTCGGGCTGTTGGGGTGGTACTCTCCGGCGACGCGGTGGTATACACCAACGATGCAGTGGTATACCGCGATGATGCGGTGGCGTATCCCGACGATGCGGTAGCGTATCCCGACATCAATGGTACTCCCCTTGGCGATGGGGAGTTCCCCTTTGACGATTTGATACTCCCCTTTGACGATTTGATACTCCCCTTTGACGTTGGGGAGTATCACATTGACGATTTGATACTCCCCTTTGACGACGGGGAGTATCACATTGACGATTTGATACTCCCCTTTGACGTTGGGGAGTATCACATTGACGATTTGATACTCCCCTTTGACGACGGGGAGTATCAGTGCGGTGGTTTAATGCGCTGCGATTGCGGTTTGAGGTATCGGTGCGGCGGCTGGGGTTTTCTGGGCGGTCAACATGCGTACCAGCGCTGCGAGGCTTTGTGCGTCAAACTCGCCGGTGCGTAGGCTGAGGTAAAGGCCGTCTTCCTGCGGGTCATTGGCAAAGAGAAGGGCGGCAATACTAAGCGGGCTGGCAGAACTAGCGCCGTCTGTCTTAGGCAGGAAGCGTTTTATCAGGGTAAGTATGCCAAGAAGCCCCCGCGTCTGACTCACCGATGGAGTCCCAATGCGGATAAGCGCCGAATAGTTCTCGTTCACGGCCTGAACACTGATCATGGCCTGTCCCACAGGAAGCGTAAGCGGTACGCCCAGCATTTCTAGCACCTGTCCTATGCCCAATGATGCCATAAAGGTTTTCAGGAACTGGTTGACCGGCGCAGCAGCGTCGTCAAGCCAAAGCGCGAGTACCGCATCGCGGCGGAACGCGGCAAAGTCCGCTGGAATGACAACGCCAGGGGCGGGCGCAAAGGGGTCAGCGTCGGAAACCAAGACCTGATTGGCGCTCAGAGACAGGGCGCTGCGGCTCTTCTCGGAGTACCAATAGGACGCGCCGGTTTCGGAACGGCGCTTTTTCCACGCAGGGCTGAAAAACAGCCCCATGTTAGGACCAAACGTAGGGTAGGTTCCCGCGCCAGCCAGCATAAAATGGCGCTTCTCATCATTGGGATAAAAACCCATCATCGCGGTATGGGTACGCGCAACCATGTCCGCGACTTCTTTCTGACTAAGGGCTTCAATCGGCAGTATGTCTAACAGAGGACCTATATGCGCAACATCTGCGTACATATAAACCAAAGCCCCAGGCGCGAGTGGGACGTACTCGCGGCCATCGACCTCAGAGATAAGGCCAGCCTTACTTGTGGAACAGGCGGCTAGAACTAAAACGGCAAAGGCCGCGAGCCATATTTTTTTCATAACGTCTTATACCTTCTCTATCCTGACTAGCCAGGTTTCATCGCCAGCCTCAAGCTTGGTTAAGCCTGAGTCATTGGGCTTGACCCACAGGGTTTCAACAGCAAGGGTTTCAGTAGCAATAAAATCAGGGAAGTGTTCCCATGCCTGTTTGAGCTTATCTGACCCGCAGAGGCGCAGGCGGATTCGGTCGGTAACAGCAAGGCCAGTTTCTTTACGCAGATTCTGCACCCCGCGAATCAGGTCGCGGACATCGCCTTCTTCCGCAAGTTCCCGCGTGATTTCTGTATCCAAGCCAACGGTGAGGGTTCCCTCGTTCAAAATCTTCAGATTGGCTTTCTCAATGCGGCGGATACTCAGCTTGCTGGCGTCAATGTCAACCATGCGTCCATCCGCCTCTATTGCAAGGATCGCGCCGTCAAGGAGTCCCTGAATCTCGTTCTGGCTCAAGGCAGCAATACGGCTGGCAACGGCCTTCATGTCCTTGCCCAGTTCCTTACCAAGTACGCGGAAGTTAGCCTTAACCTCGTATTCTACCAGGTCTGCTTCATTATCTGGAAAGATGATCTGCTTCACGTTGAGTTCTTCCCGAATCGTGTCTTCCATTTCGAGAAGCGCTTTTTTTTCTTCGATGTTGTGGGTTACGAGTTCAACGGTTTTCAGGGGCTGACGGACTTTGACGTTGTGCATTGCACGGAGCGCCCGCCCCATACTTACTGCGTGTCGAACCACAGCCATCTTGTATTCGAGTTGAGCGTCGCGTCGTTCCTCACGAGGCTTGGGGAAATCAGCAAGATGCACGGATTCGGCGTCGCGGCCTTCTACGCGGAGATTGCCCCAGATTGCATCGGTGGTGAAGGGGATGAACGGGGCAGCCACTGTGATAAAGGTTTTCAGCACATCGTAAAGCGTGCCGTAGGCTTCGAGTTTGTCCGCATCGTTTTCGCTCTTCCAGAAACGGCGGCGGGAACGGCGGATGTACCAGTTGTTGAGCAGGTCAATGAAGTCGAGGATCGGGTCGATTGCACGGGAGAGGTCGTAGGCGTCAAGCGCGGAACCTACTTTGTCAACAAGGGTTTCGGCGGTGGAGAGTATCCACTTATCGAGCGAGTTTGAGGGTTTGGCTGGAGCGCTTTGCGGGCTTACCTTGTCGATGTTGGCGTAAGTAACAAAAAAGCTGTAGGCGTTCCACAGGGGGATGAGGATGCTTTTCATCACGTCTTTTACGCCTTCGTCGTTGTAGCGCAGGTCATCAGCCTTAACCACAGAGGAATGAACGAGGAAGAGCCGGAGCGCATCGGCCCCAAAGCTGTTTACGACCTGCATGGGGTCAGTGAAGTTCCGCAGGCTCTTGCTCATCTTCTTACCGTCAGAAGCCAGGACAAGACCGCTGACTACGCAGTTCTTGAACGCGGGCTTCTTGAAGAGCGCGGCTGCCAATATGGTGAGGGTGTAGAACCAGCCCCGCGTCTGGTCTAGGCCCTCGTTGATGAAGTCAGCCGGGAAGTGCTTGTCGAAAAAGTCCTTGTTCTCGAATGGGTAGTGGTTCTGGGCATAAGGCATGGCTCCGGACTCGAACCAGCAGTCCAGCACTTCTGGTATGCGGCGCATGGTTTTGCCACAGCCGCCGGTGGCTTTATCGCAAGGTATAGTGATTTCATCCACAAAGTGCTTGTGCAGGTCTTGTGGTTCCTTGCCTGAGAGGGCTTTGAGTTCGGCGCGGCTACCGATGCAGATGGTTTTGCCGCAGTCAGGGCATTTCCAGATGGGAAGCGGGTTTCCCCAGTAGCGGTTGCGGCTGATAGCCCAATCCCGCGCACCCTCAAGCCACTTGCCGAAGCGTCCGTCCTTGATGTGTTCAGGAATCCAGTAAATCTGCGCGTTAGCGTCCAGCATATCTTGCTTAATTTTCTGGATATCGACAAACCAACAGCTCATAGCGCGATAGATGAGCGGACTTCCGCAACGCCAGCAATGGGGGTAGGCGTGGAGTATCTGCTCACGCTTCACGAGTTTACCTTCATTCTTGAGCCTTTCCATAATGGCCTTGTCCGCGTCTTTCACGAAAACGCCGGCGTAGTCCGGCACTTCGCTGGTGAAACGGCACTCCGCATCAATCGGGCAAATGACTGGAACGCCTGTGCCTTTAAGCACGCGCTGGTCATCTTCGCCAAAGCCTGGAGCTGTATGCACGACGCCGGTTCCATCTTCAGTGCTAACAAAGTCTCCGGCATAGGTACGGAAGGCGTTTTGCTCACGCGCCTGTTTGAAGTACGGGAAGAGCGGCTCGTACTCAATGCCAATGAGCGCCGCGCCTTTTGTTCGGAGCAGCACTGTATAGTCAGCGGCGCTTTTGTAGTAGGCGGCCAAGCGCGCCTCGGCCAGCAGATAACGCTCGTCGCCGTCCTGTATCAGCACATAGTCAATCTCAGGCCCCAGCGTAAGGGCAAGGTTTGAGGGCAGGGTCCAGGGCGTTGTTGTCCATGCAAGGATGTAGGTTGGGACATCGGGCTTGGTCAGGAACGCGGCCACAGCCGAAGCGCCCATTGCCGGGCTTGCCGGGACAAGGCCATTCACCTTAAACCGGATTGTGATAGCTGGATCATGGACGTCCTTATGGCCGCCGAGGTTTAGCTCATGGTTGGACAGCACGGTGGAACAGCGGGGGCAGTAGGGCAGGATGTAGTGGCCTTCATAAAGCAGGCCCTTATCCCACAAAGACTTCATTACCCACCAGATGCTTTCCATATAATCACTTTCCATGGTTTTGTAGTCATTATCAAAATCGACCCAGCGGCCAAGCCGAGTGATCACCTGTCGCCATTCCTTTGTATAACGCAGCACTGAGTTGCGGCAGGCTTCATTGAAGGCTGCTATGCCGTACTTTTCGATGTCGGTTTTGGAGTTTAGCCCCAGTTCCTTTTCGATGAGGTTCTCGACTGGCAGGCCGTGGCAGTCCCAACCGAAACGCCGTTCCACCTTTTTACCTTTCATGGTTAGATAGCGGGGGATGATATCCTTGATGGTGCTTGGCACGAAATGCCCGAAGTGGGGAAGCCCTGTGGCAAACGGCGGGCCGTCATAGAACACATACTCCTCAGCCCCATCCCGCTGATGCACCGATTTTTCGAAGATATAATTCTTTTCCCAAAAAGCCGCCACTTCTTCTTCGAGCTTGGGAAAACTTACTTTAGTATCAACAGTTTTATACACAACAACCTCCGGTTTATAAGGACATACGCTGCCCCTGTTTTTTTTACTATGCCATAACTTATGCCCCTGTTTCCAGTAGACGTGAAAAAGCTATTCTCTCTATAATGCCACAATAAAGCATTTATTTAAGGAAGAAAGAATGTCATTAACAAAGACCTATCCAAAGGCAGGTAAGACCTGCAAAGTAAAGTTCGAGTTATCCGCTGATCTTGCGAAAGGCGCGAAGAGTGTGCGGGTATTGGGTGATTTTAACGGCTGGAATACCAAATCAGACAGTTCCAAAATGAAGAAAAACAATGACGGCTCTTTCATAAAAGAGATCGCGCTTGAACAGGGCAAGGAGTTTCAGTTCCGTTATCTGATTGACGGCAAACGTTGGGAAAACGACGAGAACGCGGACAAGTATGTTCCGGCTCCCAATTCGCCGGACGATAACTCGGTCGTCATAGTAGGATTTGCTCATTAAGCCTATTGCTTAATGAGCAAGTTTAGTCAAGGCGGTGGGCGTGACGCTTCTGCGGACGCTCACTCTACAGCAAAACGGTAGACCACGCTCTGGCTAGAGCCGGTAATGTCATAGGCAATGATTTCTAGCGTAATCTGTCCGCGGGCGAACAAGGCTTCCCCTACTTCGTAGAAAGGAGCAAGCGCGTAGACCTGTTTCACTGGTACCAGGCCATTGCGATACACCATAAGCATCCCATCCCGCGCAGAATAAGTTTCAAAGGTAAGTTCTCCCACCTCACTTCCATTCATGGTGCAGACAATTCGGTGCGGCGCCAGAATCGGATCAGATGGACTGGTGAGTGTATCGGTTACGTCAACGGCTATCGTGTACCTGCCTTGAGCGATACGCGCCTGTGAAGACTCAATCACCTGGCCGTCGCTGTTTTTCAGGAAGAGGCCGCGAATAAGCGGCGGCCTTGTATCAGGCAGAGGAGTCATGATCATGGCGGGATTCACCCAGCGGCGCTCCTTCCGGTCAAACAGGGAAAAATGGAAACCGTTGATCCGCGTCCAGCCAGAGATGCCAGCCATGCCTATCTCAGTGTTTTTAGGAATACGCTTTGGTAAGGCAACGAAAAGCTCCTCTGATTGCTTGTCAAGGCGACTGTAGATGCTGATGAGATCGCCGTGATCCATGGCAATCCATGTTCCCAGAGGTTCAGGCAACTGAGAGGCTGTGTTGGAACTGTTCTGCGCGAAGAGGAGTTCGCCGTCATCAGCGGCATTCACCGGTCCCACGTCGGTGAAAGAAACGCCCAGCGCGGGCGTTCCCCCATCATTCCAGCCAAAGTTACTAACCAGAGTTCCGTTTAGGGACGGCCAGTCCATAGCGTGTAAGGCGGACGCGCTTAATAACAGCGCGATGGGAAGAAGACGCATCTTTATTGTTTTCATCATACTCATCTCCTTTAGACGCTCTCAAGCGTCTCTTTAGGTCAGAAACCCCATGCCTACAAGAATGTATACTCTTGTTTGTATTCCTTCTCGGTCTTATAGGTATGCGCAGTCAGGGCTTCGCGGTTGTTCTTTAAGGCTTCGTAGGTTTTGATTCTTTCATCAAGCATGTTGTTATACAGAAAGCGGCAAGAGCCGAGGGGCTTGTTCAGAAAGACCCGCTGTTCGTCTGTTGGATATATTCACGCTTTGAAAGCTCTCTGTATTTCATGCCTGTAATCTAAGCTCTCTTTAGCTCAATGTCAACAAGAGATTTCCCAACCCCAGGATAAACGCATAGGAACCTTTTATGCCTCCTAAGGTATAAGAGCTTATACGCGACAGGTATGTGGGCTTATACACGAGTGGCGGGCCACTACTTTCTTGTACTAGCCCGCATGTTAGACACACCAGCTCTATGGCGAGCCACGCCACTGCTTTCTTGAATAAAACCTTCGGCTGTCGCCGTTCAGCCGCCACACCCGCAGGCAGAGCGTCCATGATCTCGATCGTGGGCGTGATCGTGTCTCGATCGTGGGCGTGATCGTATCTCGATCGTGGGCGTGATCGTATCTCGATCGTGGGCGTGATCGCGTCTCGATCGGTCGAGCGCCAGACACACGCCAGCTCTATGGCGCGGTGCAGGGACCGGAAAAAAAGAGTGGGGGTAGCGGAAAACACGCGAAGCGGGTTTGAAGCGAGGGGGAGCAGCGGAGTAAACGGCGCGGCATTGGCGAATAGAGGCGCGCTTCTTCCTCAA
>JAIRMT010000073.1 GCA_031258505.1 Treponema sp.
CGCTGTTGTCCGCGTCCGGCAGGCCGATGTCTATAACGATAAGGGTGTTCGCGTTATATGCCCCGCTGTTGTCTCCGGGCAGGGCGCTTCCTTTTATCTCGATTTTGTCCCCTTCCCCATCCGATGAAATCGCTACGTTGAACAGGGCGTGTACCGCCGCGCTTATCTCCTCGGTGTACGTTACCGCGCTTTTACCCGCCTCAATAGTATCGCGGCTGCCCACGTTGTTCGGCGTCCAGATCGCGTTAAAGATGTTCATCGTGCGGAGATCATCCTCATTTTCACGATTCAGCGCCACCCAGATAACTTCCTCCCCGCCGGACTCACTCCCCAATACCATCTTTGTGGTAAGAACAGAAGGCGAGCCGCCCGGAGAACTTGTTTTCACAAGCCCCACCGTACCGCTCGTATGATCGTAGTACTTTATCTCGTACTCCGGCGGCGTGGGGTCATCGGTTAGGGATTCAGACAGGGCCGCCCGGCTGAATGTTTGGCCTACTGCCATGTAGGTTCCGGGAAAGTCGCGAACGCTGCCCTTACCGGACGGAGCTACAGTCAGTGTAAGGGGCAGCTCCTCGCCGGCCGTCAGGTCCTGGTTGTACGACGCTTTAACCTTGCTCCCGCTCACCGCAACATTCCAGCCGTTGCCAGACGTTCCGGCGCTGTCCACGGCCTGATCAAACGTAAATTCCAGATACTTATCGCTATCACTTGCCACCAGGTTGTTTTTCACGCTTAACAGGTCAAGCTGATCGACAGGGGCCCCGGCGCCGTGTGAGCACGCGGCCGAAAGGATGACGCTCACCACCGCCATGATGGAAAGCCCGTAGAAAAAAATTCTTCTTTTTTGCATAATATTCTCCTGATTTAAAAAACTTGTGGGACTTGCCCGCCGGTTTGCCGGGGACTTCCCGGCCAGGCAGCGCCCGGCTTGCCGGCGGCATTTTCCACGCTATATAATCCGCTACGCGGGTATAGCCGGTTGATACGGACGAAAGAGCCCCCCTTATTCCCCAAAATATGCGTTTTACGCCCCAAAACAGCGCCGGGAACACGAATAAGCCTCCCCGCCGCAAGCGCGCAAACAGGTTTGCCGCACGGTATCAGGATAGACTTTGTGAATAAGCCCTGTAATGAAAATGTTTTTTTTAAGACCGCTAAATATTGGGTGAGGGGGGGGGGGGGGGGCTAAAGATTGATCGGAAAAGCCAACGGCAGCCGTGAACGACCGGCGCTTTGGGTACAGGGCGCGGGGCATACCCGGGCAGCCGGTCTCCCGGCAGTAAGTGCCGGGGGATTCCGCCCTCAAGCGCCGGCGTTTTGCGGCAAAGTCTTGCCGCCGGATGCACTATTGTGTCCGGCCTTTTCCTAAAACCAACCATACGAAAGATAGTATATCCTGAACGAATTTATTTGTCAACACGCAGTCCGCATTGCGCCTGTCGCATTGCGCCATAATTTTTCTAAGTGAAAAGAGGGGTGTACGTCAAAATAAAAATCTAGCCCAAATTATACTGGTTCTACCAAGAAACAAGGAGAACCACATGGGGTTAGACATGAAAAACAAGAAAAAGGTCTGCGGGGTATTAAACCCCAAGTCAGAATGAAAATAATATTACAAATCCCGGTCCTTGGGCGTTTTGTACCAGGGATTGAAGCGTATTTGATACCCCGCCCGAGCCGCTGGCGTCTGTGTTCCGGCTGATTTCTCCGCCTGACATCGTAAACCTGCCGGAGACATACGCGCCTGAAACGGTATGTACCGGTTTTACCATTCACGGGCCTTGAACCATTCGGGGCGGGCCGCGAGCCGTACAGCGTCGCCGGATTGTTCTATGACGTATATCCCCAACTCGTCCGCGAGATCCTTCGCGTCCATATCTATCATAAGCCCGGCCATGCCCCCCAATAATTTTCTCCCCTTGTACTGGTCGGGCGGATACTTCTTTATCTGTTCCAGCCGCTTAACATGGTATTCCACGTTCTTTCTCTTTAAATGGGTCTTTACCTCTATCGCCATCACATATTCGCCGTTAAGCAGCGTTATGTCTATGTCGCCAATCGGCTCGTTTTTCTCGTTGAACAAGGGCAGATACGGGTAAAGCCTCTGGAACTCGTATTCGAAGCCGTCAAAGTGCCTCCACAAATCGGAACCGAAGAAACACTGCGCCACTTCCCCCAGGCGGTTGCTGATGCCGCCTACTTCCTTTGAAAGTTCCCTGAGGCGGCTGTCGACACCGCCTGATTCCTTTGAAAGTTCCCTGAGGTGATAGTCAACGCGGCCTACTTCCTTTGAAAGTTCCCTGACTATACGACCGGTTTCTTTCAATTCACGACCGGTTTCTTTCAGTTCCCGGTCAGCCTCTTCATGGGATTTCTGTAAGCGCCGTGTGGTCTCCTCTAACTCCCTGTCGAATTTCCGCTGGGATTCCTGTAGTTCCCGGTCAAATTTCCGCTGGGATTCCTGTAACAACCGTTCGGTTTCTTTCTGATACTCCTTAAGCTCCGCAAAGCCCGCCCATACATCGTTTAACGTTACCCTTTTTGCCTTTTTCCGTGTATACGCTCTCGTACCTTTTCCCGGTACGTTTTTGATTGTAGACATAACTTATACTCCTTGATGCCGGTATAACAGGATGCGGGGTTTTTGTAAAGCCAACGAGCCTCCGCCACAGGGCATAGTCGTTTACTTTTTCGTTAGGGGGAAAAACTGATCAGGATTTGGCGCGGGCGGCGGATTTTCTTGATGAGATAAACGACCCGCGGCGGACGGCATACGGGAATATCGGTAACGGAAACGGAGTTTCCACGATAACCGCCGTACCGAAACTGCTGGATATGCTGGACATCGTGTTTCGGGAAGACGAGTGCCGGGTAAGGACGGGGAATGCGGCGCTGAATCTGAATATACTGCGGAAAATGGCGTTACACCGGCTGCGAAAAATGACGATGGAAAAGAAGCGGGTCAGCGCGAAACGTCGCATGATGCATGCAGCCCTCAATGAGGATTTCCTGTATCAGGCTTTGTTTGCAGAGTAAACGCCGATGCCCTAACAGGTTATAGGTTCTACTTTACAATGTTGAAAATATATACTATATTAAGAGGTATGACATACGATATGGTATTTAGAAAGCGTGTAATTAAATATAAAGATACGGGTCATATATTTGAAGAAGTATATGAAGCGTTTGGCGCTGATTCAAAGTGGTATTCCCGGCGGAAAAAACAGCTTGAAGAGACTGGTTCTCTGGGAAATAAAATGCGGACGGGGACGTCCATCTAAAAACACGATGAATCCTATTCAGCCAGAAACAATGGCTGCGGTCCCAAAGTCATACGCGAATCGCGCTGGAAAAGCAGGCTTCTATTTTATCATTGGACGGGAGGGAGAACGCGCCTTTCTGCGTCTGCGTTTTGGCAAGCAGGTTCCCGACTTCCATTACTATACTGGCGCGGAACGGGAAGTGCTGCGGGAATTTATGGCGCGGCAGAAAGAACGCCTCTACAGCTTTGACTTTGAGGGAAGCGTGGAAAACGAATACGTCATCTTTAACCCTGATGAGCGGCTTATTGAGCGGGCGCTCGTCGCTGGTTTGCTGCGCGACACGGAAGAAACCGCGCTTTCGCTGGCCGAAGGTGTGTACCGCTGCTGTTTGTACATTGAAGAAACAAGCGCTGTTGCAAAACAAGCGCCCAGCGCTGCCATAAATATCGCACTGGCGCTGCGGGACCAGGCGGGTGAGCTTGCCGCGTTTAGCCGGGGAACAAGAAAAGCCTCTGGAGACGAACAGACTGCACGTTTTTATATGCTATGCCCTTGTTTCGCGCTGGCCGGGGATAAGATGTTCCGCGTTGAAGACCTGGGTTCGCGCTGGGCTGAAACCGACCGCGTCGCGGCCCGCGTCCTGAAAACCGAGCTTGCGTCCCTACTTTCGCTGATATGTTCCACCTTTACTAGCCTTGAGCTTATCTACGAAGGCTGGACCATGCGGCGCATCAGACCGGCCATTGCCCTGCCCGCCTTACTGTTTAAGGAAATTGATGACTATGGCTATCTCCATGTGCGGTCATTGAGTTTTCTGCGCGGCTTCCCGTCGCAACTGCTTGAAAACAGAGACATAGTCAGCGTGGCTGAGGTTTATGAAACCGACAAGGTTATTGGCATTGCTGAGGTAGTGTTTCCTGAGTCGCCTGAAGACCTGTTCCGCGCTATGCTGTTCAAGGGGCGTAAAGGCGAGGCAATGGCTTCCGTGCATGAGGAAAACGGTCTTTTTATCATAGAACCGGAATTCGCTCGCACTTTTTTTACTGAAAGCATACTTGAGCTTTCCATGCGCTTTGTTCTGCTGGAAAGCCACGTTCTCGCGGGATATAAACTTAACTTCTCAAAGCCTAAGCTCTCGTTCTCCCTGACCTCAATGGGTAAGGGGATCGACTATCTCGGAGGAAGCGCATCAGTGGAACTGAGTGGTCAGACCTTTTCCTTTGCCCGCTTCATGGCCGAATACCGCAAGTCGTCCTGCATCATGCTGGCGGATGGAACCCGCGCCTTCCCGGATAAGCGCAGCATGGACCGGCTTGAACGCCTTGTGTCCCGCATCAAAGGCGATGAAAACGCGGTGGAGCTTTCCTACTTTGACCTGCCCCTGCTCATGGACCAAAGCGATATCGAGTTTACCGGTAAGGCTTGGGAAGAGGCGCGGGCTTTTTTCCAAGATTACAACTCTATCGCGGAACAGCCGGGCGTGTGGCCACTGGCGGGCAGCGTACTCCGGCCTTATCAGGAATATGGAGTACGCTGGCTCGACTACATGCGCCAATACCAGATGGGCGCGTGTCTCGCCGACGAGATGGGGCTGGGAAAAACCATACAGGTTATTGCCCTGCTTCGCAGCTTGTACGCGGCAAAGGCTCAAGGACCCTGTCTCGTGTTATGCCCAAAAACCCTCGTGTTTAACTGGAAGGCGGAACTGGAACGCTTTGCTCCAGAACTGCCGGTACTTGTGCATTACGGCACGGGACGCGATGCTTCGGCTTTTGAAAAACAGGGGAGAGAAAGCCCTTTCCGTCTCATCCTGAGTACATACGCCACCATACGTCGGGATGTTAAAGATATTAAGGACATTGAGTTTTTCTACATCATTCTCGATGAGTCGCAGAACATCAAGAATCTGGCAACCCAGACCAGCGCTGCCGTACATTCCCTCAAAGCCCAACACCGCCTGGCACTGAGCGGAACGCCTATTGAAAACAACCTTACCGAGCTATACAGCCTCTTCCGTTTTCTTAACCCCTCATTCTTTGGCTCCGAATCCCTGTTTAACAAGCGTTATCTGCACCCAATACAGAATAATGATGATGAGGCGCTACACGACCTGAAAAAGCGGATATACCCTTTCATGCTCCGCCGCCTCAAGCGCGATGTGTTAAAGGACTTGCCTGCCAAAACCGAGGAAACCGCGTATATCGAGCTTGATGACGAGCATCTCACGGTCTATCACCAGCGCAGGTTTGAGTATAAACAGCTTATCGACCGCCTTATTCAGAGTGGAGAACGGGAATTCAAAAAATCGTCATTCATTGTGCTAAAGGCGCTTACGGAACTGCGCCGCCTTGCCAGCATTCCCGAATCTGACGGGGAATATGGCGGCCCCTCAGCCAAACGACAGTACCTCATGGACAGGGTGAGCGAGCTGGCGGAAAACAGCCACAAGTGCCTCATCTTCACCAACTTTCTCGCCACTGTTGATCTGGTGAGCCAGGACCTTGCAGGTATGGGCATACAGAACCTCTCCATGACCGGCGCTACGCTTGACCGCCAGTCTCTGGTGCGGCGTTTCCAGACTGACGACACAGTGAAAGCCCTTATCATGACGCTGAAAACTGGCGGCACTGGTCTTAATCTTACTGCGGCGGACTACATCTTCATCCTTGACCCTTGGTGGAACAGTGCTGCTGAGAATCAAGCCATAGACCGCGCCCACCGTATCGGCCAGAATAACCCCGTGTTCTGTTACCGGCTCATTGCCTGCGACACCATTGAGGAGCGTATCATGGAACTCCAGAAACGCAAAACCGATCTTTTCAGCGCATTACTTTCTGACGATGCCGGCGCGTTAAAGAACCTGTCTGCCGATGACGTGGCTTATCTTATGGGAGCTTCGTAATGCCTGAATCAAAGCGAGAACTCGTTGATATCTTACAGCCGCTATCCGTTGATGAGCTCAGAGCCGTGTATCATACCTTTATTGGCGCGTTCCAAGGTACGCCAAAAAAGTCCGTACTAATCAGCGAAATCGCGCGGCGCCTCAGCTTCAACACAGAGACAGCGTTTCAGGCATGGTTTGATAAACTACCTAGCCTGATGCAGCAGCTCATTCGGATTACGTTTTATGAAGGCTATGCGCCGATAGCGCCCATTGAAAAAAACCTGGGCATCAATCTTATTCAAAGAGAGAACAGTTGGAACAACCGCAAAGTATTTACCAAAAAGAGCGGAATTAGTTTCTTTCCATTATATAAGTGTCAGGACCAGTACTGTACAGCGCTTCCGTTATTTCTGCGCTTAATCGTTCAGCCCTGGTTCCCGCCGCTCACTCCTTCGCTTGATACCTGCCTTGCTGATGAGGCTGGAGCTGTGTGGGATAACAGTAAGAGCGTGGCCGATTCTTTCCCCCTGTTCTGCGAGGCCCTGCGCGAACTTATTGATACGCTTCCTGACAATGAACAGCACAAGCTGGCAAGTAGGGGTTTTAAAAAGAAGACCCTTAAGTCCTTGTACCAATCAAGCGGCCTTGTCCCGTTTCCTCCTGAAATAGCCGCGCCAGATAACGTTGAACTGCTTGCCCGTTTTCTGCTTCTCATGTCAAACTTCAAACCGCTTCGCCCCAAAGACGGGCAGGATAGCATACGCTCACTGATAAGCGCTTTTTTCAGCGACCATTCCCAGTACCCCGAATTAAATCCCCCGCCAGACCGGTGCTTGCTGGAATGTGCTATGCTGCTCGATCACTTTTCTTCTATATATACTTTTATCTATTCCTCTAATGCTGCGGACAAGCTGCCTCAGTCCCGTGTGGTGTTTCGGGACATCCTGCTTAGGCTTGGTAAAGACCAGCGCCGTTTTGACGCGGACAAGCTGGCTGACTTCATCAGACTGAGCGGCAAGGAATTCAGCGTCTTCAGCCCGTACTATGAACCATACCTGCGGTTCAACGCGGAATCCATTTGCTTTGATAAGCTCACCTACTCACGTGAGGAATATTCCAACATCCCTTTCACTCCTGAATATATGCTCAAGCTGCCGCTGCTGATTCGTCCCCTACTCAAGGCGTACTGTTACCTCTTTGCAGCCCTAGGCATACTGGAAATCACGCAACGCGATCCGCCCCTTGTCCGTTCATGGAACGGTAAACAGACAGCGATTTCGCCCTATGACGCGCTTGCCACTATCCGCGTTACTGATTTTGGCCGCTGGTGTCTTGATCTCAGCAGCGTACGCCCGGCGCGTACTGTTCAGAAATACGAAGCCATCGCGGACAAGGAGCTTTTTCTGGTTACGGTGCGCGGCTCCTCGCTTGAGCGCAAGGTTTACCTTGACCGGATTGGCGTGAAGCTGGGAAAGGAACGCTGGCGGATAAGCCCCGCGTCCTTTATTGCCGGCTGTTCCAACAAAAGCCAGATCGAAGACCGCATACAACGGTTCAAGGCTCTTATTGACCCCAAACCCGCGCCCCACTGGACGCGGCTCTTTGAAAAAGCGCTCTCCCGCGCCGGCCTTTTCGATACGTCCTGTGAGGGTTTCCTGATATATCAGCTTCCCGGGGATACGGAACTCACTGAAGAACTGCTGCGCGATCCCTCTCTGAAAACCATAGCTTTCCGCGCCGAAGGCCGGCTGCTGCTTGTTCCTAAAGAAAAGGAGCGCCATTTCTTCGCTCTGCTCGCGGAATACGGCATCGCGCATTTTAGTTAGAGCTTATACAAAAACCTGAAAGCACGGACTGGAAGCGGTATTCCGTATCAAGGTAACGTGGTGAGGCGCTTCTTGAGATACCTTAGATGGTATACATCTCTGTTGAAGCTATGGTACGCTTTCGCTGGAGGAATAATGAACAGAATCATTGAAAAAAAGCAGCTATCCGCAGAAGTGTTCGAGATGGTGGTGGAAGCGCCGCGCATTGCCAGATCACGCAGAGCGGGGCAGTTTGTCATAATCCAGATTGATACCGAGTGGGGTGAGCGTATCCCGCTTACCATCGCGGACGCTGACGCGGAACTTGGTACCCTTACACTGGTGTTTCAGACGGTTGGAGCAACGACGCATAAGCTGGCGGTCAAGGCGCCGGGCGCTTATATCGAAAACATTCTCGGACCGCTGGGCAATCCGACCCATGTTGAGAACTTCGGCGCTGTGGTTTGTGTAGGGGGCGGCATTGGGGTTGCGCCGCTCTTCCCTATAGTTCAGGCAATGAAAGACGCTGGGAACCATGTTTCCGTTATCATCGGAGCGCGGAACAAGGACTTGGTGATCTTCGAGGATCGAATGCGGCGCTTTGCCGACGAGCTAACAGTCGTTACAGATGACGGTTCCTATGGTAAGAAAGCGGTTGTTACCGTACCGCTCAGGGATTACTGCGCGGCCACTCCGAAGCCGAATCTCACTGTGGCTATTGGTCCGCCGATTATGATGAAGTTTTGCGAAAAGACTACTGCCGAGTTTGACGTGCCGCTCATGGTGTCTCTCAATACCATTATGATTGATGGTACGGGCATGTGTGGCGGGTGTCGTGTTACGGTAGGCAATGAAACGAAGTTTGTCTGCATTGATGGCCCGGAATTCGATGGACACCATGTTGATTTTGACAATATGATGTTCCGTATGCGCTCCTATCGAGAACGGGAAGACTCTGACCACCACAAATGTCATCTTGAACTTGGTTTGGAACCCATACAGGCAGCGGGAGGCGCAAAATGAGTGAAGAAATACTAAAGTCAGGGGAGCTTGACGCTAAAGCGCAGGCTATTCTCAAGATCATACAGTCCCGTAAACAGCAGGGATTGTCGCCCAAGGACCGGATCGCCATTCCTGCGCAGGATATGCCGAGTCAGGACCCGCTTGTTCGCGCTAAGACCGTAACAGAGGTGGCTTTGGGCTATAGTGAGTCTCAGGCGCAGGTTGAGGCGGAGCGTTGTCTGGGCTGTAGGAATGCGCCCTGCGTCAACGGTTGTCCAGTGGGCGTGCCGATTCCTCGCTTTATCGCGGAGATTCAGAAAGGCGATTTTAAGGCTGCGGTGGATATTGTTAAACAGACCAATCTGCTTCCAGCGGTTTGTGGACGAGTCTGTCCCCAGGAGAAGCAGTGCCAAGCCGAATGTACGCTGGGGAAGAGCCTCAAGAGTGTGGAAAAGGCCGTTGCCATAGGCCGGCTTGAGCGTTTTGTGGCGGATTGGGAACGGGCCAATGGCAAGGTAACAACGCCGACGGTGCAAGCCAGTACCGGCAAGAAAGTAGCGGTTATTGGTTCTGGCCCAGCCGGGCTTACGGTTGCGGCTGATCTTGCGCGCGCGGGGCATGAGGTTACGATTTTCGAGGCGCTTCACAAGCCGGGCGGAGTTATGGCCTATGGCATTCCTGAATTCCGGCTTCCCAAGTCCATTGTACAGGCTGAGGTCAACACACTTGCCGACATGGGCGTTCACATTGAAACCAATTTTCTTGTTGGCCGTACTGGTTCGCTTGAAGAGCTTTTGAGCAAAGATGGCTATGATGCGGTCTTCATTGGCGCGGGCGCGGGCTTACCCAAGTTTCTGGGCATACCTGGTGAGAATCTGGCTGGCGTGTTAAGCGCTAATGAGTATCTGACCCGCGCCAATCTTATGAAGGCGTATGAGCCGGAAAAGGCCGCAACGCCCATGCTCAAGTCTAAAGTTGTCGTGGTGGTTGGCGGCGGGAACGTGGCGATGGACGCGGCGCGTATGGCGCTTAGACTTGGCGCGGAACAGGTACATGTGGTTTATCGCCGAACCCGCACTGAGATGCCAGCCCGTGCTGAAGAGGTTGCTCACGCCGAGGAAGAAGGCGTTATCTTTGACTTCTTGCGTAACCCCACCCGGATTTTGGGCAATGAGCTTGCCCAAATAACGAACATAGAGTTACAAAAGTTCGAGCTTGGCGCGCCTGACGTTTCCGGTCGCCGTAGTCCAGTACCTATTGCCAGCTCGGAGTATCTGTTCGAGTGCGATACTGTCATTGTGGCGCTGGGTAACGAACCTAATCCCCTGCTTCCGCGGACTGTACCGAATCTGGAGACTGACAAGCGGGGGCGTATCGTGGTAAACGCAGACCAGAAGACTTCGCTTGACGCGGTTTATGCAGGCGGCGATATAGCGCTGGGTGCGGCCACTGTGATTCTCGCTATGGGTGACGGCCGCAGAGCCGCCGCCGCAATCAATGCGCAGCTTGGCGCATAAGCAAAGAGGGGGCTTATCGGCCTCCTCTTTGCTTATGCGCCATTAAGTACAACACTACATCTCGTTGCCTGTCCCCATATATCTCTAAACTTGCCCCACAGTTATTCCCCTTTACCTGCCTTGGTATAAGGGCGTTCTTGGGCAATGGCGAGCCTCACACGCGGGCGCGATCGAGATACGATCGTGGACAGGTATGCGCCTTATTTTATGGAGCGGGTTAATGGTCTTAGTTATGCCGACATAACAGGCTTAGTTATGCCGACATAATAGGCTTAGTTATGCCGACATAACAGGCTTAGTTACGTCAACATAACAGGCTTAGTTATCCGACATAACAGGCCTAGTTATGCCGACATAACAGGCTTAGTTATGCCGACATAACAGGCT
>JAIRMT010000096.1 GCA_031258505.1 Treponema sp.
CCTAAGGTTGCGGCTTGTACCCCGAACCAGCCGATGCTTGCCACTGCGATAGGAAGGCTGGTAATGACTTGTGCGGCAATGGTTCCCATAGCCGCGCTTGCCGTATCGTGGATTGAAAGGCCTGTATCGCTGCTCTGCATAGAGCAGAGCACCATATAGCCCCCTACAATTCCATAGCCGATGATTACCGACAAGACGATACTGCCGATAGACAATCCGCTCTGGAGTATGCCTCCGATCATAGCCGCGGGAGCGCAAATAAGCGCGCCTACCCAGATACTCGCAATCCCCAACATACCTTTCTCTTGCTCGGCGCCTTTCTTTAGATTTATATCCATATTACAAACTCCTCGTGTCAATATTAAAAACATAAAAAATGTATTCTGTTCTCTAGTAATGGTCAAGAGGAACATCAACTCCAAATTCTATCTCCATATAGGCTTACGCCACAATGACTGCTGTCAGGCGAGATGGCGCCAGACACCGCGTTGGCGCGAGTCTGTAAATTTGGAATTGCTGAAGAGGTGTTTTGAACTGCTAGAATCGCTTCCTTTATATAGGTAAACTTGCCCCCATGATACAAGAAAAAAGCCTTGTAGTATATAAAAACCGTCCGGCGCTGGTAAACAGTGTTGCGGAAAAGATAAACATAGCTGTTCTTGGCGGGGAACAACTCAGAGTGCGGGAAAAAGATGTTGAACTCATCTATCCTGGTCCATGCGCCCTTACAGACTTAAGAGACGGGGCTTCCGACAATGCTGTGTCAGATACTGACGATGTTCGGGGCGCGTGGGAACTGCTGGAAGAGGGCGTGGTTTCGCTCAAAGAACTCGCGGAACTGGTGTATGGCGAATATACAGCCAGAACAAGCTGGGCTGCATACACGCTTCTCAGAGATGGCCTCTACTTCAGCGGGAATATTGACACGATACATGGTCGGAAACTGGATGAAGTTATGGCTGATGAGCAGAAACGCGCTGAAAAACAGCGGGAAGGCGCGGCGCGGGACCGCTTTTTACAGCGACTCAGGGCTGGCGACACGAGTGCTGGGCGCTTCTTTGAAGATGATACACCTGATTCACGGCGTTTTTTTCAGGAAATTGAGGCGCTTGCGTATAAGCGTGCCGATAAAAACCGCGCGCTCAAAGATTTGGGCAAACAGGAAACTCCGCTGGAAGCTCATCGACTGCTCTTGTCTACTGGATTCTGGTCGCCATTTGTGAACCCTTATCCCATACGCTTTGGCTTTTCACTCGTATCTGCCAAAGCGCCGCTTGCGCCGCCGCCTGATGAGGAGCGCGTTGACCTTACCCATCTGCAGTCCTTTGCCATTGACAATGCCTGGAGTGATGACCCGGATGACGCGGTGTCTATTGAGGGAAACACGCTCTATGTCCATGTTGCGGACCCGGCAGCCTCGCTTGTGAGTGGATCGGCGGCTGACATTGAGGCGCGGGATCGAGGCGCGACCCTCTACCTGCCTGAAGGCGTGTCCCGCATGATTAACCCTGACGCGCTGGCGTATTTTGCTCTGGGGCTTCAAAGCCCTTCTCCGGCGCTTTCATTTAAGCTGACGCTTGACGACGCTGGTTCCATTGTGGAAACCGAGATTATGCGTTCCTTTGTCAAAGTAAGCCGCCTGAGCTATGCGGAGGCCGATGCCATGCAGGGTGAAAGTGAGGGCTTTGGGCCGGATATTACGCGACTCTTTGCCATTGCCGACCGTAATCTGGAACGCCGCCTCAACGCTGGAGCGGTTACCATTGAGTTCCCGGAAATACATATCACGCTTAGAGGTGAAGAACTTGCCATCACCCAAATACCGAGTTACCGTTCCGCCAGCATGGTGCGTGAGTGTATGCTCCTGGCCGGGGAAGGCGCGGCTGAGTGGGCATTACGGCGCCGGCTTCCGTTTCCCTACGTTACTCAAGAAGTAGGCGACTTGCCTAACGAGCCGCTGCCCGATCTGGCCGGCGCTTACCAGATACGCCGCTGTATGCGCCCCCGGAGTCTATCAGCAAAACCCGGCGCACACAGCGGTCTGGGTCTCGACACCTACACGCAAGTTACCAGCCCCCTGCGGCGCTACACCGATCTGCTGGCGCATCAGCAGATTCGCGCCTTCCTGCGTAACGAATCGCCTTTAAGCGAAGATGAGGTCTTGCTTCACCTTGCCGCTGGTGAAGCTGCGTCTAACGCGGCTATGCAGGCCGAGCGTATGTCCCGCAACCACTGGACTGCCGTGTATCTGTCTGACAAAAAAGGTTCATGCTGGGACGCTGTGGCGCTTGAACGGCGAGGAGGACGGACGCTGTTTATAATTCCGGCGCTGGGTCTTGAAACTCAGGTTGCGCTTAAACAGAACGTGGAACCCAATGAGCTGGTATCCCTTACCCTTGCTCAGGTAAAAATTCCCGAACTGGAAATAACCTTTGTCGCTAAGTGAGGTGTCTGACGCCATACCAACGCTCGCGTGTTGAGCAATCACTGCTGAGTTGTCAAGATGATTATGGCTCGGTAAACTGGTGCAATGATGACAGATAAATTGCGTATTCTAATTCCTAAAGGACGAATCTTTGACAAGGTGTCCCAGCTCTTTGCCGATGCGGGGTTCCCCATAGCCCTGCCGGATCGGACGTACCGGCCTGTGCTTGCCGCGTCTTGGCTTGACGCGAAGATCATGAAGCCGCAGAACGTCGGGGAATTGCTGGAACTGGGAAGCCATGACGTGGGTTTTACCGGACTTGACTGGCTGAAAGAAAGCGGGGCTAGGGTGGAAGAGCTTATGGACGTGGGCTTTGACAAGGTACGTATTGTGGCTGCAGTTCCAAACAGTATGGATAAGACAGCGCTCAAGACAAAAACACTCACCGTTGCCACAGAGTATATAAACATTGCTGGAACTTGGCTCAAGGAAGCTGGCTATCGCTATCACCTGCTCAGAACCTATGGCGCGACTGAGGTTTTCCCGCCAGATGATGCGGATATGATCATTGACAACACCTCGTCAGGTCAAACTATGCGGGATAATGGCCTTTCAATTATTGCAACGCTCCTTGAATCCTCAACCCGTTTTGTGGCGTCGGCGTCAGCTCTCGCGGAGCCTGCTAAACGGCGCCGCATTGAGGAGTTGCTCATGCTCTTTAAGGCTGTGCTGGACGGCAGGGAACGAGTGATGCTGGAGATGAATGTAGTCAAGCCGCTTTTCCCAGCGCTGGTTTCCAGTCTGCCAGCCATGCGTAGTCCCACTGTGTCGCCGCTTTATAGTGACGGAACGGTTCCTGAAGGCTATGCCATCAAGATCGCGGTAAGGAAGAACGAGGTCCCCGATATTATTCCCCGTCTCAAGAACCTGGGTGCCACTGATATTGTGGAATACGATTTGCGGAAAGTTGTGGTATAAACGGCATTTGTACATCAGGAGGATGAAACATGGAACAGAGAATCGCTGAAATCACGCGGAAAACAAGCGAGACCAACATTAGCATCAAGCTGAACCTTGACGGAAGCGGGGTAGCCAAGCTGGACTATCCGATTGGGTTCATGGCGCACATGCTTAATGCCTTTACGCGGCATGGCTTGTTTGACATGGAGGTACAGGCAACCGGAGACCTTGAGGTTGACCAGCATCATCTGGTGGAAGACACCGGCATCACTCTGGGACAGTGCTTTGCCCGCGCGCTTGGCGAAAAGCGCGGCATCCATCGGCAGGGAAGCTGTCTATTCCCCATGGACGAGGCGCTGGCGCGCGCCGTAGTGGACATATCCGGTCGCTCCTTCTTCGTGTTTGAAGGAAGACTTTCAGGAACGCCTCTGGTGTCTGGCGCCGCCTCATTCCAGACAGATACTATAGAAGATTTCTGGCAGGCTTTTACTGGCGCAGCAGGTATCTCGCTCCATCTGGATATACTTCGCGGTCGGAGCGATCACCACAAGATTGAGGCGATGTTCAAGGCCGCGGCACTGGCCTTGCGCGACGCCGTGGCCATTGAACCCCGCGCCTCTGACACCATACCCTCAACCAAAGGAACCTTGATATAAAACCTTTTTAGGCGGTCTTCTTGGCTGGCCTAAGGCAATATCAGGAAATGCAGCATAAGCAACAGACCACAATAGCGAATTTACGTGCGCTGGCCTGAGCGATGAACAGATCACACAAGCGCTGGGACTATAGCCACTGCGTGTTGCGGTATAAAGCAACTCACGTTACGCATGATTGCAAAATGACAGTCGCCCTCTGGCAATTCCAGCGCTTACGTCTTTGCCCTGTCCAGAATCACAAAACTCCGCTATACCGCTGCCGGGCTTTCGCGTAAGAAAGCGAGCAGCGGTTCTTCCCACGCCGTCGCTGTTGTTCCCGCCTCAACAAAACGCTGATACAGCCGCCATATCTGCTCCTGAATAGCGGCGCGTTCCGCTGCATCGGGGCGCGTTTCCGGCGGGCGTCCGTCCTTGTCCGGCGTAGCGAAGAGCGCGTCAACAAAGCAGCGCGCCTCTTCCGGCGGAAACAGCGGCGCGTCAAAGCAGGTCATGGCGTACATGGCAGCGGCAACGCAGTTGATACTGTGCTGTTTTATGTACAGCAGGGACTCTGTGATGGCGATGGCGTGCCGTTGCGCTGCATCAAGCTCCACGCACAAGCGCTGTTCGTCGCCCATAGCCTGTACAATGGCGCGGAACTTAGTATAAGCGCGAATCACCACCATCACATGAAGGCTCGGTATGCACATGAGATGCGGGTCAAAGGCGTGTATCACAATGAAACGGAGCGAACCCAGATAACGAGGGCGGCGAGTGGTGGATAGATGGCGGGCGTAGACTTCAGCGGCAGAGTTGTAGAGCTGTCCCATGGTGTCGATGAAGTTTGCCGCCGCTGCCAAGCCTTCCTGTTGGTAAGTCTTGAGCAAGAAACCAATGATCCGTATCCAGAACGGCACAAAGTCCAGATAGATCGCCACCCATTTTGGCGAGAATGGAATCGTCGCATCCAGCGCGTGATCCACTGACGCAACTGGAATGAGGCCGGGTGTTCGCGCCGCCTTATATTGCAAGGCAAAGAACTTGGTAAACACTGCTTTGAAATAACGCCGCGTTGCCCCGTGTAACGCCGGAGCGGTCAATACCTTCAGCATGGTGAGTGGCGTGGATATAGCGCTGACCCTTGTCATGCCCTTATATATACAGGATTGGATGAAAAAACTATAGTGGTAAGATGAATGATCGTTTCTTACCCAGCCTGCTGTTCATGCTCTTGCTGGCGCTGCACGTTCAGCGCCTTTTCGCGCAAACTGACGCTGTCGCGCCGGATCGTTTTACGCTGAAAATTGCCGTGATGGGACCAGGCGACGAACTGTACTTCTGGTGGGGACATATCGCGCTGGTTATTGAAGACCACAGCGCCGGTACAGCCCGTTTCTACGACTACGGCATCTTCTCGTTTGAAAATGAGCATTTCTACACAAACTTCGCCTTTGGCCGCTTGCTGTACAGTTGCGGCGTATCCTCGGCAGAGCGAAGTTACCGCGCCTACATCGCCACTAACCGCGACATCACCCTCTACACGCTGGACATCTCGCCGGAAACCGAAGAGGCTGTGCGCCGCTTTGCTGAAAACAGCATCCTGCCCGAAAACCGTAACTATTATTACCACCACTTTAAGGACAACTGCGCCACACGCATCCGCGACATCATCGACCTCGCTACTCAAGGGCAGTTCAAGGCGCGTTTCGGCGATGCGCCCGGGCGCTACACCCTGCGCCAGCACGTCCGCCGCCATACATGGTTCTCGCCGTTCATGGACTGGGCGCTTAACTTCCTCATGGGGCAGGACATCGACGTACCCATCACCATCTGGCAGGAAATGTTCCTGCCGGCGGAAATCGGCCTGCGTATCAGCGACTTCACCTACACCGATAGCGCGGGCATTGAGCGTCCCCTTGTTTCCAGTGTGGAAGTGTTGAACCGCGCCAAAAACCGCCCGGCAGTCCTCGACGTTCCCCGGCGGCAATGGCCTTATGAACTCGTCGTCGGTATATTGCTGGCGGCCATGCTCGTCTGCTTTATCCGCGTCAGTGCCAGACGTCCGCTTCTTGGCCGCCGGCTTTTGGCGCTGACTCAAAGCGCACTCGGCTTGTTCTTTGGCATCATGGGGTCGCTCCTGTTTTTTATGACCTTCTTCACTAACCACGACTACAGCTGGCACAACAGCAACATTCTCTTCATCAACCCTTTGCTGCTGGCTGCTGTTCCGCTTGGCGTCATCGCTGCCGCTGACAAACGCGCCATAAAACGCTGGTTTGCCGAACAATTCCTGCGGGCGCTGTGGACCTGCGTGCTATTCGGCGGCCTGCTGTCGATGCTGATAAAACTCACCCCCAATTTCTACCAGCAGAATCAGGTAACGCAGGCGCTGGTCTTGCCCTTTGCGCTCGTCTTGAGTTACATCCCAGGCTGGGCGCGAAAACTTAGAGCCGCTCGGAAATAAGGAGGGGGAAGTCGCGGCAACTTCGTTGTCGACCCCACGCTCCAGCCCCGCGTTGCGGGTCTTCCGCTTCCCTCTCTGCGAGGCTTCGCCCGCTCTGCCCCGAAGCTATGATAAATATATGCGGTTATCTGGTATGATGTAGGGGGAGAGGAAGAACAGCTACCGGTTGTGGGCGTTGCTGGGGCAGAAATGACCCCGATTCCCCGAATAACAGCCGGTAGCCGCATTTGCTTACTGGAGGCTTATCCTGATCCGATCTGCACTCCGAATAGACGCATGGTACATTATACCGGAGTTTGACCGAACAGACAATATCTTATTTTTTCAAGGAGGTTCTCCATGAACTTTATCGGCATTGATGTGCACACCAACCGGTTTACCTGTTGTTACCGGAACGAACAGTCTTCGGTGGACAATCCCAAAGACAAGCGGATTGAAACCTTTGAACTCAACGCAGTCGGACTGGCTCGGTTTTTCAAAACACTCACAGATGACACATACGTCCTGATTGAGGCCGCGATAACCGGCTTTTCATGCGCCCGGCTTTTCAAAGACCGTGTGAAAGAGGTTGTTATAGCGAACACCTGCGAATTGAAGCAGATTTCGGCATATATGCCGCGGCGCGCCCGCTTGCCAGGGTCATAGCCAGCTTGTACTGCGCCGTATCTCCCGTGTAGCGCTCGTCGGCCCGCTTCATAATGTCGTATCCGGTCAATGTCTGGCCGGACAGTTCCGCCCTTCCCGCCAACAGCAGGAACGCCGCCGCCAGCGCCGTAAAGGTGTTCGTCTTTTGCATTATACAACCCTTTTGCGGTCTTTCCCGCCGTCTAAATGAGTCCGGTATCGCCTGACGAAACCAGCCGGTCTTGCCTCTCATTACCTATAAGTTACCATCAACTAACTTAAATGAATTGTCAATGCCCTTTGAAAAATTACACCATGTGTTATGCGGTACGGCGTATAGCCTTGAGTTATCCAAAGCCCGCTAAGGAAACGCCGCAAATGTGTTTGTCTGTTCCAGTATACAACCCCCGCCTTCTGAAAGCGCTTTTTCATCACCGCCAGCTAAAGCGATGAAAGACGCCTACAGCGCAGTTGACAAAATAAAAAGGGGCGGAGCGCTCCACTGCCTACGCCATCACATCCTTTGTCATTTTCGCAAGCAGTTTTGCCAACTCCGGTACCGGCATATCCATGCCGTTTTTAAGCCATTCATTGATAAGCGTGATAAATCCGCCCGCGACAAAAAATGCGTTGTAGCGGATAACTTTTTCATCATTCACCTCGCCGCCCGTTTTTTTCCTGTAGCGGCGCAGATGCTCAGTGAAATTCTGAAAAAAACGCCTCTGGAATTGCGGGTC
>JAIRMT010000113.1 GCA_031258505.1 Treponema sp.
CGCGGGGCTAGAACTTCCAGTCGCGGGGCTAGAACTTCCAGACGCGGGGCTAGAACTTCCAGTCGCGGGGCTAGAACTTCCAGTCGCGGGGCCAGAACTTCCAGACGCGGGGCTAGAACTTCCAGACGCGGGGCTAGAACTTCCAGTCGCGGGGCCAGAACTTCCAGACGCGGGGCCAGAACCTCCAGACGCGGGGGCAGAACTTCCAGTCGCGGGGCCAGAACCTCCAGACGCGGGGCTAGAACTTCCAGAATATATAGGCAAGCGCGCGTAACATGAGTAATAAGCGGAGTAAAAAAATACCATTATCGAAGTGTCCTTACCGATAATAAGGACATGGCTGAAGAACGGGAACTGAAGGTATCTTTCCTATCCAAGAACAAAATCACCTGTCCCTTGTGTTCGACAATTTTTCACCGGGAAGAATTGTTATCGGGAAGCGGACGGCTAATCGCGGGAACCATCACTGACGAACTGCACCGGCTTTACGAACCGTCAATGAAGTACGGCGATGTGTATCCGCTGGTATATCAGGCCACAGTGTGTCCTAAATGTTGGTATGCTGCGATGGACAAGGACTTCATGGACCTGCCTAAAGATAGGCAGAATAAGGGAATAGCGGATACAATAAAACGAGTGGCGGATACTAAACTCATCTTCCCTGATGTTGATTTCCATAAAGTGCGAACCCTCAAGTCCGGGACAGCGTCTCAGTACCTCGTAACTCGTTGTTACGATTACTTTCCCAAGGAATTTTCGCCCACCATCAAACAGGGAATCGCGGCTTTGCGTACCGGCTGGCTGCTTGACGAGCTTCACAATAAGTTTCCGGGTGAGCATTACGACTGGCTATCAGGACTATTCAAACGCAAAGCGCAGTTTTTCTACACTGAGGCTCTGGAACGGGAGCAGAACCAGAAGGAGTTGCTTTCGGGGCTCAAAAGCTATGGCCCGGATACGGACAAGAATTACGCTTATGAAGGAGTCATCTACCTCGCGGGCTTGCTTACCTATAAGTATGGTTCCAAGACTGATAGCGAGTTGCGCGAGAAACAGTTAGCAAGCATAAAGATAAACATCGCCAGGATATTTGGTCTGGGTAAAGCGTCAAGAAACAAACCGAGCCCGCTGCTGGAACACGCCAAAAACCTCTACACCAACATCAACAAAGAACTCCATGAGTCGGACTGAGCGGAATATCAGGTTACTGGCGGCTTATGATGGGACAGACTTTTCCGGCTGGCAGAGGCAGGATGGCGTCAAGGGACGAACCGTACAGGGCGTGCTTGAGGCGGCGCTGGCGAAACTGCACAAGAGGCCGGTGAACCTAAGCGCAGCGGGCAGAACTGACGCGGGCGTACACGCGGTCGGGCAAGTGGCCAACTTTTATACTGATATCAAAAACATGGCGGCTGAACGCTTTGTGCCGGCGCTTAACAGTCTCTTACCGCAAGACTTACGGGTGCTGACCGCCCAAGAGACCAGTCCTGAGTTTCACGCCCGCTTTGATGCCCAAAGCCGTACCTATCGTTATTATATTATCGCGGAACGTCATGCGTTTCCCCATGAACTGCGCTACGCGCTCCAGCTCTGGCGGCATCCCCACATTGAACGCCTGAACAGCTACGCCCGCTGTCTGCGGGGTGAGCTTGATTGTTCAGTCTTCGCGTCGCCCCAAGACCCCAGTCATTCGCGGAACCGCTATTTCTTTAGCGCTCTGTTTTTTGTTGAGCGTGATACGCTGGTTTTTGAAATCACAGCCAATGCTTTTTTATGGAAGATGGTTCGTTCCATTGTGGGTACACTACTGTACTGCGAAGAGCATGACGTATCGCCCGATGCGTTCAAAACGCTTCTCGCTTCTGGTGAACGTAAGCTGGCCGGTCCCACTGCTCCGCCACGCGGCCTTTTCCTGTGGAATGTGGCGTATTGACGATCCATTAAAAAGCGTTTTTCTGCATTACGGGCTGTCCGCAGACTGTTGACACTGGCGCGGCGGGGAAGAAGACCCTCGCGTCGTTTGTAGTCGAGGGGTTATGATGGTGTTGACACGGTTTTTAGGTTTATAGTATTTTCTTATGTATTAAGTATTTATACTAAGGAGGCAGTATTATGGCACAAGTGGTTAGTAAGAACTCCCGTACCAGCAGCGCTACCCAGAAGTTCTTTTGTTCCTGTGGCGGTGAAGTCAAGATGAAAACGCTTTTCGATAAGGGAAAGGCAAAGAACATCGCGGAATGTGAGAAGTGTAAGCGGGTTGAACGGCGTCCTTCGGACTTTAAGTAGACGATAGGTGTTCCATCATTGATAAACAGTGGTGGAGCGGTGTTTCAAAAACGGTGCGCTGGGAGACAGTGCGCTTTAACAGGAGTAAGAATTTGGCAGGTAAAACTAGTTCCGCTGAAAAGCGGCATCGACAGAGTGAGGAGCGTCGGATGAGGAACAAGGCGGTGAAAAGTTCTGTGCGGACGAGTGCGAAGAAGTTTGTGGCTTTGGCCCAGAAGAAAACGGTGTCAGAGGCTGAAGTAGCTTTGAAAGACATGATCAAGAAGCTCGACACCGCATCGCGGAAGGGCATCATCAAGAAGAACGCGGCATCTCGTAAAAAATCGCGGATGCAGCGGCTTTTTAACTCCATCAAGACGGCGCAGTAGCCGCGTAGGCTTATGACGGAAAACAAGTGTACCAAGGCTGATCTTATTGATGCTGTGTATGAAAACACGGGCATTGATCGGGAGTATATCAAACTTATCGTTGATAACTTTGTTGATAAGATAAAAAAAGCCCTGGTTGACAACATGGTCATTGAGATGCGGGGGTTTGGAACCTTTGAAGTAAAGCTAAGGAAGGGCCGTAAACGGGCGAGGAACCCCAAAACCGGAGACATTGTATCGGTTAATGATCATGGAAGGGTTATCTTTAGGGCAGGGAAGGAACTGCGACAGGATGTGTGGAACCTTACCGGGGAGACGGATAAGCAGTTAGTCAGTGGCCCAACCCAAAAGGATTGGGCTTGCCGAGGCGATTCGGCAAGCCCTTATAGCCTATGAGTTTGTTTAATGGTCGAAACAGGTTAAGAACTTTTTTAATCCATCTGGCTGCGGTCGCGGCAGGAATCATACTTTTTGCCGCGTCATTCCCCAATCTGTTGTTTGAAAATGGTCTTCCCTTCCTCGCGTGGATTGTTTATGTTCCGGTTGTCTGGCTCCTGTATCGCATCTCGCTTGGCGCGTCGTTTTTCTGGGGCGCGCTCTTTGGTTTTGGCGCGTATGGTCTGTTTAACTACTGGTTAAGCGTGTTCCACCCGCTGGCTGATGACGCGGTGGGCCTGATCTACCTTGTCTACTTCATGTTTTTCTTCCCTTTGTTAAAACTCTCGGTTATGCTTTTCCCCAAACGCGGTTATATCCTTCAGTGGTTGTTATGGATCAGCTTCGAGTACCTGCGTACTCTGGGTTTTCTGGGCTATTCCTACGGCATAACCGGCTATTCCCAATGGCGCATGATTCCTATCATCCAGATTGCGGACATATTCGGCGTGTGGGGCGTTTCGGCTCTGGTGATCTTCCCCTCGCTGTATCTGGCGGCGACCTTGAACAGGGTGCAGTTGCGCGACTTGCCGCTGAGTGGAGCGCCGGATGGCTTAAGCTCGGCGGCGTTTTTCAAGCTGTCGGTTGCATTCAAGCTGAAAGGTAAAAAGCGAAACGTGTTTGCCTTTACGCCGTTTGACAAGGCCGATAGTCTCATTGGCCTGGTCTGGATCGCGGTGCTGATCGGAACTCTGGTCTATGGCGCGGTCTCCCGCGTTGATTACACGGATGCGCCCACCAAGACAGTTGCCCTCATTCAGCATAACACCGACCCTTGGCGCGGCGATATGGTAGAATATAGAAGGAATTACGAAGTGTTGCGGCGACTTTCTGATGAGGCCATTGCTCAGAACCCTAATCTTGACCTCGTGGTCTGGTCTGAAACCGCCTTTGTCCCCCGCATTTATTGGCATATCACCTACCGCGACCATCAGGAATCGTACCAGCTAATACGGGAACTGCTGGATTACATCGCATCGAAGGATGTGCCTTTTGTAATCGGCAATGACGATGGCCGCAAGGAACCGGACAAAAACCCCAATGCTAATGAAAACTATCGCGTGGACTATAACGCGGTTATGCTTTTCACCAACAACAAGGGGGATGTCTCCAAAGGTATTGCCGCCGGCATCTATCGCAAGTTCCACCTCGTGCCATTCACCGAGTCGTTCCCCTATCAGAAGCAGCTTCCCGTAATCTACGATATGCTCAAGAATGCTGACACGCATTTTTGGGAAAAGGGAACTGAATTCACGGTTATGGAAATAAACGGCCTCAAGTTCTCAACCCCTATTTGTTTTGAGGATACTTTTGGCTATCTTTCACGCGAGTTTGTGCGTAACGGGGCGGAACTCCTCGTGAACCTGTCGAATGACGCCTGGTCGAAGAGCGTGCCGGCGCAGACTCAGCACTTGTCGATGGGTGTGTTCAGGGCTGTGGAAAACCGCCGCTCCCTTGTACGGTCGACTGCGTCTGGACAGACCGTCGCAGTCGACCCCAACGGCAGGGTTATGGCTATGGCCAAGCCCTTTGTCGAGACCCAACTTACCGTAACAGTGCCAATTGTTACCTCCACATCGCTGTACACACGGTATGGAGATTTTTTCCCCCGCGTAACGCTGTTTGTCGCATTTTTTCTGTTGCTCATAAAGATCATTTTGGCTATAATCAAACTAAAAAGGCGAAAGGGAGGCCCGTATGGAGTTGCAAACGCAACAACAGAAAATTCTCATCATTGATGATGAAAATATAAATCTTGAGTTTTTTGATTTGATGCTTGAAAAGTTGGGATTTAGTGTTGAACTGGCGCGTAATGGCAAGGAAGGTTTGGAAAAGGTAGTGGAGTTCCGCCCAAACCTTATCATACTTGACAACATTATGCCTAAGATGTCTGGCTGGGAAGTTACCAAAACACTCAAGAGCGATCCTGAATTTCGGAACATTCCTATCATCATGCTTTCAGCGCTGGACGATGTGAAGGACAAGGTTGATAGTTTTGACCTGGGTGTGGATGACTACATCACCAAGCCCTTTAACTTTTCCGAAGTGCTGGCGCGGATTCGGGTTGCGCTCCGCAATCGTGAGCTTTTTGCTCAGATAAGTCTCGGCGAATCGCGTTTGCATCTTGCCGAAAGCCTGAGCGCTGAACTCAAAACCAGCATAGCTGAGTTTTTGAAAAGCATTGACGAGTTTGACGCGGCCATCGCACGAACCGACAATGAAATCGACCGCGACACCTTCAACGCACTTTTGGACCTTATACGCGATAAGACTCAGGTCGCAAGGAACCGCGTGTCCGCGCTCAATGAGCGTATCGAACGGACAGACCTTCAGTGGGAAAACCTCAAAAGAAACGAGATAGGGTTGAACATTCTGGAAAATCAGGTTTGCGGTGCGGGGCAAGAATCATGACACTGAGAAAAGACGGGTCCCACCATGTGATCTTTGGTTCCGGTACCACCTTTGTTGGAGAACTCAAGTTTAAGGAAACGCTCTCTATCAAGGGAACGTTTCAGGGAACGATTGAGGCTGTTGATCATGGCGACCTTATTGTTGAAGATGGTGCGAACGTTGAAGCCACGAAAATTCTGGTAACATCGCTCGTTATTCGCGGGACCGTAAGCTCGCCAGTGGACGCTGCGGACAAGATTGTGATCTGTCCAGGTGGCAGGCTCAAAGGCGACATCAAGACGCGCAGGTTGCAGATTGCCGATAAGATGTTCTTTGAGGGTCAGGTCAGTATGGTCGGCGATGAAAGTGAGGTAGACATATTCTCAAAACCTACAGAGGATATCAAGGCTGAACTACAGGACCTTTTTGAAAAAAATGACTAAAGAACATCTCGCTGTACTCTACCTACTTGACACAATTACACACTTTTCGTCTATACTCATTTGTAAGTTTTAGCCATATTGTTGGAAGCCAACGGGGAGGTCAGTTGTCGGGTAAGGATTTACGGATTAATGAACAGATTCGGATGCGGGAGGTTCGTCTCATCCGTGAGGGGAATGAACAGCAGGGCATTATGCCTACCATAGAAGCGCTCGCAATCGCTAGAGAGCAAAATCTTGATCTTGTGGAAGTTGCGCCACAAGCCAATCCACCGGTTGTCAAGATTATGGATTACGGTAAGTTCAAATTCGAGAATGAAAAGAAAGTCCGGGATTCAAAGAAGAAACAGAAGCTGTTGAAGATGAAGGAAATCCGTATGCAGCCTAAGATTGATGAGCATGACATGGATTTCAAGTCTAAACATATTCAGGAGTTTCTTGGTGAAGGCAACAAGGTCAAGGTTACGGTCCGGTTCAGGGGCCGTGAGCTTGCTCATACTGAACTGGGCTTGGAGGTTCTCAAGGATATGCTGAAACGAATTGAGGGAAGCTATGTGATGGATAAGTCGCCGGCAATGGAAGGTCGGTTCATGTCCATGGTATTGAGCCCCAAAACCAAAAAATAGGATAGATATCATGCCAAAAATGAAAACAAAAAAGAGCGCGGCCAAACGGTACTCGTTCACGGGGACAGGTAAGGTGAAGTATAAGAAACAGAACCTGCGTCATATTCTTACCAAGAAGTCTACCAAACGGAAGCGGAACCTTCGCCACGCAGGTATCCTGTCGGCTGATAACACGCCGTCAATCAAAAAGCGCTTAATGCCTTACGGTTAAAGCGCGTCTAAAAGGAGTTAACGAAAATGTCAAGAGCGGTGGACGGTTCTAAACGAAAGAACCACAGGAAAAAGATACTGAAACTGGCCAAAGGCTACTGGGGGCGTCGGCATTCGAACTATAAGACTGCCAAAGACGCAGTTGCCAAGGGGCTTACTTATGCGTACCGTGACCGGAAAGACCGGAAAGGCGACTTCCGCGCACTCTGGATCGTCCGTATCAACGCGGCGTGTCGCAGCGAAGGTATGAGCTATTCGCGGTTTATCGAGGGTCTGAACAAGGCCGGTATCACTCTTAACCGAAAAGCACTGGCTTTTCTGGCGCTTGAGGACGCAACTGCGTTCAAGGCGATTGTCGCGCAGGCACGACAGGCATTGGGAGCGTAAAATGGGAACACTTGACCATGTGAAACTTCTGGAATCAAAAGTTGTTAAGGCGATTGATTTTGTAAGGCGCCTCTCCGAAGAAAACGATCAGCTTAAAGACCAGCTTGACTCATACCAGAAGCGGGTTGATGAGCTTGAAGCTCTGATTCAGAGCTTCAGGGAAGAGCAGGGGCGTATTGAAGACGGGATACTTTCCGCGCTTAACCGGCTTAACCGGTTTGAGGATGCTATTGATAAGAGCCTTTCGCCGTCAGCAAGCATACCCTCAGATGAGGAGCCTTCGTCAGTAAGCATACCCTCAGACGAGGAGTCTCCGTCGGCAAGCATACTCTCAGACGAGGAGCCTTCGTCAGTAAGCATATTCTCAGACGAGGAGCCTCCGTCGGCTGAGATATTAGAAGCTCTGGAAGAGATTCTGGCTCCAGTGGAAATTCCCGAAAATTCTGAAACTATCGGAGCCGAAATTATGGACACTCCGGTTCAGGAACAGCAGCCCCCAGAGGGTGAGGTACAGCCGCAGTAACGCGGGACTGTGGCCAATTTCGAACGGTTTCCATGAAGAAAAAAGTTCCCTCAAGTTTAAAAAAGAGTGATTTGTACATTGATATATTGGGGACATCTTTGTTTATTTCAGCGGAAGAGGAACCAGTATATCTCCAGGGCCTTTTAACCAACTATCGTACGGCTATCGAGCATATTCAAAAGTCTTACGGGCTTCGTGATCCGCTTAAAACTGCAGTTCTCACGGGGTTTTTACTCTGTGATGAGATTCAGCGGATGTATAACCGCGAAACAACCAAAGAAGAAGCGCTGGCACACGAAACACGGGAAGCTGAACAGATCGCTCTCGATCTGATTGCCCGCATTGATAAGGTTCTGGAATATAAGGTATGACGCGCTTATATAGACTGGAGAACCAGGTAAAGCACTACGATTGGGGTTCGCCTGACTGGATTCCACGCTTGCTGGGTAAGGATAACCCTGAAAAGCAGCCATGGGCCGAATTATGGATGGGGGTTCACGCTGAAGGGCCTTCGGCGCTTGAGTATGAAGGTGCATGTATCCCGCTCTCCACGCTGATAAACCGGAACCCCCGCCGTTATCTGGGTGAGGATACTGAAAAAGCGTTTGGAACCATGCCATTTCTGTTCAAGGTACTTGCCGCTGGCAAGCCGCTTTCGATACAAGCGCACCCAACGCAGGCGCAGGCGCAGGCTGGTTTTGAACGCGAGAACGCGATGGGCATACCGCTTAAAGCGCCAAACCGTAACTACAAAGACGCAAACCATAAGCCGGAAATTCTCTGCGCTCTCACACCATTCACGGCAATGTGCGGCTTTCAAAAGCCTGTAGACATTAACGCAGGACTGACAGCGTTTGCCGCCGGAGCGCCTCCTGCGCTTGTCAGTGCGCTTGACACCCTGCGTGAACCATTACGGGACCCGGACGAAGGTGTGGCCTTGAGTGGCTTTCTCAAGGCGCTCTTCGGCCTTTCGTTTAATACGCGAAGCGCCTTGAGCGAATTCGCCGCGTGTAAACACGCGCCGCAGACCAAAACCTATGAGTTCATTGCCTCTTTTGCACGACTCTACCCGTGCGATCCGGCGATAATCGCGCCGCTCTATCTCAATGTGATTGAACTCAAGCCGGGCGAGGCGGTCTATCTTCCTGCTGGTGTGTTACACGCCTACATGGAAGGGCTGGGCGTGGAACTCATGGCCAACTCGGACAATGTTCTGCGCGGCGGCCTCACTTCCAAGCACATTGCTATTGATGAGCTTCTCCGCATCCTGCGTTTTTCCGCGTTTAAGCCGCAAATCCTCACGCCTCAAGGGAATACTTACCAGACGCCGAGTCGTGAATTCGCCCTGTCCGTGTTAAGCGGCAATGGTGAATGTCGTGAACTGCCTATATGCGGTCCCGCCATTGTCATTATTACTGAAGGCGCAGCTGACATTGACGGTCTTGCGCTTGGTCAAGGCGAATCCGCCTTCATTCCGGCGGACGCAGAAGCGCCGCTTACCATCACTGGAACCTACACCCTCTACAGCGCCACGCCTAACCTTTCAGCCTGAAAAGGCAAGAAGATGAGAATCTTTGTTGACGCGGATTCCTGTCCCCGTCTCACACGGTCTGCGGTGTTACGCGCCTCAGCGCGAACCGGTATTCAGGCGGTTTTCGTAGCGAACCGCCTGATTCCGGGCATAAGCGGCCCGACCGCGCTGATGGAACTTTGCCCGTCCGGTGATGGGGCGGCTGATGACCGCATAGTCGCGCTTGCCCACGCTGGCGACCTTGTGATCACACGGGACATACCGCTCGCGCAACGTCTTGTGGAAGCCTCGGTTATGGTTATAGATGACCGTGGACAGGAGTACACGCCGGAAAACATTCGGGAACGGCTATCCCTGCGCAACTTTATGGTAGGACTTGCGGAAAACGGCATGGGCAAAGACCGGGTTGCTCAGTATGGAAAACGGGAACTCAAAGCCTTTGCCGACAGTTTTGACCGTATTCTTGCGCGGACGCTTAATCCTTCCGTCCGGTATACTTGATGATGTGATACCCAAACTGGGGCTGAATCGTATCTCCCACTGAACCCGGGGAAAGCCAGCCGTTTCACCGCCGCCTCAAAAGGCGCGACCATCTTCCCCGACCCGAACCAGCCTCAGACAAGGGATGTTCAAAACCCGGCGTCCATGCTTATAGGAAAAACGACGGTCATGCCAAAGACGGTTAATAACGTGCGCTGTTCCAGCGTTTCAAAAATAAGTCATACGCGCTCCTCTTCGTCTTCCACCATCTGTAAATAATGGGAGAAGCACCAGCCTTCCTGCCCTTTTCCCATATCCTTCTTCTTTTGCTTTTCGCTTCGCACATACACCCAGGGCATACGCACGTTTTGGTCTTCCACTAATTCTCCGGATTTCAGATAGGTAACAACAGCGCCTATCTTCAAATAGTCAGTGTCCTGCGGACTGACTTCCTGTTCAGGAAACAGGTACATTTGCCGTGTCAGTCGATATTTCTTGTTAGGAATGAGCTTAAGCCCACTACCCGCTTGTTGCGGCAATACTGTTTCGCCGCTTTTGGTAAAACGTTTCATATAGTCCTCCATTCATAAGAACAATTAACGAGAATGTTAAAAATGGTCTTGTCCAAGAACTGAGGTTTTTGAACAAGACTAATAGCTTTGTTGAAAGAGCGGAGGAAATATCAAATTCTGAGTTTGAGAAGGATGGTATTTTTATTATTCGGCGCTTTGGTTAGTTGCGCGATCTTTATTACCGAAAATGAAGAGGCAATACCGGCGCAAAGTGTTCCGAAGGGCTTTATAATGTGCGTAGATTTACGCGAGGGCAAGGACGCGCACCCTCTTGACGTAACGGTACATTCGGCAAGGCAGTCGATAGTATAATCCACACTGGCGATAGAACCGTCTGTTATTGGTTTGCTTTCCCGAAAGTCAAAGGCGGGAACGCCCGCCGCCGCAAAGGTAAAGGTACCCATAACGGACAGCGCGAGGCAGGCAACGAAAATAAAACGCGACCTTTTCATTGGAACGAAACCCATAACACCTCTATTCTATCACAGATACAATTTTTTGCAAACCCTTTATTGAATATAAAGAGTGAATGAGATGGATAGAGGCCGGCAACAAATCCCCTATCCCTATGAACTAGGAACCACCCAACTTCCCTGCGGCTTTCAAAAGCCTGTAGACATTGACGCAGGACTAACGGCGTTTGCCGCCGGAGCGCCTCCTGCGCTTGTCAGTGCGCTTGACATCCTGCATGAACCATTGCGGAACCCCAACGAAGGCGCGGCCTTGAGCGGCTTTCTCAAGGCGCTCTTTGGCCTTTCGTTTAATGTACGAAGCGCCTTGAACAATTCGCCGCGTGTCAACACGCGCTGCAAGCCAAAGCCTATGAGTTCATTACCTCTTTTGCGCGACTCTACTCGCGCGATCCGGCGATAATCGCGCCGCTCTATCTCAATGTGATTGAACTCAAGC
>JAIRMT010000152.1 GCA_031258505.1 Treponema sp.
CAAGCCCATTCAACGACCGCGCCGGGAAAGAATAGCTCCATAAAAGCGCTCCGAGGAATATCTACTACATCCAGCCTTCCGTGCCAGTGGTGGTATAAGCCGCCATACTCCCAGTCCTCTGACTGGGCAACCATCTTTGCCTCTTTCGAATACATTCAAAAACTGGCTTACATCAGTGATAATCTTCGAGAAAAACCGTTTTCCCCAGAGATGACCACTTTTCTTACCATCTCACCTTACGCACCGGACAGAAAAAGATCATCGAATGACGCGAATGAACGCGAATCTTCTTTAGAGAAATGACATATTCGCGTATATTAGCGTCCATTCGATGACCAATTCTTACCATTTTTTCTTCCTGCGTAACATGAGTTAAGACGCTGGGAAGGTCTAATGCTTTAGTGGTTTGGGAAATTGGGTGAATTTTGTTGTGAGTGTGGCACTGTTTGGGTGTCTGGCACTAACGGCAAAGCACCATGGCAAACTTGGCTCTGTATAATAAGGCGCTGGGAAGGTCTAATGCGCTTTAGCCTTTGGTTGGGTGTCTGGCACTCGTTGTGGGTGTCCAGGACTTGCGGACTTGCGGAACACATTCTAGGATGGGTGTAACACTTTTTGGGATGGGTGTAACACTTTTTGGGATGGGTTAAAAACTTTTTGGGATGGGTTAAAAACTTTTTGGGATAGGTGTAACACTTTTTGGGATGGGTTAAAAACTTTTTGGGACGAGTTAAAAACTTTTTGGGACAGGTGTAACACTTTTTGGGACAGGTGGAAAACTTTCTAGGACAGGTGGAGTGGAGTAACAGGATACGTTGGATACAGGCAGAGGCTTTACGGCGCCTCTTTGGTAAAGGTAAACAAGAGCGCGAAAGCCTCATCCGCTGTTTCCACGAAATCGACAGCAATCGAAGAACGCAGCTCCTCATCCTGTTCTGCCCACTCGTCTGTATTACCGAGTGGCAGAAGAACGCGCTCCATGTTGTTGCGGATGGCGGCGAGCAGTTTTTCTTTAAGACCGCCTATGGGCAATATCCTGCCGGTGAGGGTCAGTTCGCCGGTCATGGCGACGCCAGCTTTGGGCGGAACCTGACAAAGGGTGGATAGCAGGGAAGCAGCCAGCGTAATGCCGGCTGAGGGGCCGTCTTTGGGAATCGCGCCTTCCGGGACGTGGATGTGGAAATTGCTCTTGCTTATGTCTTCTACGGTAAAGTGGTAGCGATCCTGGGCGCTCCGCAGGTAGGAAAGGGCAATGCGGGCGCTTTCCTTCATCACGTCGCCGAGATTGCCGGTGATGATGAGTTCGCCGTTCCCCGCAAACCGGATGGACTCAACCGGCAGTAATGCGCCGCCGGTTTCTGTCCACGCCAAGCCATAGGAAACGCCAATCCGCGCCTCTTTGAACACGAGGTCGTTCTTGAACTTCCGCCGACCGAGGAGTTTCTCCAAGTCATTGACGTCAATCGTTTTGCTAAAGGCGCTCAGGGCTTTTTCCTCACTTTTACCATAGCCGCTGTTCACCACTTCCCGCGCCACGCGGCGGATGCAGCGGGCTATTTCCCGTTCAAGGCTGCGTACTCCAGACTCCATGGTCCAGTGCCGGACTATCTCGCGTATGGCCGCATCGGTAAAGGCGATATGGGCGTTTCCCAGTCCATTCTCGTTAATTTCCTTGGGTACGAGGAATTGTTTAGCTATGGCCAGCTTCTCGTTTTCGCCATAGCCCGGTATCTCAATAAGCTCCATCCGGTCAAGGAGGGGATAAGGGATGCTATGCAAGGAATTGGCTGTAGTAATAAACAAAACTTTTGAGAGATCGTAGGGCAGTTCCAGATAGTGGTCGGTGAAGGTGGCGTTTTGTTCAGGATCAAGCACCTCAAGCAGTGCTGAGGCTGGATCGCCACGGACGTCATGGGAGAGCTTATCGATCTCGTCAAGCAAAAACACGGGGTTTATGGTTTCGGCCCGGCGCATGGCTTGAATGATCTTGCCGGGCAAGGCGCCTACATAGGTTTTCCTGTGGCCGCGAATCTCAGCCTCATCCCGCACGCCGCCAAGAGACACGCGCACAAAGCGTCGTCCCAGCGCCCGCGCTACAGACTGTCCCAGGCTTGTCTTGCCAGTTCCGGGCGGGCCTACGAAGCAGAGGATCGGGCCTTTGACGCGGGCAAGGTGCGGGGGATGTGCAGGGTTCAGTGAACTTAGGTCTAAGTCGGTGGGAACCATATTCATTAGCTCCAAGTCTGTTGAACCTAAGTTTGCCGCTGCCAGATTGTCGTTTTCCCAAGTGATGAGCTTATGAACCGCGATGAATTCAATGATTCGCTCTTTTGGCTTCTGCATATCAAAATGGTCTTCGTCCAGGATGCGTTCTGCTTCGGCCAGGTCAACGGCGTCATCGCTGTACTCGTTCCATGGCAGCTCGGCGATCCATTCAAGGTAGCCTCGAAGCACGCCAGCTTCCGGCGAAAAGGGCTGGAGCTTTCGCAGGCGGGCAAGCTCTTTCCGCGCCTTGAGCAAGATTTCCTCGCGAGGCGCCTTTTCCTCAATAGCCCGCTCAAGGTCGGCAAACTCATCCTCGCCTTCCTCCTTGCCCAACTCGCGGTTTATCTCCTTGAGCTGTTCATGCAGAATGTATTCCCGCTGGGTCTTTTCCATACGGGTTTTGACTTTCCCGTTAATGTTTTTTTGGATATCGAATATCTCGTTTTCCAGTTCCAGAACTTCAAGGATAGATTCCAGGCGCTCGGTGGGGTCTGCGATGCCGAGTAGTTCTACTTTTCGCTCCGCCTTGATAATGAGTGCGTGGCAGACGAGGTTGGACAGCCGTTCTATGCTTTCGGTTTTTTCTACCGCCAGAATGGTATCTGTGTTGATCTTCTTTGAAAATTCCGCGTATTGAACAAAGGACTTCTGTACGGTTCGCATGAGTGCGGTTGTTTCAGGACTGAGCGTTTCGTTTGAAGTTGCCACGAGTGGCGACACGCGCACCATAAACAGCTCGTTCTGCGGCAGAGAACTAACAATGCTGGCGCGGTATTCGCCCTGTAGGATGACGCGGAAGGTCGTATCCGGCAGTTTCAGGTGCTGGACAATACGTACCACCGTACCAACGGGGTAAGTTTCAAGCGGCGCGTTGTCGCTAGGTTTGAGGCAGGCGGCAAAGAGGCGCATATCATGCCGGAGCGCCTCGTCAATCGCCAACATACCGGCTTTGTAAGTGATAAACACAGGTAGAAGGGTATGAGGAAAAAGAACTAGTTCCCTCAGTGGAAGCAGAGGGAACTCCTCCAGAGAAGGTTTATTCGTGGAAGATTTTCCTTTCAGCGAGGAAAGGAGCTTCATGCGCTTTTCTGAACCGGAAGGATTTCAGGCAGTTCTGACTTTTCCACCACTTCCTGGGTAATGACAACCTGCTTGTTACCCTTTATCGACGGAATTTCATACATGATATCAGTCATCAGCTTCTCGACAATGGCCCGCAGTCCCCGCGCGCCGGTTTTCTGCTTGATTGCCAGGTCGGCTATGGCGTTGATAGCCCCCTCGGTGAACTCAAGCTGTACGTCATCAATGGCCAGCGACGCCTGATACTGCTTGACAATGGCGTTTCGCGGTTCGGTAATAATGCGCTTGAGGTCGTCCCGCTTGAGGTCGTCAAGCCCCACGGTGATGGAGAGCCGGCCGATAAACTCAGGGATCATACCAAAGTGGATGAGGTCATCGGGATGCAGGACGTCGTAGAGTTCCTTGAGGTTTTTACCGTCAGTTCTGTCTTTGGTATCAGCGCCAAAACCCATAGGATGCTGTACCACCCGGCGCTCAATGAATTTCTCAAGCCCAACAAAGGCTCCGCCGCAGATGAAGAGAATGTCATTGGTGTTGATGCGGATCATCTCCTGATTGGGATGTTTACGGCCACCCTGCGGCGGGACTGACGCGACGGTTCCCTCGATAATCTTGAGAAGCGCCTGCTGGACCCCCTCGCCCGATACATCCCGCGTGATGGAGATGTTTTCGCCCTTACGCGCAATCTTGTCGATCTCGTCAATATAAACAATCCCGCGTTCAGCAGCGGCGATGTTACTGCCGGCGTTCTGGATCAGCTTCAAAAGAATGTTCTCCACATCCTCACCCACATAGCCAGCTTCGGTTAGGGTTGTCGCGTCCACAATGGCGAAAGGAACCTTGAGCTTTCGGGCAAGCGTTTTTGCCAGAAGCGTTTTGCCGGTTCCGGTTGGCCCGATGAGTAAGACGTTTGACTTCTCGATCTCAACGTCATCCGGGTCTTTTGCGGGGTTGGCTATCCGTTTGTAGTGGTTATACACAGCCACAGACAGGGCTTTTTTTGCGTTATCCTGTCCAATAACAAAGAGATCGAGGTAGCTTTTGATCTCCTTGGGGGTAGGAATATCACCAGAGAACTGGTTGGAAAGCTCAATGTCCCCCTCCGCAAGAATCTTGCGGCATACTTCCACACATTCATCACAGATAAACACATTGTTTGGTCCTGCGATGAGCCGACGAGCCATATCAGCGCTTTTCCCACAAAAAGAACAGATACGCTCAAATTTGCTGGAACTACTGTTAAACCGTCCCATGTTTTTTCCTTATCAAAACCCTGTCCACCACTCCATACGCGACCGCATCTTCGGCGGACATGAAAAAATCCCGCTCCATATCAAGAGCGACTTGCTCGACAGACTTACCGCTATGCCGAGCGAAATACTCTATTGTCAGCTTTTTTAATCTGATAATTTCCTTTGACTGTATCCCGATGTCGCGGGCCTGTCCCTGTACGCCGCCCCAGGGCTGATGAATAAGCACACGGGACGAAGGAAGCGCCATACGCTTCCCCGGAGCGCCGGCGGTCAGGATAAGCGCCCCCATGCTGGCGGCCTGTCCCATGCAGATGGTCTGCACATCGCACTTCACATACTGCATGGTATCGTAAATCGCAAAGCCAGCAGTAACCGAGCCGCCCGGCGAATTGATGTACAGACTAATGTCTTTATCAGTATCCTGTCCGTCAAGGAACAGGAGTTCAGCTACCACCAAATCAGCGGTAAGGTCATTGATCTCACCGTCAAGAAAGACGATCCGATCCTTTAACAGACGGGAGTATATGTCATACGACCGTTCCCCCATACCGGTTTGTTCCACCACAATAGGAACAAGGCTGTTCATTTGTTCGTTCATAACATTGCTTTACCTATTAGCGTCATTGCAAAATTCCTGATAACTCTGCGGAGCGCCTATCTTTACGCGGTTTTCCGCCAACAGGATATCAAAGAGCTTCCGCTCTTTGATGTCTTCCTTGAGCGCTTCTTTTATCTCACCCTTTGCGTAGTAATCCTTGCTCTCCTCAAGGGAAATCTCTTCTTCATCCGCGAGGTGTTGAAGAAACGTTTCCAGTTCCTCATCAGATGCTTCCAACCCAAGGTCTTTGATGAGGGTCTCTATAATGAGCCGGGAGTGAAGTGTGCGTATGGTATTGGGACGCAACGCCTCCATGAGCCTCTCATACGATTCATCCAACAAAACGTTCGTGTTACGGGAAATGTTGCGCAACTGGGACTCAAGCTGGAAGCGGATCATGGATTCAGGAAGATCCACTGGCGTTGTTTCCATAATCTTCTCAAGCAGTCTGTTGGTCTTGAAGTTTTTGAGACGCCCCTTAAGCTCTTTCTCAAGCCGGTCGCGGATGCCTTTCTTGAGATCGTTAAGCGTTTTGTACTTTTCATCAACATCCTGCGCAAACTCATCATCCAGCTCAGGGAGTATTTTCTCTTTAAGCGCAGTAATGCTCACGCGCAGCTTCTTGGTTTCACCCGCGAGGTCTGGGTCTTCAAAATCTTCTGGATAGGTCTTCTCTATATCCTTGGACTCACCCTTTTTCATGCCAATGATTTCATCATCAAACTTAAACACATTCCGTCCCGTACCAATCGTGAAAACAAAGTCTTGCCGCTCAGTACCGGGGATAGGCTCGCCACTCTCGGAAAGTTCGCTGTAATTCACCGTTACCACATCATTGAGAGCGGCGGGCGTCTCATCTTCGCGGTCCCGCACCACAGAGTTCCGATCACGGAGGATTTCCAGCTCATGGGCAATGTCTTCATCGCTAATACGTACATTGGGAACCTCGACTTTAAGGCCCTTCCATTGCCCCAAGACAACCGTAGGAAGCACATCGTACAACAAGGAGTACACCAGGTCAGAACCAAGGTTCAGAACCGGTTTTTCCTCTGTACTCGGAGTGCAATACGGCAGAGGGCGCTTCTCTGAAGGAAAATTTTCATCATCAAAAACCAAAGAGACAGAACGTTCAATGAGACGTCCCAGCACATCTTCCCTGAGCGCGTCTCCCAGTTTGCGTTCCAGCACATCCTTGGGCGCCTTGCCCTTGCGAAAGCCGGATATCTGCAAGGTTTTACCATAATCTGATAGGGTTTTCTCATATTGGGAAAGTACATCGTCCTTTCCAACAGTGATAGTCAACTTCAGAGCGGAATGTTCAAGCGGGATTGTTTCTGTGGATACAGTCACTATTATTCCTCTTTATCGTAAAATTTATACCAGTCATCAACTCTCTTCTATAAATGTAATTACTTTACTTATTATAGCAAAGATAACTCCCTGTATCTTCTCTACAGGTTAATTAAAAAATACCAGTTTTATCTTTATTAGTCAATGGCATGGTGTCAGAGAACAAAGATTAAACAAATAAGAGAGACGCTAACTCTTAATCAAAACCAACGCAAAACTCACTTTGCTGCTATTCACATCTTTGCCGAGCAAGTTTGCGCTTCTGCTCCTCCGGGAGATCAAGTCCAAGGGTGCCGCCCGGGTTCATGATGTTGTCAGGGTCAAAGTGCTTCTTGAGCGCCTTGTACACCGCAAACTCATTCTCTCCAATACTGTATTCAAGCCAGGGACCAAACATCTTACCAATGCCGTGATGGTGGCTCATAGCCGCGCCTGATTTTTGAATCGAGTCGAGAATACCCGCGTGAAAGGCGCGGAATTCTTCCGGGTCGTGCATAAGAGTAATAAAAATCCAGTAGAGGTTTGCGCCCTGGGGGTAGACGTGGCTCATGTGGGTCATACAGATTGTGTTAGGCCGCGCCTTGACATAAGCGCGGACATCGCGGTGAACCTGACTCATGTTACTCCAGTTCACGCTACATTCCATTGTGTCCATCACTAAGCCAAAGTCTTGCAGGGTGTCGCGCAGGTATGGGTCGCTGAAACGCCCCTTCTCCCAGCCGCGTGTTACCGCGCCGGAAAGCCAGATACCGCCATACTTGCGCGCCACGCGATGAACGTTCTTCGCACAGTTTTTTGAAAAACCTTTTTCGCCGTTGGTAAAACCGAGGAACAGGCACATTTCATTTACCTTGAATCCCTTAACGTCAAAGAGCAGATGCAAGGGACTGTCAACCACGCCGTACATATACAGCATGATACTTGTTTCTTCGGGGTCAGAGAGGCGGAACACCGATGGATAGCCAGCCTCGCTCTGCATAATTTCCCGCGCCGCTTGCTGACCGGTTTCCCAGTCCTTGAACATATAGGAAAAACGTTTGATGGTCTCTGGCGTATGGCGGAAAATCTTGAGGCTTACGTGGGTAAGAACGCCGAAAGTTCCCTCGTTTCCCATCATAATTTGGTTCATATCAGGTCCTGTGGCCTTACGGGGATAGCGGTCTGTGGAAATGGTTCCTATCGGAGTGGCATAATCCTGCCCAATCACAATGTCCTGAATACAGCCGTAGTAGGAAGAGTTCTGCCCCGCGCCATGGGTTACGGTCCAGCCTCCAACAGAGGAATGTTCCCAGCTTTGGGGGAAATGGCCGGAGCTATAGGCGCGTTTTGCGCCGAACAGGTTTTGCGCGTTATTCAAAGTTTCTTCCAGTTTCGGTCCACTCATACCCGCCTCAACAGTGATGGTCTGGTCAATCTCGTTAAAGCGCACCACTTTGTTAAAACGCAGCCGCATATCAAGAGAAACGCCGCCTTTGACGCACTCCACGCCCCGCGTAACTGATGAGCCGCCGCCATACACATAGAGAGGAATCTTTTCCACAGCGCAAAACGCGACAATCTGTTCAATCTGCTCTTTAGTATCAGGATAGATGACCGCGTCTGGCACATTTTCTACAATCTTATTCCTAAGACGCATGAGGTCGAACATGGTTTTACCATAAGCAACAGAAAGACGCGCATAGTCGTCAGTGCGTACAAATTCCGCGCCCACGATGCCCTTAAAATGTTCAATCTGCACTGCACTCAGGCTGATAGCTTTGTCGAACTTGACCTCATCAAGACCCAAGTTCTCACTATACTCCTTGAATACATCATCACTGAGGCCAAACTGCTTTTTCATCAATTTGTACAGCGCCTCTTTTGGCGCCTTGATTCGCTCAGGAACACCCCATTTGAAAATGGAGCGCCATGAATTCGCCGGAACCGCTCCCTGATACCATTTGGGTTCAAAGTCCTTGTAAGGCTGTGCCATATTTACCTCCTATTCTGCGCCTATTGTAGTATATGAGCTATGACTTGTCTATCCTAATGAAAATACATTAAACTGCAAAAGTGAACGTAAAGGGTGCGTTATCGACGCGGTATCTGTGGACTTAACAGCGGTGAAAGTCCTTCCTGATAGGATGAAAGCGTTAAAAAAAACAGCGCGCAGGTGATAGGCAAGACGCGGAGTAGCTTTACCGGCAATTATGATAGCTACTTCTACTCTAACGGTAGCTACTTCTACTCTAACGGTAGCTACTTTTACTCTAACGGTAGCTACTTTTACTCTAACGGTAGCTACTTCTACTCCATCGGTAGCTACTTCTGACTCATCGGTAGCTACTTTTACTCCATCGGTAGCTACTTCTGACTCATCGGTAGCTACTTTTAACTCATCGGTAGCTACTTTTAACTCATCGGTAGCTACTTTTACTCTAACGGTAGCTGCTTCTAACTCATCGGTAGCTACTTTTACTCTAACGGTAGCTGCTTCTAACTCATCGGTAGCTACTTCTAACCGGAAAGATGCGGCATAAAGGTTAAAATAAAACACGGGGCGGCATACCTGATACCAAGCGTATACGCGGCGGCGCTATGCGCGTATCAGCCGCACTACTTACTTCACGCCCCACAGCCAAAATATAACGGCAAGCCGCGCTGTCAGCGCACTCGTAGAGGAAGTAGGCTAAACCATGCACAATGCCGCTGGCCGGCAGTAAGCTATCAAACGCGAAACAGGGAACTTCCTTCATATTAAATACCGAGTCGCCGGGCGAACCACGCGCTTTGAGGAAACATTCCTTCAATGTCCATACTTTGCAAAACCGCGTATCTTGTTCCGTGCAGTCTGCGGCGGCGGCGATATAACGCTGCTCCTGCGCGCCAAAAAAACGGGATGCGATGGTTTTATGAAAGCGGTTTGAGTAGATAAGCTGAATATCACAGCCAGTATGGAACGCGCAGGTCTTTCTGCTGGTAGATACATGGGAGACAGCGACCATTGAGCGTGAGTGCGATATGCTGAAATCCGCGTGCCGGTCAGCGAAATGGGGCCTGCCGGACAACTCTAGCTGAATCGCGGCTGGGGGAACGCGCTTATCAAGTTGGAAAAGGACGCGCCGTCCTTCTTCGTGAAGCGCGGCGGAAGTGGGCGCTTTGCCCATTGCAGTTCCAGTAGATAAGCAGGACAGGCCAACTGAAAACATAGTGTCCATTTAGCTGAAGTACGCTACGCCTGCCTCAAAGAGGCTCTGGCGCTTATTACCAGGTATGTTTATATGAACATAGTCGCCGGCGCGCTCGGAATGAGCCATCTTGCCAAGTATGCGCCCGTCTGGACTACAGAGTCCCTCAATGGCAAAGGCGGAACCATTGGGGTTATCCGGCTCGGCAAGCGTGGGCTGGCCGCTGGCGTCCGCGTAACAAAAGGGAACCTGTCCAGCTTTGAACAAGGCGCTGGCCTGCTCCGGCCTGATAACGAGGCGGCCTTCGCCGTGACTTACCGGCACAACGTGAAGCGTGTTGGTCTGTTCAAACGCAAGCCATGGAGAGGTGTTAGACATGACTGTAGTGCGAACCATACGGGAAACGTGCCTGCCGATAGTGTTGAATGTGAGGGTAGGCGCGTTGTCGTCCGCCTGTCGGTATTCGCCATAGGGTACAAGCCCTAGTTTGATGAGGGCTTGGAATCCGTTGCAGATGCCGAGTATGAGGCCGTCGCGCTTCTCAAGCAGCGTCATGACTGCATTGGCAATGCTGGGTGCGCGGAATACGTTAGCGATAAACTTACCGGAGCCGTCTGGTTCATCACCTGCGCTGAAACCGCCGGAAAGGGCAATGAGTTGCGCTTTATCAATGGCGGCGGCAAGTTCTTCAATGGACTGGGTAATGGCTTCTGGACTGCGGTTTCTGAAGATAACAAGCTGCGCGCGCGCGCCGGCTTTGCGGAAGGCGCGTTCCATGTCCCACTCGCAGTTTGTGCCGGGAAACACTGGCAGCGCTACAAGCGGCGCAGCGCTTTGCGGGGAGCGGCTTTTGAGGACTTTGGTCTTTTGGGTGCGGGGCAATGCGGGTAATGGAGGAGCTTTGTCCTGTTGAGCTGCTTGCGGGTATACGGCGGCTAAAGGCGATTCGTACAAGCGCCGCAATGACGACAGGTTTACATTCCCCAATCGGCCGGTCGTGTTGGTACGACCCACCAGAGCCCATGCGCCGGCAGCGGCGAGAATGTCGTACATTTCACCATGTTCAGCACAATGAGCCTCGATTTCAAGCAGAACCGAGCCTTGATGTCTGGTACTGTCGACAAGAGTAAGCATGGCTGGGTTAGCGTCAACGCCTGTCATGTTACCAAAGCCCATGAGCGCGAGGGTGGCGAGTACCCCGCCAGCGCCTACTGGATACGCGGCGCGAATCGCGCCTATGTTGCCCAGGGCAAGCACTGCGTTCATGTTCGCCTTGAACCCATCCCACTCACCGGCGCTGATTTGGTACAACAAAATCACTAGATTGCCGGCTGCTCCGCTCAACGCGCCGGAACGTACTTGTTCAAGCGGCGCAGTTCCAGCGGCAAAAGCCGCGAGGCTTGGCGGCACGGTGATTTCATCAGCTTCGGTTGTTGAGTAAGTGCCAGACATTGAATCCTTGCCGCCAATGGCCGGAACCCCAAGCCTGAGTTGCGCCTCAAGCGCGCCGAGTAGGGCGGCAACTGGTTTGCCCCAGGTATCGGGAGTTTCAGGTCGCGCAAAGTATTCTTGCAGGGAAAGCCGCGCTGTCCATGGATTACCGCCGAGGCAGGTAAACTTGGCAAGCGCCTCTCGAATTGCGCCTTTTGCGCCAGTGTACGGGTCAGCGGCCATAAGGTCAGGGTCGTAGCCAAAGCACATAAGGCTGGCGGTGCGGCTTTCTTTATCGAGTGATGGCAATAGCGCTGCCATGCCACATTCTGGCGTGCCTTGAAATGCGCCGCCGTATGGGAATAAAACCGAAGCAGCCCCAATGGAACCGTCAAAGCGTTCCTGTAAACCCCGCCTGCTCGCGGAACGCAGGGATTGCAGTTCCTCTTCAAGCGGAAGCGTGGGAAGCGGCGCGGGAGCTTGCGAGTGAAGGCGGGCTGTAGCGGAACGGGGCGCGCCTGCTGAGTTCAAAAAGTCGCGGGAAAGCTCAACAATGGTTTTTCCCTGAAAGCTCATTCGGAGCAGAGCTGTGCAGTCTCCTTCCCGCGCAGTAACGCGCGCGATAGGCGTGGCTTCGAGATTTTCAGCGTCTGCATAAGCAATGAAGGCTGGCGCGTCAGCAGCAGCTACGAGAACCGCCATGCGCTCCTGTGATTCAGCGATGGCGAGTGCGATTCCGTCGAGTCCAGCGTATTTACGGGGAACAAGGTCTAGGTTTATATCAAGTCCTGCGGCAAGTTCGCCAACTGCCACTGCCACGCCGCCAGCGCCAAAGTCATTGCAGCGCTTGATAAGGCGGGTAAGTTCGGGCTTGCGAAACAGGCGCTGGAGTTTACGTTCTTCAACCGCGTTGCCTTTCTGCACTTCTGCGCCAGAACTTGCAACCGATGATTGGGTGTGCGACTTGGAGGAACCAGTTGCCCCACCTATGCCGTCTCTGCCAGTTTTACCGCCCACGAGTATCACGAGGTCTCCGGGTTCCGGCTCTTCGCGCCGTACCCAGGCTTGTGGAACCGCGCCAATCACCGCGCCCAGTTCCATGCGCTTTGCCAGAAAGCCGTCGTGGTAAAACTCCGCGACCTGGCCAGTCGCAAGTCCAATCTGGTTCCCATAGGATGAATAGCCGGCGGCGGCGTCTCGCGCAATCTTGATTTGGGGCAGTTTGCCGGGCAGCGTTTCACACAAGGGACGGCGCGGGTCAGCGCCGCCAGTGATTCGCATGGCTTGGTACACATAAGCCCGGCCAGAAAGCGGGTCGCGTATTGCGCCGCCAAGACAAGTGGCTGCTCCGCCGAATGGCTCTATTTCAGTGGGGTGATTATGCGTTTCGTTCTTGAAAAGCAAAAACCACGGCTCTCTTGTGCCATCGCTGAATTCCGCGTTTACCTTCACGGTACAGGCGTTTATCTCTTTAGACTCATCAACATCATCAAGCAGGCCGCGTTGTTTCAATACCTTTGCCCCAATGGTTGCCATGTCCATCAAGGTTTTTCTTCTATCAATAGGGTCTTTATACACCTCTTCCCGCGCCTCTTCGTAGAGGCGGAGCGCGGCTTCAAGGTCAGGCGACGCAGGCTGTTCCAAAGAAAGCTCAGTGGTAAAGGTGGTATGCCGGCAGTGATCAGACCAGTAGGTGTCAAGGAGACGAAGCTCGGCAAGGGTTGGCTCGCGCTTAATTGAGGCAAAGTGCGCCTGACAGAAGCGCAGATCGTCGCCAGACATTGCCATGTCAAACGTTTTCCCCAACTCCGTAAGCTCGCGCGCATTGGCGCTGGTGAAACCGTTTAACGTGGGAACCTCGTCAACCAACGGGACTGCTGGCTCCAGCGTTTCAGGTATGGCAAGATCAGCCTCACGGGAATCAACCGGATTGATGAGGTATTTCTTTATTGCGCCGAGTTCCGCCTCAGAAAGCGGCGTTTCAGCGCGCAGAACATACACGCGGGCGCTTCGCGCCACAGGCCGGGTTCCAACGGCAAGTTCCACGCACTGTTCCGCTGAATCAGCCCGCTGATCGTACTGCCCGGGCAGGTATTCAACGGCGAAATACTGCTCGTCAGAGTCTGCTGGAACTTTTTGCGCTGCGTCTCCATAAAACACGCGGTCGCACTGAGCTTCGGAGAAAACCATGGCCACAGATCGTTGGAACTGCTCGTCATCAAGCCGCGCCACATCGTAGCGACAGAGGAGCCGCAACCCGCTCAGGCTATTTATGCCAAGAAAACCAGTCAGTTCCACGCGCAGACGTTCAGCCTCAAGCGCAAACCCAGGCTTTTTTTCGACATACACCCGTTTGATGGTCTTGTCTTTCATGAATACAGATGCTCTTTCCGCCATGCTGAGGGGTTACCCGGGCCGACCCACTGGTTCAGGGCGAAACCCGCGCTCAGGCTGCTCGTGATGAAGCGCTTTGCCAGCAGCACTGCGTCAAAAACCGACAGTCCTTGCGCCAGTCCTGCCGCAATCGCAGCAGCGGTGGTACAGCCCGCGCCGTGTGTCCATGTTGTTTTGATGAGGCTGGCCTCGACCAGCTTAAACTCTTTGCCATCGTAGAACAGGTCAATGGCGCTGTTTTGATTGGGCAATTTGGAACCGCCCTTGATGAACACATTGCGAGAGCCTTTGCTGGTAATGATTTTCGCCGCTTCCTTCATCTTGTCTATTGAAGTGATGTCTCTGACACCAGACAACTGCTCAGCCTCAAAGAGGTTCGGCGTTGCTATCGCGGCAAGAGGCAGCAGCTTTGCCGCGATAGTAGCGTTCAGTTCCGGGTTCAGCGCTTCTCCCGCGCCCTTGCAAACCATCACTGGATCAAGAACATAGTTCTTAACGTTATAGCCGCTGATGTATTCTCTGGTCAGCTCAACCGCGTATTCGGTTCCGAGCATACCGGACTTAGCTGCGGCCACGCCAACGCCCTTGAACACGGTGTTTAACTGTGCGCGAAGAGCGGCTTCGCCCACTGGAAACACCTGATGAGACCAGCCGCTGTCGGGGTTCATTGTCGCTATAACCGTAACTGCAGCCATGCCATACAGTCCGTATTCCTCAAAGGTTTTCAAATCTGCCTCAAGCCCCGCGCCGCCTGAAGCGTCTGAGCCAGCAATAGTAGCAATTTTAACCATAAAAATCCTCCATATCTTACTATATTAGTAGGAATATTTTGTAAAAAACTAAACGAAAGAGGTCAATACTGTCAAGACTGGGAGAAAAGCCGCAGCTTCGCTTAAAGGCGCGTGAAAAGGAGCTTGCGTTGGAAAAGCCGCAGATGTTGGCGCTTTCCTTGATACTGTGCCGAACCGCCAGTAGCTCGTAAGCGTACGCCAAGCGGTGTTTCTCCACATAGACCAGAAAGGTTTGGCCGCTGTTCTGCTTGACCAGCCTGAAATCGCGGACGGGCGGGTAGTGTTAAGCGGCGTGGTGGAACTCGCGTTTGACGCCGCCACGCTGCAAACCGCCGTAGACGAAAAAGTTGCGCCAGAGTTGGCAGAAGGATAGCCTCTATCGTCTGCTGCTCACACTGAAAGACTGTGCATTATCGGGAACCTTAAGCCTGCGCCTTGCGCGTATCTGAATCGGGGACCTTTGCAAGCGGCTTTTCCTTCTATGGCGCCCCATGATGTTCTGGTCTGCCTACTCGACGAGGGTTTGGCACCCTCACAATGTTCCGTCCCTTGAATAAATTTTGTGGACTTTGGCTCAAACCTCTTGCTTATTTTTTTACTTTGTTATATTAAAATAACAACATGAGTTATATGCAGCTAACAGAAATGACAAGTCAGTTCTCCGGGCAGACTTCTCCCAGGCAAGCAGGCAAGCAGGCAAGCAGGCAAGCAGGCAAGCAGGCAAGCAGGCAAGCAGGCAAGCAGGCAAGCAGGCAAGCAGGCAAGCAGGCAAGCAGGCAAGCAGGCAAGCAGGCA
>JAIRMT010000187.1 GCA_031258505.1 Treponema sp.
CGGAGTAAACGGCGCGGCATTGGCGAATAGAGGCGCGCTTCTTCCTCAACGGCGCTCCCCCTTCTTCTTCTTCTTTCTTAGCGCGCTTGAGCGCGATACGGGCGTATACGCGACTGGTAGAGGCACTTGAGAATTTCTATGCGTTTATCCTGGAGTCAACGCCCTCTTTTGTTGTTTGTTTATCACTGATAGATTAGGGTAATGAACACTGAACGGCTCTATTACGACATTGATGATGGCGACATTCATACCGCCACTATTCTGGAAATCCGTCCGTTTAAGGACAAGACGGCGCTTATCCTTGACAAGACTATTTTTTATCCTGAGGGTGGTGGCCAAAGCGGTGACCGCGGCGCGATTAACGGTGTGCCTCTGCTTGATACGCGGGAAGAGGACGGCGACATTCTCCACTTGGTGTCAGCGGCAGATGGCGCGACATTCAAAACTGGCGTTGTGGAACTTACGCTTGACACACAGCGGCGCAGGGACTTTAGCGCCCAGCATACGGCGCAGCACCTTTTGTCCGGGACCATACTGCGGCTCACTGGAAAGCCTACGCTGTCCATGCGCTTGGGCGAAGAGGTAAACACGATTGATGTGGATACGCCTGAGCTTCCCAGAGAAACCCTGCTTCAGGTCGAGGAGGCGGTCTTCGACGCTATTGAAAGGAACTGTCTGCTTATAACACACTTCTGTCCGCCGGAGAATGTGGCTGAGTTCCCCCTGCGGAAGGTTCCGCCCCAGGGCGAAGGGGTGATCCGCGTGGTGGAGATTCAGGGCAATGACTTTTCGCCCTGCTGTGGAACCCATCTCAGAAGCACCGGTGAAATCAATATGCTCCGTATACTTGGCGCGGAAAAGTACAAGGGCATGACCCGTGTTTCGTTTATCGCGGGAAGGCGAGTCTTGAACGACAGCCGTCTTCTGCGGAACAATGCTGATATTGTTTCCCGCGCCCTAAAGGTTCCAGTTGCGGAGACTGCTCAGGCCGCGCTTGCCCTGCTTGACAAGGCTGGCGCTCTTGAACGTCGTGTTAAAGCGCTGGAAGAAACGCTTGCCACGCTCAAGGCAACGGAACTCTTACAAAAAGCAGGCATCTTGGCTGAGGGAGCGACGCCCATGCCGGGCATACTGGCGCTGAGTCTCCCAGACGCTGACTTTGACGAGGCGCTGCGCATAGGCCGCGCTGCCCAGAAGCTGTGTGGCGTACCGCTCGTGTTTGCGTCGCCGAAGGACTCCAAATTTGCCGCATTCTGTTCAACCAAAGGTATTGACATACGTCCCATACTGAAACCAGCGATGGAAGCAAACAATGGGCGTGGCGGCGGCGGTCCCTCATTTTTTCAGGGTATGTTTTCTTCAGCGCAGGCACTTGCGGCTTTTATGGCCGCGCTCACGCTTCCTAACGCTCCTCCCTGAAATACGGGTTGCCCAGGCCGGCAGGAGCCTGATACTCCTTCTTTTTCCGCAGAGTGATGAGGATCAGTACAAGAATGGTGGCAATGTAAGGGATCATGTCGAGTAACTGAGGGTAGAACACGATCTTTTTACCCAGTATCACAAGGTTGATGTTCTGAAACTTGAAGCCGATCCCCTTGAGCGCGCCGAATATATACGCGGCAAAGATCGCCTTGAGGGGGTTCCATGTGCTGAAGATGATGAGCGCAACCGCGATCCAGCCTGCGCCTGCAGTGATGTTTTCCTGCCATCGAGGCACGAATACCAGCGAAAGGTAAGCCCCGCCCAGGCCGCAAAGAAAGCCGCCGCTGCAGATGTGCATGTATTTGTAGAACGCGACTGGTATGCCGGAGGCGTCGGCCACAGCAGGGTTTTCGCCCACCGTCCGCACGTTCAGCCCGGCGTGGGTGTATTGGAAATAGCAGTAGAGCGCAACCGCGAGAACCATGCCCGCCAGCACATAAACGCTCTGCTGGAAAAAGATGGGGCCGATAACAGGGATGCGGCTCAAAAGTGGCACAGACACTGGCGCGAATGCCTGGCTGATCGCGTCAGGCAGGGGATGGCCGGAGAGGTTCTTGCCCAGAAAGCCTGATACGCCAGTGCCAAAGATGGTGAGGATGAGGCCGGTAACCACTTGATTGCCTCGGAGCGTTACTGTGATGATGGCGTAGATGAGTGCGCCGCCTGCGCCGGCGAGACCCGCAGCGCAGACTGCCGCCACAGGATTTGCCGTGGCCAGCGCCGCTGAAAAGCCCAAGGATGCGCCAAGAAGCATCATACCCTCAATACCTAAGTTCATGTTGCCTGCTTTTTCGCAGAGTATGCCGCCAAGTACCGCAAATAGGATATGGGTTCCCATCTGCACGGCGGTTTGTAGAAAAGGTATCATTGTTTCCTTCCTTTATAACTGGAACTAAACACCAGACGATAGCGCAGGAAGAACTCGCTTCCCAGCACAAAGAAGATGATAATCCCCTGTAAAACGCTTGAGATGGACGCTGGTATTTTTAAAGAACTTTGCAGGAACGCGCTGCCCTGTATAAGCATAGAAAACAGAAAAGAGACCACGACAATAGTCGGCGGACTCAGGCGGGCAAGCCATGTTGTAATGACTGCGGTAAAGCCCAAGCCGCCTGATAATTGTTCGGAAAGGGAACGCTCCACCGCCGAAGCCTGCATCATGCCGGCGACACCGCAAAGCCCACCGCTCAACATGATGGTGATGATCGTGATACGCAGCACATTCATGCCCGCGTAACGCGCCGTGTCTTCACTTTCTCCCAGCACATCAATCTCATAACCGAGCTTTGTTTTCTTGATGAGCAGATACACGAGGGTACCCAGAAGCAGCGTGATGATCCAGCCTGCGTGTATTCCCAGCACATTCGGCAGTATCGCGTTTTCGTTGAACGGCGCAATCTTGGGGAAACCGCTGGCCGCCGGATCTTTCCACGGCCCATATTGCAGGTATGAGACCCACTTGGCCGCCATGTAGTTCAGCATCAGCGTAACCAGTGTCTCGCTTGTCCCGAACTGCGCCTTGAGTAGGGCTGGAATGAGAGCCCATGCGCCAGCAAACACAAAGGCTGTGGCAAACATGGCCGGAAGCAGGAGCGGCGCAGGCAGGGTGGGGAAGGCAAACGCGACGAGCGCAGCCCCATAAGCGCCAATAAAAAACTGTCCCTCGCCGCCGATGTTCCAGAACTTCATGCGAAATGCGACGGCTATTCCCAGGGAAAGCGTGGCGAGTGGAATAGCCTTATTCACCGTTTCTCTGAACCGGTATGCCGTCCCCAAAGAGCCGGTAACCAACCGCTCATACACATCAAGCGGGTTATACCCCATAAACAGCATGATGAACGCCGAAGCGACGAGCGCAATAAGTACCGCTATGATCCGCAACAAGTTTTCCCTCAGCGACGAGGTTTCACTTCTAGTTATGATTCTTACCATGTTTGTTTTCAATCCACGCGCTCACATGGAACGCAAGCCAGCGCCTTCACAGCAGGGGTTTAATACCTCATCCTTTATGGCGTAAAACTGGGAGTGTAGGAAATTTATTCCTTCCATAAATAATATAATACGATACGATTCCACGGAGAAACCTTCAACCCCGCCGTCCGGCAATTCGCAACAAAAATTTTTTACTTATAATCATTTTATGCTTGACGCAAAGTTAGATTTTGTTTATATTTATCCCAATGCCTAGCAGTTATCTGCTAGGTATTTTGAACAAAGTGTACAAAGGGCGAGCAACATTCTTTCTTTACTATGTAAAAAAGTAAACCATGTTACGAATCCCTAGGTGTTGCCACTAATCCCTTGTACACTTTGTTTATTTGTTTCAATCCACGCGCTCACATGAAACGCGACAGCACCCTTACCGTGGGGTTTAATACCCCGTCACTTGGGCTAAACTTGACCCACAGATTTCACTGATTTGTGGTATACTTCCCCTAAAGCCTTGGAAACTCTGGGAGGGGAACATGGCAGAGGAGAAAGGTTTCGATAAGGCGGAAGAATTCGCCGCTCTTGATTTTCATTCAATCCGGCTTGAGGCTCGGTTTGTCAGGACGATGGAAACTCTGGCAAAGCAGCCTGGCGCGTCAATCTGGAAGGCAAGCGACAACCGGGCTGAGGACAAGGCGGTCTACCGGATGCTGGGGAACGAAGAATTTGACCGGGAAGCAATTATTAGGGCGCACCGGGAAGCAACCATACGGCGTATGTCAGGCTATGGCGGTACTATTCTGGCGGTTCAGGATACCACGGGAGTCAACTACAACACCCACCTGAAGACC